>VYFG01000106.1 GCA_009842505.1 Gammaproteobacteria bacterium
ACGTATTATATAATAATCTCCAAAATGTCTCTATTTTGATGCCAATCGACCATAATGGGAAACTTTGAATCCATATGTTGACTATTAGGAAATTTTTGTCATAATGCAACCACTCAGACTCCACCGGACAAATCAAGGCGTGCACTGAAAATGGCTGACAAAATCGTTCGCTTCGCCGTGTTCATCTATGATGACGTTGAGCCAATCGATATCGGCGCGACATTTGGCGTTTTGTCGATGGCGAAACGCGTCGCTCCGCACATCGAGTTGTTTACCGTTTCAGAGCTGTCTGGCGCCGTTCGGCTTACCAATGATTTGATGGTTGGCGCTCAATATGGATTCGACGATTGTCCCGAGTTTGATGCCATAATTGTCAATGGTGGTCCCGGTTGGGAGGCGCAGGTAAAGAACACTCGCACTCTCGAGTTCCTGCAACGATCCGCAACAAACAAGATCGTTTCCGCGGTTTGCACCGGAGGTCTCATATTGGCAGCCGCGGGCTTGCTTGATGGATTACCCGCGACAACGAAGAAAGAGGTCACCGGCACCGAACACTCTCCTTTGGAGCTTCTCGCAAGCGGTTATCCCGCTATTGATGTCAAGATCGCTCGGTTAGTCGATGCCGGATCTGTCATTACCGGAGGCGGAGTGTGCCTTGGAATTGATGTTACGCTGCACCTTATCGCGAAGACGCTAGGTGAGCAGATAGCAAGCGAAACCGCTCGAATCATCGAATATACTGCTGCGTTGCAAGCAAACGAACAACGCATGAACACGGTAGTAATTTGATATGGACAAAATTAGCACACACATCAGCGGACGCTTGAAGCAGCTCAGATCTGAACGAAGGTTGTCGTTGGATGAACTCGCGGACAAAACGGGCTTCACCAAGAGTTATCTGTCGAAAATTGAGAACGCGAAGAAAGTACCGCCCATAGGTTCCTTAGCACGGATATCCGCGGCACTTGGAATCGAACTCTCACAGATATTCCAGGACGATTCTTTAGACGCTGAAGCCGATCCTCAGGCCTCCGTTGTCCGGGCGACACAAAGGCGATCAGTGGTTCGCGGTGGGACGACATTTGGATACGACTATCAGAGTCTCGGGGGGCGGTTTCCAACCAAGCGAATGGATCCGTTTGTCTTCACGTTCCCAACCGAACTTGGAGAAGACGTCTTTTTTGAACACGAAGGCCAAGAGTTCGTCTTTGTACTGAGTGGTCAGCTCGAGTTTCGCGTTGGGGACGAAGAGTGGGTTCTTAGAGCCGGAGACAGCATCATTTTTGACGCATCGCTTCCACACAGAGGTCGAGCAGTGAATGATGATGCTAAGGCTTTGGTGGTCATCTCGTCTGATGATTCTGAGCCGAGTTGACCAAATCAGTGACTATGTCGGGCATCTGGTCAATCAACACCCTTTGCCAGAAGAGCATTTAACTCAACTCAATTGGAGAATGAACTATGACAGCAGAACCCAATCAAAACCACTTCAAGGAACGCCTGAAAGGCAAACTTGAACCTACCAAAGGGGGATCGGTGTACATCAAACCGGATGACATGGAGTGGACGCCGTCTCAGTTCCCAAGAATTCAAACCAAGGTCTTGTTCCGGGATGACGATGAAGGATCGATGACGGTGCTGCTCAAGTGGGAGCCGGGTGCCGTACTTCCATTTCACAAACATCCGGAGATCGAGCAAAGCTGGGTACTAGAAGGATCCTTCTACGATCATGACGGTATCTGCCGCGCAGGTGAATTTGTCTACCGTCGCCCGGGCTCGATGCATGAAACCAAGTCGGATGAAGGCTGCATCTTGTTGGCAGTTTACCGGAAGCCGAATATTTTCGCGAACACCGCCGGTTTTGGCACGTAACCAAGCTCAGGAGCATTGACCGTGGCACATGTTGTGACAGAATCTTGCATCAAATGTAAGTACACAGAATGCGTCGAGGTTTGCCCTCAAAAGGCTTTCCGCGAAGGAGAGAATTTTGTGGTGATTGACCCTGACGAGTGCGCAAATTGTGCGCTGTGTCAGATGATGTGCCCGGTCGATGCCATTTTTGCCGACTACAATCTTCCCGAAGGTCAGGAAAACTTTGCTGAGCTAAATCGCAAATTGGCAAAGGAGTGGCCGGAGGCGAAACTCAGGGCAGCGCCGGAAGATGCCGACGCTTGGGCAACCAAATCAAACAAAGCTGGACTTCTTAGCTTCAGTCCCTTTTGCGACTCATAAGTAAGCTGGAGGTGCCTTTTGCCCGTGGAGAGGCTGTTTCATTCGATGCCTTATTGAGTTTTAGCTGCTCCACTTGTTTGGACCACCCGGCTGGAGACTTTCCCGAGGGGTTAAACTGCCAGTCAGCGATGGTGCAAATTTCAAGATCAATGAAAGTTCGTTTCAGCAGCGGCCGGACTACTCGCTGATCTTGACTTGCCGCATCTTACTTCCCTCCACAGGACCACCATACCGTATTCTTCGCATTCCGGCTTCTGCACGCAGCCCATGAACCTGGAGGATTTGGATTGTGAGCAGCCTCCGACATATTCAATATGCATCATCAGCATCCGTTCTGGCACGGGCCTGTCCCGCATCCCGTGACGAAATTCTGCCGCCAGGGAAGGAGTCACCTCCGAAAGACGATAACCGCCAGGTTCCGGTACGATGTACAGACGTATGGGCATATCCATATTCCGACCATTCCCGAATTGCAGTACACCCGCGCATGGGTCTCCATGTACTGCTCGGTCAGGTCAGCCACGTCGTAGTACCAGGCCCTTTCCGGCGTGACCTCCGGCGTTTCGATGACTGGCATGATGGTTTCCTCTCTTTGTTGGATGGCCGACTACCCGGCTTCCAGCCCGTTGCCGCCGTACAGCCACTCAAGATCGTCGTACCACTGTTCGGGCGTCTTGCTTCCCATGACGTGGTCCCTGACCCTGGCCGCTGCGCCGGAGGGATGGTAAATGTAGTCGCCGATGATGCGGGCGCCCAGCTGGACCCGGGCCGTCCGCACCATGCGCTGGCTGCAATAGGCATTGAGCGCGTCTTCCGGCGTCTCGTGAACCCGCATCATGTGACCCAGGCACACCCCGTCCTCCATGGCCATGCAGGCACCCTGCGCGAAGTACTGCAACATGGGATGCGCCGCGTCCCCGAGCAGCGTCACCCGGCCGGCGACCCAGTTCACGATGGGGTCGCGGTCACAAAGCACCCATAACTTCCAGTTCTCGCCGTGCTCGATCACCTGCCGCGCCCGCGGATGAATCTGCTCGAAACCCTCGCTGACCTCTTCGGGATCCACCGGTTTGCCGGCCACGGCCTCCCGCATGTTCCGGTGGTAGGTCACCACCAGGTTGAAAACTTCGCCGCCCTTCAGCGGATAATGCACGATGTGGCACCGGGGGCCGGCCCAGAGCGTGGCGGCATTCCATTTCAGGTCATCGGGCATCCGGTCCGCCGGAATCACGGAGCGGTAGGTCGCATGACCCGAGACACGCGGCGCCCCGTCACCCACCAGCTGCGCCCGGACCGGCGAATGCAGCCCGTCCGCACCGATCAGCGCCACACCCGCCACGGTGCCCCCATCCTCGAGCCGTGCATGAACCAGGCCGCCATCCTGGTCATAGCTCGTCACCCGGCTGCTGGTCCGGAGGGTTACCCGGTCGTTGGACCGGCAGGCCTCCAGCAGCACGCCGTGGAGATCAGCGCGGTGAACCACCGCGTAGGGGTTCTTGAACCGGTTCCGGAACTGGCCGTCAAGGGGGATATGGCAGATCTCGTTGCCGTCCTTCGCATTCATGAACCGCAACTGGTCAATGTAAACCGCCACCCGCCGCGCCTCGTCGCCGATACCCAGATAGTCGAAGCAGTGGAAAGCGTTCGGGCCGATCTGAATCCCGGCGCCGATCTCGCCCAGCTTCGCCGACTGCTCAAGCACGGTGGAGGCAATCCCGTTTCTTGCCAGGGAGAGTGCCGCCGACAATCCGCCAATGCCCCCGCCCGAGATGACTACACCTGTGTTTTCCATATCCGGGCAACATCAACGGTTGATGGTGATCGGCATTATCAGTTTTCCCCGCGGGCATGACAACCTTCCCGGGGGGACCGATGACGGCCCGGTGGGAGGCGCAATTTGGCAGCCATTTAGCAAGAGTGCTGATTTAACAAATGCCGCCGGGGGTTCTATATTCAGGGTAACCAACAATAACAGGAGGATCGCATGGGCACACATGCCGGCAGCCAGCTGGTCGTCGAGGCCAGTGTCGCGGATTTTTTCCAGGGGCTGGTGAACGAGGCGGTGGAGAACCAGCATCTTGAAGCCAGCGCGGAATCCGTCTGTTACCTGATCAATCTCCTGAGCACGTTTGCCAGCAGCGAGGCCCTGTTCGAGGCCTCGCCGGACGGCCCGACGATACAGCCCCTGGCACTGCTCTACGGCGAAGCCATGGAAGCGCCCAGTATCGAAAAGCGCAACCACGCACTCAAGCGCCTGGGGGATGTCGCCCTGTTCATCTCGGGGATTTTCTCCGACAGCCTGAACCGGAAAGTGGTCGATGTGGACTACTACATCACCATGGGGGGTCTTGCATACGGCTGCCTTTCCAGCACCAGCCGGCAACTAGCCCGCTGGCATGCATTCAGCGAGGTCTTCGGCGAACTCGGCACCAAGTTCGCCCGGTTCGTCGATGTACTGAACGAGGTCGGCGACCAGACGGGCCTGCGAAACGACCATGACATCATGCGTCTCTACGAGATCTGGCAACGGACCGGCAGCAGGCGTGCCCGGGGACAGTTGCAGAGACTCGGCATCATCCCCGTCACCGGTTCCGCGGTCGGGCTGAAGCACTGAGACCGTGCTCAAGCTGCGCCCCCTCCAGGACCGGCTGGAACAGATCTATGGGATCGACACCTGTCAGGACGTGGATGACTTCCTGATCACAGACCGTCACCTGGCACGGGCCCTGGAAGGGCGGGAACATGCGCGGGATGCGGACGAACTGCTGCTGGTCCGGGAACAGGATGACGGGCTCGGCGTGTCGCTGTTCCTCGACGCGGACCTGGTGGGCAGGCTGGTTGCGGACGATCCGGAACACAGCCTGCACGACGGGAACCTGGCCGATTTCTGCACCGCGCTGGAGGGGGTGAGCCATTTCGTCCACCTGGTCTGGCGTGCCCGGGAATCACGGTCCACCAGCCGCCTTGAACTGGAGCTGCAGGCCGAAGTGGACAAGTTCGTATCCAGCATCAACCTGCTTGGCCGGCAGGGGCTGGGGGCGGTGCCTCCGGCGCTGCACCACAGGCTGTTTCAGCAGGTGAGGTTCGACGAGACCCTGGATGACAGCGAGCGGAACCGTTACGAGACCGCCAACCGTTACGCGGCCCGGTACTGCCATCACCTGGAGGCCCGCTTCCTGCGCCCCTTCAACGCCGGCCCAAGGGCGATTTCGGATGAGCTCAGGGACTTCTACCGGCTGAACCTGCGGGAAAAGATCGCACGGATCGAGCGCGCCCCGGCAACGTAGCGGTCCGTTCCCCGCGCCCGCTACGCGGCGCCCTCGCTGTACAGCGCATCGTTCTGCGCGTCCAGGATCCGCCGGTGCCAGTCAAGGGCGGCCTCGTCGAGTTCACCGGCGGGGGGATCAACATGACTGAAGTGCCCGAAACGGTCCTTGCCCCTCACCAACATGGCGAAATCCCTGGGCGCCACCGTCTGCCGGTTCCCCGGGGTGATGTAATTGATGTTGAATCCCAGCCGCCAGCGCCCGGAATGGTTGGGGCCGGATGCGTGCAGCAGGTGGCCGTGGTGAAGGGACATCTCTCCCGCGCGGAGTTCCACGTGGACGATATCGCAAGCATCCTCGTCGATGGCAATACTCTGTCCGCGTGTCAGGATATTGTTCGCGGTCCAGGTATCCGAATGGACACGCAGGCCGCCTTGGTGGGTTCCCGGCAGGAACTGCATGCACCCGTTCTCCCTGTCCACGTCTTCCAGCGCCAGCCACGCACTGACAAGGCCGTCCGTCTCGGCGAGGCCCCAGTAGGTCAGGTCCTGGTGCCAGCTGACGAAACCGCCGCTGTGCGGCGGCTTGAAGAAGAAGGTCCCGCCCCAGACCAGGATGTCCGGACCGATGACCGCTTCCACGGCGTCCAGGATTCCCGGGTGCCGCACGATCTCGTAGGCAAAGGGGAACAGCACATGGGGAAAGTTCAGCTGTCCCTTGTTCCCCAGCTTCAGTGCCTGGCCGCGCTCCCATGCCCGCAGAAGGTCGGACCCGTAACGCTTCAGTTCGCCGGGACCCAGTACCGGTATGGGAAAACAGAATCCGTCCTTCGCGTAACTGCTCCGGATCGTATCCGCGCATCCAACGCCCGCTGACATCACGATCTCCCGCCGGAAATGATAACGCGATTAGAGCGCAGCTCCGAACCGGAGACCAAGCGCCTCCCTGCCGATTCCGCGACAGTATTTTACGCCTCCGTCACCTGCCTGGCCGCATCCGGACCACCGGACTGGAAGTCGGCCGCCGGCGGATTGGCTGAAACCGGCAGACACAGTATCATGCCCGCACTGTCCTTCACCGGCC
The DNA here is from genome assembly GCA_009842505.1 of Gammaproteobacteria bacterium. Lineage (GTDB taxonomy): Bacteria > Pseudomonadota > Gammaproteobacteria > Arenicellales > Poriferihabitantaceae > VYFG01. The sequence goes on from VYFG01000106.1 coordinate 6,582, forward strand.
GACGATGCCCGACGTCTCCATCCAGTTCACGCTCTTTTCCGCGTTCTATTCGCCGCTCATCGTCACCATGGCGGGTGGCTTCCTGAAGGAGGAAGGGCTGGAATACCGTTGGTCCGTGGCACCGCCCGGCAAATCCGCCGTCGAAGCCATCATCGATGGCAGCGCCCATGTCATCCAGTCCGCGCCGAGCCAGGGGTTCAATTCCCTGCTGAAAGGCGAGGCGCCGTCCGTGGTGCATTTCGCACAGGTCAATGAAATGGACGGATTCTTCATCACCGCCAGGGACCCTGATCCGGATTTCACCTGGGACAGGCTGGAAGGCGCGGAGGTGGTGATGTTTCGGGGCGGACAGCCCAATGCGATGTTCCGGTACGGATGCCACAGGGCGGGAATCGATTTTGACAGGATCGTCGCCATCACCCCCGGAGGCGCGACGGAGATCGATGCGGCGTTTCGCGAAGGCCGGGGGCAGTATGTGCAGCAGCAGGGGCCGTTTCCCCACCAGCTGGAAGCGGACGGGGTCGGCCACATCGTGGCCCGGGTAGGCCCCAGGATCGGCCCGTGCGCGTTCTCCAGCCTGGCGGCTTCCAGGGAATGGCTGGATACCGATGCGGCGGCGGCTTTCACCCGGGCCTACGCCAGGGCCCGCCGGTACCTGAACGCCGCCCCCGCCGAAGAAGTCGCGATGATGGAAAAGGACTATTTCCCGGACACCGACCCGGCAGCCCTGGCTAGGTGTATCAGGGGCTACCAGGAGCTCGGCTGCTGGACACCCCACGTCTCGATCACGCCCGCAGCCTACGAGGTTGTCCTGGACGTGTTCCAGCATGTCGGCCACATCCGGGAACGCTACCCCTACGAATCCGTCTGTGTACCGCCGCCGGGGGAGCCGGCTTGAGTTTCGATACCGCGGACCTCTGTGACCGGTACGGCGACCGGGTCCGGGTCATCGATGCGGGCCTGCGGCATTTCGGCGGCGTCAACCGGTTTCACGGCGAGGTCGCCACGGTCCGGGTGCAGTCGGATTTCCTCCTGGTAAAAAAAGCACTGTCCCGTCCCGGCAGGGAGCGGGTGCTGGTAGTGGACGGCGGCGGGGCACGCGAATTTGCCCTGCTGGGTGACCGCCTGGCAGACCTCGGCGTGTCGAACGGCTGGGCCGGCGTCGTGGTAAACGGCTGCATACGGGATTCGGCGCGGATCGCCACGATGAACCTGGGGGTGCTCGCACTGGGCACCTGCCCGCGCCGGCCCGCCATGAAGGGAGGCGGCACGGAGGAAGCCGTCATCTCCATCGGAGGGATTGCCGTCGGGCCCGGGAACTGGGTCTACATTGACGACGACGGCATGGTCGTGAGCCCCTCCCCCCTGGCGGTCTGAGCTGTCGCCGGGAATATTCGGGCGCCATGGACTGTCCGGGCCTGTGGCGCAGCGGTGCAAATATCGATAGATTCGGTTGGTATGGGATCGCCCGGGTCCGCGGACCCGGCTATAGAACAACCGAAATCACCGAATCGCCCAACATGAAAATTGCAGTCATCGGCGCCGGCGCCATGGGCTCCATCTATGCCGGATTGCTGGCGGATGCCGGCAATGAGGTCCACGTGGTTGATATCTGGCAAGAGCATATCGACGCGATCCGGAATCATGGCCTCAGGGTGGAAGGCGCGAGCGGCGACCGGACGGTAGCCGTCGATGCCCACACCACAACCGACGGCATCGGTGCCTGCGACCTCGTGATCATCGCGACCAAGGCTTCCGGAGTTGCCGACGCGGCCAGGGCGGCAGAAGGGATTGTCGATGCGGAATGCCTGATCCTGACCATCCAGAACGGACTTGGCGCGGGGGAACGGATCCAGTCCGCGATCGAAAGCGACCGCATCCTGCTCGGCGTGGCTGGCGGTTTCGGCGCTTCGGTGAAAGGCCCGGGCCATGTCCACCACAACGGGATGCAACTGATCCGCATCGGCGAGCTGTCCGGAACACTGACCGACCGGCTGGAGTGGGTGGCGGAGGTCTGGCGTGACGCCGGTTTCAACGTAAGGACCTTCGACGACATCCATCAACTCATCTGGGAAAAATTCATCTGCAACGTGGCATTCAGTGCGCCGTGCACCGTGTTCAACCGCACCATCGGGGAAATGATGGCCGACCGGGAATCCTGGTCGGTGTCACTGGGCTGCGCCCGGGAAGCGGATGCCGTCGCGCGCAGAAAAGGCATCCGCCTGGAATTCGACGACGTGGACCACCACGTGTCCGCCTTCGGCAGCAACATACCCGATTCGCGCCCGTCCATGCTGCTGGACCACCTCGCCCGCCGCCGGTCAGAAATCGACGCCATCAACGGCATGGTGCCCCGCGTGGCTTCGGAGGTGGGACTCGATGCACCCTACAACGAGGTGGTTTCGGCAATTGTCCGTGCCAGGGAGGCGGAGTTCTAGGCCGGGACATGCGGTCTGGCCTCACATTTACTCACTATTTACTGGATTGACGTACTTCACAGGAGCGCTCTATAGTAACTTTCCGTTCTTTCCATATAAATACATATGTGCTATCGTATAGTCGAGATTATCGACTTCCCAAGATCCATACAATGCAGAGAGCAGCAATTGAAGAGACTAGAAGCCCAGCCGAGGCTGCCCTCTTGGCGCGGATCGAACGCTACTTTCACGATGCGATTTGCTCGCTGCCAAACCGAGACCGAGCAAAAGCCCTATCGGCACCCGACGATTTTTGGACATTAGTGGAAACTCTGGCATTAGCACCAATTAAGGAATCTGCGGAGCAAAAAGTCAGAATACGCGGTGCTATAGCTCGTCACAAACTACTCGAACAAGATGGCGGTGTTCTAAGCCCGTCAAGTGCTGGAACTTTGCTTGGAATCACCAGGCAAGCAGTTGGGTTACGTCGCAGAGCAGGCAAGCTATTGGGAGTTGAAAGCGGACGTGGTTACGTCTATCCGGCATGGCAGTTTCAATACACCGGAATGGTGCCCGGCATCGAAGAAATCATGGAGATCCTGGGCGACGCGGACCCGATGACTAAAGTCATTTTCTTCCTGGGTCACGATTATGCACTAGGAGGTAAGCGGCCAATTGATTTGCTTCTCAAAGGAAAACTTGAGGATGTGAAGCGTGCTGCTCGCACATATGGCCATCACGGCACCACTTAGCGACCATCATGAGTCGTCCACCGCGGCTTCTGCAGCCTGACAAGGCGTTTAATAACCAGAAATTAGCAATCAAACATGTGTCAAAGGTGCATCCTTGGATGCGCATCCATCTCTGTGACTACGCGCCAATGTACTTTGGCAATAATCAGGAAAATCGATTCGATTCAAA
>VYFG01000054.1 GCA_009842505.1 Gammaproteobacteria bacterium
GCTGCACGACTACCAGCGCACGTTCGGTGAACTGACCCTCGTCCGGGTGTTCTAGAACCATCCGGGAACGGAGGCCGGGATTCGCCGGTTCCGGCCCTGGGGATGCCATCCGGGACAGCCTTTCATTCCGTCCGGAAGACGGGAGCACAATCGCGGTACCGGTGATTTCGGGGCGGGTCTGCCGGAGACCGTCACCCGCGCAGGTACGGCCCGACCGGCGGCGATTCGTCGCATGCGGCTCGGACACAATCCTTTGCATGCTGTCCGTGGATCAAGTACCGTTGCATCATCGCCCATTGCTTGGCCCACCACCCGATCCCAATAATGAAGAACTCCCCGCGCCCGGCCGCCGGTCCCTCGTTTCACACGGGCGCGCTGCTCCTCGCTTCCTTCATCCTCCTGGCGGGGTGCGGCGGCGGTGGCAGCGGCGGGGTTGGGGTCGGCGAAAAAACGTGTGTCGACACGGCCCTGGGTTGCCTGGAGAAGGAAGCGTACAACGCTGCGGTCCTGGATGCCGCCGAAGGGATACGGTCCTCCCCGGGCTTCGATGACCGCTGGGCACTGGAGGAGATCAGGCTTGCCGAGGCCTGGGGCCATCTGCAGACGGTCCGGGGATCCGAGCGGCCCGGCCTCGGCGTCACCGTGGGGGTGCTCGACACCGGCATCGATCTCGAACACCGTTCGTTCGTTGAGGGCGTGGCTGCCGGGGACGTGACCGAGCAATTTTTCTCCGGCGCCACAGATGAAACCGGTGAGGACGGATTTTCCCACGGCACCGGCGTTGCCAGCATCATCGCCGGCAGGGAGAACCCGGACTTCGAGTATCAGCACACCGGCATCGTCCCCTATGCCAGGCTGAAGGCGCTCGCCATTCCCCTCGGCGACGCCCCTCCTCCGGACTTTGCTATCTCGGCGATATCCCTTTCCGGACTGGCCCAGTTCGACGAATCCTGGGCCGACCTGTACCGCCGGATTCTCTCCCCTGACCTGGACGTGCTGAACCTGAGTTTCGGAGTATTTGGTCCGATCGAGAACTACCAGGGTGAGGTCGTCCGGGGCTTTGCACAATTGTCGGGAACCTCGTTTTCGGCCCCGATGGTCACGGGGGGCCTCGCGTTGATGAAGCAGTTCTTCCGTGACCAGCTCGCAAGCGAGGAACTGGTGACCCGTCTGTTCGAGACCGCGGACAAAAACGGTCGCTTTGCCGACCGTTCCGTCTACGGGCAGGGGATGATGGACCTCGACGCGGCGCTGTCGCCCTATGGGGAACCCACCGTCATGCCCGGGGACGGCGTCCTTGGAACCGGCATTCCCCTGAAGGAGTCCAGCCTCCGGCTCGGCACGGCGTTCGGCGACGGTCCCGCCAGCGCGTTTTCCCGGCAGGAGATCGCCACCTTCGACACGCTGGGCGCACCGTTCTGGTACGACCTCGGCCGCCTGGTGGTAGCGCCGGGACCGCCGCTTCTCGACACCCAGCTGCGCGACTTCATGGAACCGCTGCCCCATGACCGGCAGGAGGAGGCTGCCGAGTGGAACGGCAACACGGCACTGGCCGGCATGCGGTTCGACATGCGGCGGACACCGGCTTGGACAGGCAACGGCCATGCCTTGCTCCCTGACGATGCCGTCACCTTCACGGCCCGGCGGCTGCGGGGCATCGCAACCACCGCCTTCACGACCGAAGGCGTCGGGGAGAACCCGCGGCCGGTTTCCGGCGCGTCCATCGCCTGGCGCCCCGCGAGCTCCCCCCTCGGCCTGCGTGCCGGCTGGCTCAACGAACGCGGCAGCATGCTTTCCAGCACCGGACAGGGGGCATTCGGCAACCTTGCCGCCGACTCGGTCTTCGTCGGCTTCGATCTCAGTGCCGAAACGGGCGGCTGGCGACTGGGAGGCGGTCCCGAATTCGGGATGGTTCGGCCGAGCCTGGACGAAGGGATCATCACCAGTCTCGAACCCCTCGCGACCAGCGCCTTCGCATTCCATGCCTCCCGGCCAGTCGCCGGGGCCGGGGCATTATTGCTGGTTTCCCTCACCCAGCCGTTACGGGTAGAGGCCGGCGATGCCGTCCTTTCCATTCCGACGGGCCGCACCCGAGACGGAGGTATCCTGCGGCGGCAGTTCACCGCCGACCTAGCGCCCACGGGAAGGCAGATCGACCTGTCGGTGCGTTGGGAGCGGCCGCTCGGCGCCGGCTCCCTCCGGCTCGGAACCATCGCGACCCGCCATGCCGGTCACGACGAAAAGGCCCGGCCGAGACTCTCCCTTCTCGCCGGCTGGCGCGCCTCGTTCTGATCGGCATTTCCGCACGTGCCCGTGTGAGCGGATTTCGCGGGGCTTTCCCGGTCCCCGGGACCACGGCGGCAGGCGCCTGCCGGCAACAGTAATGCTCCCCGGGCCCGGCCTTGGCGGATGGGCCTACCCGATCCGCCGCATCATGACCATTGCGAGAAGCAGAAAGCCGGCAACGGGAACCGTGGCACCGAGAAAGGGGGAGATGCCGTTTGCCAGAACGACATAGCCGAATCCCTGGTTGACCGCGTAGAAGCCGAGACCGAGCATGATGCCGATGAACAGGCTGCGGCCGACGCCGCCGGAACGGATGTTGACGAAGACGAAGGGGATGGCCAGCAGCACCATCAGGGCGGTGGACAGCGGCAGCATCAGCTTGCCCCAGTAGGCAAGCTCGAAGGGTTCCGTCTGCTGCTGGTTGGCGGCCAGGTGCCGGATGTAGTGCCTGACTTGCCAGAAGGAGAGCTGTTCCGGGCGGACCAGGAACACGGAAAGCACCCGGGGCGTGACCCTGGTCTGCCACCGGTCGCTTTCTGCGGACGTGGCTTCAACATGGCCTTCGGGGCCGATGCGGGTCTGCCGGACATCGCTGATGCGCCAGTGATCGTCCACATATACCCCCTCCCCTGCGGCGACCATGGAGCGAAGGCGCCTTTCGTCGTCGAAGGTGAAGATCCTGATCCCAAGGAGCGTCAGATCCGGCAGCACCTCGCCGATATTCACGAAGGTCTGGGCATCGCGTATCCACAGCCCGAAGTCCCTCTTCTGCTGGATATCCTGCTGCAGCGCCCCGGCACGGACGCGCTGGGCCTGGCGTTCGGTGACGGGCGTGACGAACTCCCCGATCAGCATTGCGGCGATCACGAACAGGGTACCCATTCTGAGCGCCGCCATGGTGATGCCGGCGATGGACATGCCGGTGGCCCGCATCACGACGAGCTCGGAATCAACGGCAAGTACGGACAGGCCGACCGTGGTGCCGAGCAGGGCCGCCATGGGAAAGAGTTCGTACACCATCCGCGGGACGGACAGCAGCACGAGCAGGGAGACCTGGGAGAAGCTGTATTCGTCGTTGCCGATCTCCTCGATGAACTCGATCACGGCGAACAGAACCAGCAGCACCGCCATGGACATCATCGTGTGCCGGAGGATGGTGCGGCCGACATGGCGGTTGAGGATCTTCATGCCTTCGGCCCCTGGTTCGCCGGCCAGGGCAGGAGAGGCTGGTTCCGGTTCCGCCGGTGAAACAGGTAGAGCGCAAGCGCCAGGAAACCGGCATGAATGGCCCAGAGGGTCGAATAGGGTCCGGCCGCCCCCCGGTTGACCAGCGCCGCAGCAAAGCCCAGGCTATTGAAGTAGCCGAAATAGACCAGCAGCGCCATCAACATGCCGGGGAAGCGGGTCCCGCGACCGTGGATGGAGGAAAACGCCAGTGCGAACAGCATCAGAACCGGCAGCATCGCCACCTTGGAAAGGCGCCAGTGGAACTGGCCCGCGGTCGCGGCATCGTCGCCGGCGAGAAGGTCCCGGGTTGCCCTCGCCTTGGGCGGCAAGGCGGGATCGGCACCGGGTTTCCGATCGAGACGCAGGCCGTAGCTTTCAAAATCCAGTACCCCGTATTCTGCCGCCCCGATGACGCCCCGGTACTGGGTGCCTTCCCTGAGAACGAGGAAATCGCTGCCGGCAGCCTCGTCGAACGACCGTTCGCCCACTCCGGCCACCACGACGCTTTCCTCCTCGCCGTTGCCGTTGTAGACGAAGACATCATGAAAGGTGTCGGTGGCCCTGTCGTAGCGCTCGACGAAGATCACCCCCCTGCCGCTCCGGGTCTCGGTGAACACTCCCGGCAGAAGGCCGGCGACGTCAGTGCGGTTCCGGTATTCACGTTCCTTCCTGTGGGAGATCTCCACGGACATCGGGGACAGGTAGAGCGAGAGCAGCGCAACGACGGATCCCACCCCCAGGAACAGCATGAACGTCGGGCGGATGAACCTGCCCATGCTGATGCCGCAGGCACTGATCACCGTGAGTTCGTTGTCCCGGACCCATCGTCCCAGCACCATGAGCATGGCGATGTAGACGACCAGGGGGACCATGATGTCCAGGTAGGTGATCGTCTTCAGCAGCACCAGCAGGGTCACGCCGCCGATCGGTATGTCGCCTTCCGCCGCCTGGCGAAGAAAATACACGGCCCGGGTTGCCAGGAAAATCGAGAGAATGATGACAATGACCGCGCCGGCGGTCTGCAGCACCTCCCGGATGAAGGCCCGATGGATGATCATGGGTGAATTCTATCGCGAATGCCCCGCAGCCGGACTTCCTCCCGGCAAGGAGGGCCGGGGAACGGAATTGACCGGCCCCCGGGCCGGCATCCCGCAATCGCGATCAGGTCACGTTCCGGAAAACCGGACGCCGTACCGATGCCCGGCCGGCAACCGGCGTGCGGTAGCCGACGAATCGAAGCGGCGCGTTTCCATTGCCCCGGGCGGCAGGACGAAACCGGAACGGAACCGCCGGCTCATCCCATCCGCTGTATCAGCGTAGACCGAATAGCCCGCGACGGGCCTGCAGGGACCGGGGGGTTCAACGAACTCCCGAGCGCGTCCCGGAACAGTCAGGGCCCCGCCGGGTCGTTCAATGCACCCGGTTCCAGCCCCGACGGTCGTGGGACGGGCGGTTGCCGTCCCTGCCCCGTTCGGCCCGCCAATTCCTTGCCCGATGCGGTGGCCGGTGACGATAGCCATGGCGATGCTTCTTCCAGTGACGATGACCCTTCCAGTGGCGATGGCCCTTCCAGTGGCGATGACCCCATCCGTGATGGCGGGGCGCATAACGATAGCGCCAGGATGGGTGATAGGGGTCCGGCCGGTAATAGGTAACCCTCCGGTCATGCCATCCATCGATCTCCCCGACGATGATCCCGATGGTCAATGCCGCAAGAGCGCCGGCAAGCAGTCCCTCGGCGACGTCATTGGAATGCCGCCTGTGGTCGGCCGAGGCGCTCCCGGACGCGACCAGAAGGCCCGATACCAGAAGCGGGGTGACAAGGCGGCGAATCATGGTCGGCTTTCGGTTCATGATGATCCTCCAGAGCCATAGGGTTCGGAGCGCCATTGTCGGCCACCCGGCCTGAACGGGGGCTTAATCATCCCTGCCGCCGGCCCGTCCGGATTTTTCGCAAACCAGGGCCCGGAATCCGGTCCGGACTGCCGCACCGGGTCCGGCCGGCCGTCATTGATTTCGGTGCTGCCGGTGCACAGGCTCTTTCCCTGCGGCAGTATCCACACCACGACCCCGGGGCCGGGCGGATGCATTCCATGACTACCGCCCGGGTGCATTCACGGAGTGACGGGGCAACTCCGGCAAAACTTCGTCCGGGGATGCCCGGCGGCAGGATTCCTACCTTCCGCAATACACGGAGACGATCTGGGGCCGCTCGTGACCCAGTTCCCGGCTGATGACCTGGCGCACCTCCCGGTCCTTTTCCTTCTGCCAGGGCGTGAGTTCGCCGTGCCCGGGGCCGCCTGCCGCCGGCGGCGGCCACCCGGCCAGCATCTCGTACCGCCAATGGGCATAGGCATGGCGAAGACCGTGCATCCGGGACAGGCCCGCGCGCGCGACCTGGGACTCGTAGACGCGCAGGTGTTTCTTGTAGTTCTTCGCGCTTGGAATCAATGAACCCCCGCCGGCCAGACGGCGCGCCTCGTCGAGAACCCTGCGCTGTTCCCTGGTGATCACGGGAATCCTTCTTTCCTTGCCGCCCTTGGTCCAACTCCCCTTGAGGACGATCTGGTCGCCCCGGTCCGCATAGCGCGGCATGAACTTGATCGCCTCCTCGCGGCGAAGGCCGAATGCCCGCTGCAGGCAAAGGCTCATCCGGACACGGGGGTCGGGAATCCGGAAAAGTTCCTTCGCACCCAGCGTCGTTGCCCTGGAGACGTTGGTGACATACTTCCGATCCGGGATGCCGTAGAACTCGTTCGATTGGGCGACGACGCTCGCCCGGTTGACCTTCTTGGCCCACCAGCGAATCGCCACCAACCGGTTCTTCATGGTCCCCGCCGACAATCCTTCCGAAAGCCACTGGCCGACCAGCGCCTCGACGTGCTTCGGTTTCAGCGAATGGACGCCCATGTGCCGGAAGCCCGCCTCGTGAAGCTGGTTGGCGATCAGCATGAGGACCTCTCTCCGCCTCTTCTGGGTCCCGTACCCGCCGTCCCGGTTGCGGCGGCACATCTGCTTGAGTTGGTAGTTCAGGTCTCTCAAGGTGTTTTCCTGAGGTTAGTGCTACTGACTCGACCGGCGGCCTTGACCATCCGGTCCCGCTTCGCGGTACGGTCACGGGACACCACGCCCAAAGACCTGAAGTTGCCTGGATCAGGCAACGCCGGTTGCCCCCGGTGGGGAGCCTGGCCGGCGTGGACCAACCTGCCCTGACGGACACGCTTTCAAGGATGGTGGATCACCTCTTTCGAGCGGCGGGAGGCGGGCGAACGCCGTTCCCGGCCAGCCGGGGACGGGCATCGGCGGCATTGCCGTCCGCATGCCTCTCGACCCGGCAGGGTGGATGAAGGCCGGGGGCCTTCAGGGATGGCCGGTTCCGTGACCGGCCCTTCTTCCAGGCAGGACCCGCGGTCTTCGCCGTCGCGCATCGAAGGGTCCGGGAGCGCTCTTGCCGCTTTGCCGAAGCGGCCACGGATGAATTCAATCACGGGCGAAGTCTCGCCCTCCTCCTTCGGCCTGTCACGCTAAAACCCCGACAGCTTCCGGTGCGGTTTTTCCGGGTTCTTTCCCCCGCACCGGATACGGGGCACGAAAAAACCATCCCGCCGAGAGAGAATCTCTCTCCGGCGGGACGGGCGATGGGCAGGGATCGGGTGATCCGGGCCCATCCGGGTACAGGAACCGGGGGGTCGGGGACTCAGCCTCAATCCTCGCCCGGCAGCATGATGGTGACCACCTCTTCTCCGGCGTCGCCGGGACCCACCACCAGTTTCAGGGTGACTTCCTGGGCCGATGTCGTGAGCCCGTCCCTGGGCACCCGGTAGAGCGGGAACAGCAGCCGGTCGCCACAACCCGCAGCGATGCGGATCGCGTAGGCGGCCATGAAGAGCACGTCCCACAGGCGCCCGGACTCGTCCTGGGCGGTCTGCCGGCGCGAATCGTCTTCGGACCAAGCGACGCAGTCGGCCCAGGCGGCGGCGGTCAGGGAGACCGGCCACCTGAAGCCGGCTTCACCGGCCATGGCGCCCACGTCGACCAGGTTCCCGTCCAGGTGGGCCTGGTCACGGGTATAGGTAGAAATCACCGGACCGAAGTACGATCCGGCGTCCGGGTTGTCGAGCATGTCGGAAGGTTTGGACATTTTGGTTCTCCGATAGGAATGATCCCCGGGTCAATCCTTCCCCCCGCCGGGGAGAATGGACTTCCCCGGGAGGGTTTGAACAAAGTGGTTGAGAGGCGGCCGGGCAATCAAATTACCCGGCCGTTGGTGCAGCTACGCCGCGCCCGCCTTTTCGGCTTTCGCGGAGTAGAACGGCTGGCCCTCGACCCTGGCCCACGCCATGCCGAGGAGCCGGGCTTTCAGGCGGATGCCTGTCTCGCCAGCCCTGTCGCCGTTCTGGAAGGTGAAGGTTTCGGCATACAGGTCACTCAGCGTGAAGCCGATCAGCACCTTCAGGTTGCCCTCGACGGCCGGCATCAGCTGACGCACGAGTTCCTGCGTCTTCTGGCCGGACACGCGACACTCGAAGTGGGTGTATTGGGCGTTGTCGACGCGGCCCCGGAGGGCTGCGACGGTGACGCTGAGGAAGGGGGACCCCTCTTTCGGCGCTACCTCCCGGATCCGGCTGAGATAGCCGATACCCTGGGTGTGAAGATCGAAATACTCTTTGGTTTCTTTGGTTGACATCATGTTTGGCTCCTTCTGGATTGAATAAAGGATGGAACATCCAGAGCCGCCACGCCCCCGACGGGACGGCTGCCCCGGCAGGGTGATGGAATGGAACCCATTCCGTTGAGGATGGACCGGCGGCCACGCGCTGCTTATGCAGGGGCCGCTGGGCACCGGTTTCACGGTCCATGAGGTGCCTCGGTTGCCACTTTGCCGAAGTGGCCACGGTTAAAACTTGTTCCCGCGCTCAGGCGCATCGGCAGGGGCCGACCCGGCAGGGGATGGTTCCATTGCCGGCGCTGCCGGAGCCCGGGGCGGTTCCGCTTCTTCTGGCCGTTCCGATTGGTCGGGGGCCCCGGATGACGCGGACCGCAGCTCCGGCGCCAAGGGCGCACGGTGTTCGCCGCGCAGCACCGCCGCCGGCAGCGGGCCCATTTCCCGGACAGCCCGGTCACCCTTGCCCCCGTTGGCCGACGCCCGATCAATGCCCAGGGAACGGTAGCCCAGGGGGATGAGGAACAGGCTGCGCAGCCTGCGTGCGCCCAGGCGGATGACATCGCCTCCCTCGGGCCGGCCGAGCACGCCGACATGGCAGGCCGCCAGCACCGCGCATGACAGTGCGTCATAGGTCGAGACCAGTCCGGCCGCCTGGTAGGCGTACGGGCTCGCGAACCGAAGCGGCATCCGGTACGGGCGCGTGGATTCGGGTACGGCGATGTCGATGGAACCCATCCGCGCCAGGCGCCCATCCAGATCCTGCCGCTGGCGCCGAAACAGGGCCTCGCGCTCCCGGATGGCCTCGTCGACCTTGATCAGCCACCAGTCCGCCCAGGGATCGTCCTCGCCCGCGGCCTGCCAAACCAGGCGGAGCCGGTCGGCGAAAAGGCCAAGGCCGACGACGGGCTCCCTGCCTTGGGTACCCGGGCGTCCCCGAACCAGTTCCTGGGCCTTGAGGGTATGGAGAGTCATCCAGATGTCGCCGCGCAATGGACCCGGTTCGCCGATCGTAGGGGCCCCGCCGGATTGGCCGGGGCCGCCGGATTCATCCGGCCCGGTGTTCTGGATTTCCTCGGTCACGACGGTCAGGCTCTTTGATTGTTGCGGATTCGCGGCCTGTATATACCGCGCCTCCCCTGCCATGCCAGAAAAAATCACGCCAGTGTAGCGCGACGAAATGAATGGAGTCCCGCGACGAAATGATGGAGTCTGTTTCGGGGTCAGGAGTATCGTAAAAGCGACACTAGCCGCACCCCTCCAGAACCACCCGTAGCGCATCCCTCTCGGCCGGGTCCACGGTGAGGCCCCACTTCCTCTTCACCTGGACGATCATCCGGGCATACCAGCATCGGTTGTGCTCCGGCAGCCACTCCGCGGCGTCCTTGTCCGACTTCTGCCATCGGTTCACCCTGGGGCTCGCCAGGGTAAGGTTCTCCAGGTCCCGGGCGTAGGCTTTCCGGTCCTCGATCGGCCTGGCGCACAGGCCGGAGTCATGGGCCTCGGCCGCGG
>VYFG01000113.1 GCA_009842505.1 Gammaproteobacteria bacterium
TCATCTGTCAGGGAAATCGACGAACTCATCAGTCATGAACGAAGGCAATGGGAATCCTAGAACGCTTTGTCGATCGGAAGATCTATCTTGATACCAATATTTTCATTTTCATTCTCGAAGGACCGCCAACATACCAGCAGATCCTGGACACATTCATGGATGCTGTGGAGGATGGCCGGGTTTCCTGCTACAGCAGTGAACTTGCTCTGGCCGAAGCACTGGTCATTCCTTTCCGGAAAGGCTATTCAGAGCATGTCAGCCAGTATTCACAGCTGCTGCAGGATGAAAAATTTGTGACGCTCATTCCAACTGACCGCAGAATTTTTTTCGGTGCCGCTTTCTATCGTGCCGGATACAATTTGACGCTCCCGGATGCCATTCATGTAGCCTCTGCGATAAACGCTGGCTACGACATCCTATTGACAAATGACCGTCGCCCGAGAGTATCCGGGCAACTGGAACTGATGCACCTGGAATAACGAAGGAGGAAATGAACAGTACCAGCCCTGAGGAATATGCCGGAACCGGGGGGCCTCCCCCAATATTACGAATACACCGAAAACTAAGGTAGCGGATTCCCGAGAGCGTCCGGTGCCGATGGGTTGCCCAGTCGTTGGTGCGGATTCGGACTTCATCCGGTACCCGCACCCCAAGTCATGTCACCAGATGAATCCTCGCTTCCCGGCCGGTGTCAGGATTCGTGGTCCCCGCCGTCCTAGCGATTCCCGGCATTTGACTTCTTGTCCTTTTTCTCCTTCCTGCCTTTTTCCCCCTTTTTTCCCTTGTTACCCTTCTCTCCCTGATCCCCGTTTCCGGAACCGGACTGCCTAGCCACCGCGTATCCCGGATAGTCATCCACCGCGATGAGCTTCGAAACCGCTGCGAGGGTCCTTCGCAGCAGGTCGGCTTCCCTGACCGTGACATCCCCTGCAGCGACCCGACCGTCCAGCCACTGGCTCCACGGACTGCCCTCCCCGGGTTCAATACCGGACCTGCCGAGCCGATTCCTGAGTTCCGCCGATTCGCTACACAGTTCCATTGCGGCCTCAAGCCGCACCATGACTTCGCCGGGGTCGTCCGGCAGGTAGACATCCTCGGTGAGACGGTCACGCACAGGTCCCGGCGTCCGCAGTATCCCGGCCACTTCCCGGTTCAGCCGCTCATCCGGCTGGCGCAGATAACGGCCTGTCGGAAAAACAGCGATGCGAAGCGCAGGGCCTAGGTAGCGCAGGGGAAAATTGCCGAGAATGCCGTCCAGGGCCTGCTGGGCCCGGTAAAGCGCTGTCTGACAGGCCCATTCCATCAACGGCGCCTCGTTCTCATCCTCGCCGCCTTCCCGGTATCGCTTGATAGTCGCCGTGGCGAGATAGAGGTTGCCAAGGACGTCGGCAAACCGGCCGGACAGCATTTCCCGGCGTTTCAGGTCGCCACCGAGCACGGCCAGGGTCATGTCCGCCACCCAGGCAAAGGCGGCCCCTAGGTAATCCACCTGGCGGCTGTGCCGCAGCAGTCGTGCGTCCCCGGTACCCCGGGCCAGCAGGCCGCGGCTCAGGCCGTATACGAACGTCCGGATCTTGTTTTCGATGGAGCCGGTCAGGTGCCCGCAAAACGCCGCGTCAAATGCCGTGAGACCCGCCTCGCGGTCCGGATCATGGACGGCCCTGACCTCTTCCAGCAGACAGGGATGACCGCGCATCGCAGCCTGGGCGAAAGGCGTCATGCCACTGTTGGAAGCCACCGCGTCCTCCATCGCCGCGACGATTGAAACCAGCTGGCCGGCAAGGGCGAGTGGATTGCCGGTTTCCATGCAGGCCGCCCGCCGGCCATGTAGGTCCATGGCGTGATCGACCACCTCCCGCGACAGTTCCGCGCACTGTTGACTGACGATGGCGGACAGGGCGGCGGACCGCTCGCCCCCACCAGGGGAGGCGGCCATCATGATCCGCCCCGAATCAAGCAGGTAGGCGAGGCCGCCGATGCTGGCCAGCACTTCCCCCGAATCCCGGAACCGGCCGGCCCCGCGGCCGAATTCCTCGCGGACCAGCGCCTCGGCGCCGGCGGCGCGGGCGGCGAACCTGGCGGCCCCGCCCGAGACGGCGGGCAGGAACACGCCGCCCGTGGACGTGAAGGCCTGCATCAGCATGCGCCTTCCCTGCCCCACCCGCTCCGGGCCGCCGATCACCCATTCCATGGGAACGAACACATCCTTGCCGCTGACGGGTCTGCACTGAAACGCGGAACCGGGCACCCGGCGACGGCGGCCCATGGTGACCCCGTCGGCATCGGCGGGGATCAGCACACAGGTAATCCCGAGATCGCGGGCATCTCCCAAAAGACCGTCCGGGTCGTAGGACCTGAACGCGAGCCCGAGCAGGGTGGCCGCCGGACCGAGGGCGATGTGGCTGCACGCCCAGCTGACCCGGAATCCGATCGTTTCCGTTTCGTTGAAGCTTCCGCTGCACACGACGCCGCTGCCGGGCATGCCGGCGGTACCGGGGTCCATCCCGGACAGGCAGAAACCGGAAATCTCCTCCCCGCGCGCCAGTTGCGGCAGGTATTGGTTCTTCTGCCCCACGGTGCCGAAGCGGTGCAGCATGGCGGGGCCCAGCGAGTTCCGCATCAGGACCGTGGCCGCCACGGCGCTGCTGCGGGTGGCGAGCTTCTGCACGATACAGGACTGGGCGTGGGGGGAAAATCCGAGTCCGCCATACTCCCGCGGCGTACTGAGGCCGAGGAAACCCCGGTCCCTGATGCACAGCCACACCTCGGGCGGCAGGTCGTTGAGGCGATGGCAGATTTCCCGGTCATCGCTCATGGCGCACAGTTCCTCCACCGGGCCTTCGATGAATTCCCGTTCGGCCTGATCGAGCCTGGGCCCGGGCGCGTCCATCAAGCCCTCCCAGTCCGGGCGGCCGGCGAACAGTTTCTTCTCCCACCCTGCCGTCCCGGCATCGATGATCTCCTCCTCGACGGGCGATATCCCGGGAACGAACGGTCCCAGCCGGTCGAACAGCGGCCGGGTCAGCCAGCGGCGCCGGAGATCCGGGGTGAAATAGAACAGCATCAGCACCGCGCCCATGACCAGGGCGGTCAGCAGCGACAGCGGTTCGTTGGTGAGGCCCGTCACACCCCCGAGCAGCATGGCAAGGGCGGTGACCGCCAGCCAGGTCCGCATCGACATTTCCCGCATCACGAAGGCGACACCGAGCAGGATCAGCAGCAGGAAAAAGGCGATCATGGCAACGGTTCGCTCGCTGGACAGGGTCTTGGGCCGGCATTATCCCACAGGACGGAACGCCGGTATCGGCGGAAGTCGGCCGGTTCGGAAACCGCCGTCAACCCGGAATTCCCGCGGCCATGGGGACCCGTCCCGCGGCCCGGTCAGATTCTGCTGTGCCTGGACGCCATGTACTGGTACTTGCGGCGCTGGAACAGGAGATGCCAGCGCCTTCCGCCCAGCTGGTGCCAGAGGAACGCCGAACGGATGCCGGCGAACAGCGCGGTGCGCACACGGTTCACGGTCGCAGGGCTCGCCAGCCTTTGCTGGCTCCCCTGGACCATGATTCTCGGCGTCAGGGTGCTGACGGAACGGGCATACAGGCCGGCCAGGGACTCGTAGAGATGCTCGACCTGGGCCTCATCTTCCTCCGGAAAATCGCCCCGGCCCAGGAATTCCCTGTTGAGATCCTCAAGGCCGCTCCGGATGATCTCGGATACGTGGGACATCACCGGGATCCTGACCGCAAGCTGGTGCATCGCGACGGAATACTGGAACAACTGCCGCGGAATCAGGCCCGACCGCCTGCCGAACATCTGCGCAACGACCTGGTAGCCCAGCAGCAGGTCGTTGCGGTCCCCATAGATTTCCTCGACGGAGTCCGTATCGATTCTCAGCACACTCAGGGCTGAACTGAGCAGCGCGGTCTCGTCATGGGAATCCCTGGTGGCCAGCTGGTGCACTAGGCTGGCTGCCTGGAGCATCCCTGCAAATGCCCGCACCTGGTCTTGGCTTGGAGCCTGGAACATCAAACGTAGAATGTTAATCAACCGCCTGTACGCACTCCCGGTCGATGCGTCACCGACCATCCGGTGGAAACCGGTTTTCCCCTGAAAAAACCCGATTGTATCTTGCGAATATTGGTTATCTTTTGCGGAGAATCAATCCGGGAGATCGAACTAACCATGGCTTTTCCCGTGAAATTCCCGCAATTTCGGGGGCGCGGATGTAGAAATCCGCAGCCATGGCCATGCGCCGGGGGCCGTGTCATTGCAGGATCAGCCGGCTGCCCCCGGTGCTGATCCCCCGTTCGGCGAAGAACCCCGCGGGGGCCTCAAGTGCGAACCGGAACGGTCCGCCGGGACCATACAGCGGACGGCTGTCTTCGGTATAGGTTTTCATCAGCCGCACCCCGACAACCCTTCCCGCGGAGTCGAAAAACGCGATGTCAAGGGGTGCGTGCACGTTCTGCATGTGGAAGCTCGCCCGGACCTCGCGGGAGTACAGAAAAAGGATCAGGGTCCGCCCGATCACTTCCGGACAGATGTGCTGGAATCCGCTCGCCCGCTCGAAGGCGTCATCGGCGATCAGGACCTCCAGGGGCATCACCTCGCCGACGTCGTTGGCAAGGTGGATCCATCCCCTTTGCATGGAAAGGGTCCCGGCGGTGGATTCCACGCAGGCCTGCCCCGCCGCCGGCACCGAGGCGGTTACCAGCATGGCCAATACGATTGAAATCAGGTGCCGGAAAATGCTCATGTTCCTCCGCCGTCTCCCGGCGTATCGCTGGCTCCCGGGAAAGGCGCCGGGTTCACCGGGGCATTATAGCCAGCCGGTCCGGCGGATGTGGACGCCGGAAAGGCCGCTGCCGCGGTCCGGCACCGCCGCCTGCGCCACGGCCCACCGGTCGAATCCGGCGACTTCGCCCATCTTGACGGTGCGCCGCAGGCCCCGTTCAGACCGTGGCCGGGTAAACAGGTCCGGCACGGAAATCGGGCTGTGCTATTCTGTCCGTCCAGCGCGAACGGTCCGGAAGATGAGAAGAGTCGTATTGGCGTCCTTGGTTCTGCTTGCACTTTCGGGGTGCAGGATCGAGATGGTGGCGGACCTGTATTCCTCGGATCTTCGCGCCGTCGCACTCAGCGGCGAAATCCTTGACACCTCCGGGACGATGGCCCTGCAGATCACATCCACGTCGGATTGCGACGAGCAGACCGATAGCATCGCCCGGATCATGGACGGGATCGTTGACAGCTTTTCCCCGCGGGGATGTGAACAGCGGGGGCTCGAGTCCTTTCTGATCGCCGACATCGATGTCAAGGTGCTGCATGCCGAAGAGTCATCCCTGTCCAGCCTGTTCGGAATCGCCGTCGAGGAATACCGGGGGGATCTGTACATGCAGGTTCTCCTCAACCAGGAAAAATTCCGCACATTGAACCGCAGGGCAGCCGACAGGTACTACCAGGAAATCGAGCTGGACGAATCGACCATGAAGCTGAATTTGAACAATGACGGCAGCAGGCCGATCCGGGTGTTCGTCGATGAGGCGTTCGTCCAGGGCGCTCCCGTGCTGTCGAGAAGCTTCCAGGTTGATCGAAGAGGCAAGTTGGTAATCAGCCTGTCCAATGTGAGCGTTGCCCACCTGGGGGACAACGGCTGGGCATACGGGTTCAGGATCCTCAAGCCGGAGTCAGGGAATTCCGACTGAGAAACCGGGCGTGCCCGGCCGTGATCGGAGGGGCCGGGCGCCCTGTCACATGTTGCGGCTCGAACTGATGGTGTCCCAGAGTTCTCGCGCCAGTTGTCTCGCCTCCTCGAGCTCTGGGCCTGTCATGACCTGGGTAAGGGACTCCACTTCAAGATGGGCTTCCCTCATTCCCAGGGTAGCGGAAAGGACTAACCAGGCGTAGGCCTCGACGCGGTCCTCGGGCACGCCGTCACCATTGGCGTACATCTGGCCGAGGTTGTACTGCGCCACGACATGTCCCTGTTCCGCGGCCTTGCGTAACCAGAACACGGCCTCGGCATCGTCCTCGGGCACACCCTGCCCCGTGGCGTAGATGACGCCGAGATTGAACTGCGCCACCGGATGTCCCCCGTCGGCGGCCATGCGGTACCAGTGCACGGCCATGGCTTCGTCCCTGGGCACACCTTCACCGAGGAAGTACCTGATGCCGAGATTGAACTGCGACCAGATATGGCCCTGTTCGGCGGCCCTGCGGAACCAGCGCACGGCCTCGGCCTGGTCCATGGGCACGCCATCGCCATTGGCGTACATGGAACCCAGGGCGTACTGCGCGATGGTATGGCCCTGTTCTGCTGCCATACGGTACCAGTGCACATGCTCGGCATCATTCCCTGACCCGGCTTCGCCAGAGTGGTGCTTCATGCCGAGATGGAACTGCGCCTCGGCATGCCCCTGGTCGGCGGCCCTCCGGTACCAGAGCACTGCCTCGGCATCATTCTCGGGCACGCCATCGCCCGTGTCGTGGAGAAAACCGAGGCGGAACTGGGCATCGGCGTCTCCCCGCTCAGCAGCTTCCCGCACCGCATCGAACTGCTCGTCTGCTGCATGCGAAGGGCCCGCAAGCAGCAGGAACCATATCAGCAAATACCTGAACATTCGGAGACTATACCACCGTACCCGTTCCGCTGCCTGGCACGGCCCGGCAGGGCCGGCCTGCCACGCCATGGACGGGATCATTCCTGGAATCCTGCCGTGATGAGCGGTTCTCCGCGGCTGTCCCGGGGGGGTTGCCCGGGGCAATCGGCCAGGAAGCGGCGGTTCGAGGCGGCGCTTCGATCATTCCACCCCGACGTTCCCATGGTACCCTCATGGATACCACCAGACAGTCAACCCGCCAACCACCCGTTGATTCGGGTCAGATCACACTGCGCACCAGCGAAGGAGGTATTCGGTCATGATCGAGTTGCTTGGCATCGGCCACCTTTTCGAGCTTTCGGGGGCGGAAGCGATTGCGGGATTCTTCACCCCTCTTGCGGTCTTCGCGGTGTTCTTGCTGGCGCAGCTTATTCTTCCGGGGCGATGGGTTCCGGGCTACGTCGTCAATCCGGAAACCGGAGAACCCCGCCAGTACAGGCTGAACGGCCTGCTGGTCTATGTGCTCGTGTTGATCGTATGGGCTTTCGAGCTCACCGGGATGCCGCGGGACTGGTTCTACCGGTCCTCGGTCTATGCCGTGGCAGGGGGCACGGTGTTCGCAACCGTTTTTACCCTGATTGCGGTGTACAGCCATCCGCAGACGGAAAGGAGGGGGTTCGTCAAGGACTTGTGGATCGGGCGGGTCCAGGAGCTTTCGTTCTTCGGCAACCGCTTCGACATCAAGATGTACTTCTACGTCGTCGGCGGCGCGATGTTTGCGCTCAACGCTCTGTCCGGAGCCGCGTGGCACTACGAACGTTTCGGCGAAGACGCCAATCCCGGCGTCTTCCTGTACGCGGGATTCTTCACCTTCTACATTCTCGACTACTTCATCTTCGAGCGCGTTCAACTCTACACCTATGACCTGATCCACGAGAACCTGGGCTTCAAGATGTTCTGGGGCGGGCTCATCGTCTACGGGTGGCTGTTCATCCTGCCCCTGTGGGGCATGGCCGCCTATCCGGACCCCGGCTTCTCGGGCGCATGGACGAATTTCTGGCTCATCGGCACGACCGTGCTGTTCCTGTTCGGCTGGAGTATCTCGCGCGGCGCCAACCTGCAGAAATACACCTTCAAGCGATGGCCCGACCGCAAGTTTCTCGGGCTCATCGAGCCCGAGTACATCGAGGCCGGCGACCGCAAGATCCTGTGCAGCGGCCTTTGGGGCGCCGCTCGGCATTTCAACTACATGGGCGAGGGGTTTCTCGCCCTGTCCATCGCGCTGGTGTTCGGCCACTTCACCAATCCCTGGGCCTGGACCTACTTTGTCTTCATCGTCTCGATGTTTGTCGCGCGTCAGCGTTATGACGACCGGTTCTGTGCCGAGAAATACGGCGCCGAGAAATGGTCGGAGTACCAGGCGCGGGTGAAGTACCGGATCTTTCCCGGCATCTATTGAAGGCGGCCCCGCATGAACCATGCGGGGGATCGGTGCCTAGTTTGCCGAACCAGGGGCCACAGCCCCGGGCCGTGGGATTCATCGTGTGCAAGGGAGCGGGAACCGTGCCCGGGGGTGCGGATGGCCAAAGCAGGAGACGGGCCCTGTCAGGTCGCGTCTGTCAAGCTGAAACCGATTCCCGGGATTTCCCGGTTTCCGGTTGAATTTCAATACCCTGCAGGCCATAAATACCGTCAATCGTGAACTTCCGGATCATTTCCACTGCATGGCGCAACCACGGCCAATCGGGCTCTTTTCGTTCTTACTGCCGCCCCATGCACGCGACGGGCAGCTGCTGCCCGTTCTGGAGGCAAGAGAGATCCTGGCGAACAATCAGTCTTCCATCAATTCCATCTGGCAGTCTGCCGGCATCCCGGACAGCCTGTTCGAAAGTCTTTACCGCCACCCCATCACCCGCACCGCGGAGCTCATCCAGTCCTGCCCGGCAACACCGGCTGGACATCACGCCTGGACCGGCGGACTGATCGCCCACATCCTTTCATCCTGCGCCTTCGCCCTCCGGTTCCGCAAGGGGATGATCCTGCCGACCGACTCCATGGCGGAGCAGGCGTCGAAGAAGGCGGACCTCTACACCTATGCCGTCTTCGCGGCGACGCTCCTGGGTGAGATCGGCCCCGTCCTGGACTCCCTGGAGATCGCCCTTTTCGACCGGCGGGGCCGATACCTGTGCGAATGGGATCCGCTGCTGGACGGCACCGCGCCCGGGCGCACCCGTGTGAGATACATGAAGGTACGATTTCGTCCGGATCCCCTCGACAGACCAGGGAGGATCACATCCCTGATGCATGCCGGCCGGGTACTCCCGAAGGAGGGATTTCGCTGGATCAGAGAGGACGCGGAAGCCTACGCAGCTTTCCTGGGCGCGTTCTCGGACGTCCCGAACGGCCCGGTCCACCGGCTGATGACGCAGGGGATGCAGGCCTCCGTCGCCATGGCGCCGGGGGTCCGGAAGGATCCATCCCCCGGCAGACAACCGGGACACCCTCCAGCGAAGCGTTCCCGGCCGGAGTGCCCGCCGTCCCCGCGCACCAGCTCCCGGACGCGTGCAAATCCGGTGCCCGGCGATCCACCGGCCAGGGACCGGGAACCGGTCAGTCGGAACGACCGTTGCCCGAATGGGGATGCAGTTCCACCGCTGACCGGTAGGCGCCGTAGACGGCGGCGGCGATGATGCCCGGCGCAAGACAGTCGCCGATGCGGGCAACCGTCCGGGGTGCTTGCGGTCGTCCTTCCGCGATCGCTGCCTGGAGCCCGTGGTAAGTGGAGTCGTCCGGCTCCCGGCGGGTCAGCGGCAGTACCCAGTCCGCCTCGATTTCTTCCCGGCGGCCCGAGAACACACAGGACGCGGTGACGCCCCCCTGCGCGATCCGGTCAACCGACAGGTTGGTGACGATCCGGACCCCGGCATCGAACAGGGCGCGAATGGCGTCATGCTGCTCGTTTGTGTAGCCGCTCCACTGCCCGGCCCGGCCCCTCACAACACCCCACATACGACTCAGTCAGTCTTGATCATTCCCATGGATT
>VYFG01000057.1 GCA_009842505.1 Gammaproteobacteria bacterium
ATCGAGAAGGGTGGGGTGAACTTTTCCCATGTGCGGGGGGATGCCCTGCCTGCCGCGGCTTCGGCACGGCGCCGGGAAATTTCCGGCAAGCCGTTCGAGGCGACCGGGGTTTCCCTGGTCATCCATCCAGTGAATCCGTTTGTGCCGACATCCCACATGAACGTGCGGCTCTTCGTTGCGGGTCCCGGCGAGCCGAACCCGGTATGGTGGTTCGGCGGCGGATACGATCTGACCCCCTACTACGGGTTCGAGGAGGATTGTGTGCATTGGCATCGTACCGCCCGGGACGCCTGCGCGCCCTTCGGCGCGGACTATTATGGCCGGTTCAAGAATTGGTGCGATGACTATTTCCTTCTGCGACACAGAAATGAACCCAGAGGGATCGGAGGACTTTTCTTCGATGACTTCACCGAAGGCGGGTTTGACCGGGCTTTCGCCTTCATACGGTCCGTTGGCGACAGCTATCTGAAGGCGTATCTTCCCATCGTTGAAAGGAGGCGAAATCATCCCTACACTGACGATCATGTCGAGTTTCAGCATTACCGCCGCGGGAGATACGTGGAATTCAACCTGGTATATGACCGCGGCACCATATTCGGTCTGCAGTCCGGCGGGAGAACCGAATCGATTCTGATGTCGCTCCCGGCCCGCGTATCCTGGCGGTACGACTGGCGCCCTGCGCCAGGCAGCGAGGAGGAACGGCTGTACCGGGATTTCCTTCGTCCCCGTGACTGGCTGGACGAGTAAACTCATGCTGACCGGGTACCGGCTGGTCCTGTACCTGGTATTGCCCTGGGTTCTGTTTCGGCTTGCTTTCAGGGGGAGCAGGAATCCGGGTTACCGCAAGCGCATTCCAGAGCGTTTCGGGTTTCAGGGACCGAAGCCGCCTGCGGGCGGTGTCTGGATACATGCCGTATCTGTTGGCGAGGTCAACGCTGCCGTTCCGCTGGTCCGCCGCCTGCTGGTGCGTTGGCCGGAACAGGCGGTGATTGTCACCACGATGACCGTCACCGGGTCCGATCGTGTAAGAACGGTCCTGGGAGATCAGGTGCGGCATTGTTATCTGCCATATGACTATCCGGGCGCCGTGCGCCGTTTCCTGCGGCACTGCCGGCCAGCGATTGGTTTGGTGATGGAAACGGAAATCTGGCCCAACCTGATCGCGGCTTGCCGACGGGCCGATATCCCGCTGATCTATGCAAATGTAAGGATGTCCGAGAGATCCTGGAAGGGTTACCGGAAATATCGCCCGCTGGTGGCCGACACGCTTTCAGGAATCTCCCGATTCGCCGTGCAGTCCGGGCCCGACGCGGAACGCCTGAAGGATCTCGGGGCCCGGAGCGACCGGATACGTGTGACCGGCAGCATGAAGTTCGATGTCAAGTTGTCCGTCAGCGTCTCCGAGGCCGGTGAAGCGATTCGCCGCCGTCTGGGCTGGAACCGTCCGGTGTTTCTCGCTGCCAGCACGCATGACGGCGAAGAGGACATCCTGATCAGTTCCTTCCGGAAACTGGCAGCCCGGATTCCGGGCCTTTTGCTCATTCTGGTACCCCGCCACCCGGAACGTTTTTCCGCCGTGGATAGGCTGTGCCACAGGGAAGGGCTTGCAACGGTTCTGGCCACACGCCAGTCCGGGGAACTCGACGAGACGGTCAGGGTGCTTCTGGTGGACAGGATGGGGGAGCTGACAAAGTATATTGCCGCCTGTGACGTCGTCTTCATGGGGGGCAGCCTAGTACCGGTGGGAGGACACAACCTGCTTGAGGCCGCGGCACTGGAGCGACCCGTCGTGTTCGGGCCGCACATGTTCAATTTTGCCGAAATCTCCTCAATGTTTCTTGCTCATGGAGCCGGAATCCAGGTGGACAATGAAGAGGAGTTGGTGGAGGTGGTGCACCGGTTGTTCGAGGATGCCGGGATGCGGGATGAGTACGGACTCCAGGGCAGGAGGCTGGTTGAACAGAACAGGGGGGCGCTCGAGCAGGTCGAATCCATGGTCGCCAATGAACTGGATCAGGGCACTGTCGGCTGAGCTGCCCCATTGACCGCCGGCAACAACCTGCCGGATGTTTCCTGGTTGGCGGAATACTGACGGTAAGGGATACATTCCCGGGCAGGTATGTCCGGCCCGTTCCCTGGCCTTACAGGTTTCATGCCACAGGGTCCTGTCAGCCGGACTTCAGAGAAAGGGACACGAGTTCCGCAACGTCCGTCGAGAGGGGCCCGGATTCACTGATACGCTCCAGTGCGGATTTCATCTGTGCGCCGAATTCCGGCAGGATGTCCCGCCAGGAAGCCAGGGAACCAGCCAGTGTGGCGGCCACCTGGGGATTGGTCTGGTCCAGTTTCTGCACCCAGTCGGCGGTAAAGGCGTATCCCGCTCCGTCGTCGCGATGAAACCCGGAAGGATTGAGACGGGCAAATGCCACCAGCAGTGCATAGACCTTGTTGGGATTCCCGTGATCGAATGCAGGGTGGGCAGTGAGTTTTCTGACCTGCGCAAGAACGTCCGCATGACGGGCCGTCGCCTGGACGCGCAACCACATGTTCACGACCAGCGCCTCGTCTTGCCACGTCCGGTAATACCCGTCCAGCAGCGCCTGCCTGTCGGGCATGTTGGAATGGGTGATCGCCGACAGGGCGGAATTGCGGTCCGTCAGGTTCCTTGCCTGCTGCAGCTGCATTCGGGCCAACTCCTGAACTTCGTTCGTATCCAGTGATGCCAGCAGGGTGAGGCAGGCGTCCCGCAGGGCGCGGATGCCGCATTGGGCCGCCCCCATGGTTCCGTCATTGGCTTCCTGCAGGGACAGGTAACGGTCCAGGATCGCTTCATGGTGTGCCGCGGCGATGCACCGCATCAGCGCCAGGCGAGATGCGGACAGTCCTTGCGGATCGATCGGTTTGGACAATTCCCCGAGCCATGCTTCACCGGGCAGGGTAATCAGCCTCGCGGTGAGCATCAGGTCATTCTCCGGGGACTTTGCCAATTCACCGGCAAGGTCGATGATTCCGTCATCGAACCGATCTGCCTCTCCTGCCCGGACCCTTTCCAGATTGTCGAGGATCGCCTGCCCGAACAGGCGCTGCCCCGCTTCCCATCGGTTGAAGGGGTCGTCATCGTGTCTTGCGATGGTGCCGAGGTCTGCTGGATCCAGCCCGGTTTTCAGCTTCACTGGGGCGGAAAACCGCCGGAGCAGGGAGGGGACGGGTTCTCGGGGAATGTTCTCGAACACGAACTGCTGTTCCGGGTCGGACAGCACCAGAACCTGCTCGTTGCTGCCGTCGGCGAATGGCATGGGGGATCCCGCGGAATCCAGCAGGGACACCACAATGGGAATGACAAAGGGAAGCTTGTCCGCTTGTCCTGGCGTTGCCTGGCAATGCTGTTGCAGGTTCAGGCTGTAACGACCTGCGGAACGGTCATATTTTCCTTCGGCACTCACTTCCGGCGTGCCCGCCTGGCTGTACCAACGCTTGAATGCGGTGAAATCAAATTCCGCTTCATCCCCGACAGCCTCCGCGATGGCGGCGACAAAATCATCCGTGGTGACCGCCTTTCCGTCGTGACGGTCAAAGTAGAGATCCGTGCCGCGGCGGAATGCCTCCGGCCCTGTCAGCACCTGCAGCATGCGCACAACTTCCGCGCCCTTTTCGTACACCGTTGCGGTGTAGAAATTGTTGATCTCCTGGTAGGACTCCGGCCGCACGGGGTGTGCCAGCGGCCCCGCGTCCTCCGGAAACTGGCGGTTGCGCAATCCGTCGGCATCGTCGATGCGCGTGACCCCGGGGGAAGTCATGTCGGCGCCGAAACATTGTTCGCGGAACACGGTGAATCCCTCCTTCAGGCTGAGCTGGAACCAGTCCCTGCAGGTTACCCTGTTGCCGGACCAGTTGTGAAAATACTCATGGGCAATCACCTTTTCCACATCGTGATAGGCCGAGTCGGTGGCCACGTCCGGATTGGCCAGGACATACCGGGTGTTGAAGATGTTGAGGCTCTTGTTCTCCATTGCCCCCATATTAAAATCTTCCACGGCCACCACGTTGTACAGGTCCAGGTCGTATTCCCTGCCATAGGTTTCCTCGTCCCACCGCATGGCGCGCTTGAGTGCTCCCATGGCAAATTGGCACTTGTGAATATCCCGGTCATCGGCGTAGAAATTCAGTTCCACGTCACGGCCGCCGCAGGTGCGGAAGCGGTCTTTCAGGCAGGAGAGATTGCCGGCGACGATCGCGAACAGGTAGGTGGGTTTCGGAAAGGGATCATGCCATTCGGTCATGTGAACGCCGTTGTCCACTTCCTGCCTGACGAGGTTGCCGTTGCACAGAAGCACGGGGTACAGGTTCGACGGGCCCCGCAATATCACCCGGTAGGTAGCCAGGTTGTCCGGCCGGTCGATGGACGGGGTAATCCTGCGAAAGCCTTCCGCCTCGCACTGGGTGCAAAGCATGCTGCCCGACTGGTAGAGACCGCTCAACTGCGTATTCGCCGACGGGTCAAGGGTGTTGACGATTTCCACCTGGCACGATTCAGGAAGTCCGCCAATGATCAGTTTCTTGCCCTCATTAGTCACCAGTCCCTCTTCGGGTTCCCGGCCGTCGATGCGTACAGACTCCACGTCGATACTATCGCAGTCAAGAACCAGCGGCTTGGAGGTCTTCGACCGTCGCTCCATATCATGTACGGTGCGTACCCTGGTCAGGCGGGTATCCAGATCCAACTCCATGCGGGTGAAGCGGATCCGGTAGGGATGCGGGCGGTAATCCTTGAGGTATATGGTGGCGTCTTGGTTTTCCATCTGATGCGGGGAGGGACTTTCAGGGGCCAAGGAAGGATACCGGTTTCCAGCCGGGATCGGATGAATTCGATTGCCGCTATTGCGGGTGATCGCCGTTCCGCCAGTTTACGGAATTCCGGATTCGATCCGGCTACTTTCGCTGGCCATGCCCGGCGGGCGCCGAAGCGGGCGGAATTGACTGGCCGTATCCGCCGGATGCCTGTTCAGCGCTCCAGGTACTGAAGCTTTTCCTTGATATCCTTCCAGTCATCCGCATCCTCGGGAGCCGGTTTCATCTCCGTGATCACCGGCCATTCCTGGCTGAGTTCGATGTTCAGGTCAAGAAAATGCTTTTGTTCCTCGGGCAGTTCATCCTCCGCGTAGATCGCATTGACGGGGCATTCCGGCTCGCAAAGACTGCAGTCAATACACTCTTCAGGGTCGATGACCAGAAAATTGGGGCCCTCGTGGAAACAGTCAACCGGACAGACTTCCACACAATCGGTGTACTTGCACTTGATGCAGGACTCGACAACAACGTAGGTCATTGAACCACTGGGAAAATCGGCGTGAAAAGAAAGACGGCGATTGTACTATCTTTCCCATGAAATTTGTTTCAATTGCGGCCGTTCCGCTGTGCCAGAATTCGGGCGCATTCGTACAGGATGTCAAGCGCCTCGCGGGGGGAGAGATCATTCGGATCCAGGGCTCTTAGGCGAGCCACAACGGCCTCCTCCTCGTGCCGGTACGGCGCAAACAGGCTGGACTGGACGTTGCGGCTATCGCTGTCCCTGGCGCTGTCCTCCTGGTAATGGTCCTCGAGCTCCGCCAGCTTGACCCTTGCTTCCGTGATCAGGTCCTCCGGCATACCCGCAAGCCTGGCAACCTCCAGGCCGTAGCTCTGGCTGGCAGGTCCTTCCTTGACGCTGTACAGGAACACGATACGGTGTCCGTGTTCGACCGCATCGAGGTGGACATTGGCGACCCCCCTGAGTTGTTCCGCCAGCGAGGTGAGTTCGAAATAGTGGGTGGAGAACAGGGTGAAGGCACGGATTCGCCGTGCCAGGTCTCCGGCGCAGGCCCATGCCAGCGAAAGTCCGTCAAAGGTACTGGTCCCTCGGCCGATCTCGTCCACGAGAACCAGGCTCTGCCCGGTTGCGTTGCGCAGGATCTGGGCCATTTCGGTCATTTCCACCATGAATGTCGAGCGGCCGCCGGCGAGGTCGTCCGATGCGCCGATGCGGCTGAATATCCGGTCCAGGGGGCCGAACGTGGCTGCCTGCGCGGATACGAAGCTGCCACTGTGAGCAAGCAGCGCGATGATGGCCACCTGGCGCATGTAAGTGCTCTTGCCCCCCATGTTCGGGCCCGTAATCAGTTGCATCCGGACTTCGTCGTCCAGCATCGTATCGTTGGGAATGAAGCTGGTGCCCGGCATGGCCTCCACGATCGGATGACGGCCGGATGTGATCTCCAGTACGGGGTCGTCACTGTACCGGGGTCTTCGCCAATCAAGGCTGTTCGCCCGTTCCGCCAGATTCTGCAGGCAGTCGAGTTCGGCGAATGCCGCCGCACAGGCCATCAGTCCGCCGATGGCCCCCCCCAGGTCCTCCTGCAGCGTCTCGTACAGCCACTTTTCCCGCGCCAGCGCCTTGCCGCGGGCGCTCAGGATCCGGTCTTCAAACTCCTTCAGCTCCACCGTCACGAAACGCTCGGCGTTCTTGACCGTCTGCCTGCGGATATAGTGGTCCGGCACTTCATCGGACTGGGAGCGAGGCAATTCGATGTAGTAGCCATGCACCCTGTTGTATCGCACCCGCAGGTTGGCAACGCCGGTGTCGTGTTTCTCCTTTTCCTCCAATCGCAGGAGAAAGTCACTGGCATCGTGCTGCAGATGGCGATATTCCCTGAGTTCCTCATCGAATTCATCGCACAGGACTCCTCCGTCGCGGATGGTGCTGGGCGGGTCGTCCTTGATCGCGCGTACAAGCAGGTTCAGGACATCCGGCAGGGGCTGCAATGCGGTCCGTGTGTCATCCAGCAGTTCGGCCGGCATGTCCGACAACCGCTGACTGATTTCAGGCAGCACGGACAGGCCCGCACGCAGGCGTACGAGATCCCTCGGCCGGGCAGTCTTCATTGCCACCCTGGCGAGGATCCGCTCCATGTCACCAGCCTCCCGCAGCAGCGGAACAAGGTCCGTGTAATTCCGGTCACCGAGCAGCCAATCGATGGCGTCATGACGCCGGTCAAGCGTCTTCCGGTCCCGTGTCGGATTGCGGATCCACCGGCGCAGCAGGCGTGCCCCCATGGGAGTTCCGCACCGATCCATCAGCGTGATCAGCGCATGCCGTGGTGTGCCGTCCTGTCCCACCTCGATTTCCAGGTTGGCCCGGGTCACCGAGTCCACCATCAGGGTATTGTTCTGCTCTAGGAAGCGGATGCCGGATATGTGCGGTGCGCGGTCGCCGTGCAGGTCGCGGATGTACTGGACCAGTGCGCCGGCGGCGCGAGTGGCGAGCGGGTAGTGGCGGCATTCGAACGCGTTCAGGTCATGGGTTCCGAATTGGTCCGCCAGTATCGTCTCTGCACGGGCCGGGTCGAAATACCAGTCCGGTACGGTGCTGGCCCCGCCGATCCCGAGGGTGCTTTCCTGGTGCTGCCCGAGCAGCACCTCGGCGGCGCCGATGCGCATCAGTTCGTCGTCGATTCCGGACATGGAATCCAGTTCAAGGCCCTCGAAGTTGCCGCTGGACACCTCCAGTACGGCTATTCCCACCCGGTCTTCCTGGACCAGCAGCGCCGCCACCAGGTTCTGCTGCCGCCCTGGCAGGAGGTTCTCCTCGGTCAGGGTGCCCGGCGTGACTACCCGGACGACCTTGCGCTCCACCGGGCCCTTGCTGGTGGCGGGGTCGCCAATCTGTTCGCAGATCGCTACGGGCATGTTGGCGTCCACCAGTTTCCGCAGATACTGGTCCACGCTGTGGAAAGGGACGCCAGCCATGGGAATCGGCTCCCCGGCCGATTTTCCTCGGGCCGTGAGGGTGATATCCAAGACGCTTGCAGCCTTCTGTGCATCCTCGTAGAACAGTTCGTAGAAGTCCCCCATGCGGTAGAACAGCAACATGCTGGGGTAATCCGCCTTGATGGCCAGATACTGGCGCATCATCGGCGTATGCGATTCGGGTTTGTTCACGGCGCGGGTTCGAACCGGGACTTGACGATAGTCAGAAGCTCATTGAACAGGCGTTGATTGGCGGCAACGACATCCCCGCGCTCCAGGAAATCCTGACCCCCGGAAAAGTCCGCCACGAGACCGCCGGCCTCCCTGACCAACAGGCAACCGGCAGCCATGTCCCAGGCATTGATGCCCTGTTCCCAGTAGCCGTCCAGCCGTCCGCATGCCACATAGGCCAAGTCCAGGGCTGCGGAGCCGCTGACCTTGAGGTTGCTGACCTTGGGCAGGAGGGCGCGCATCACCCGCAGGACATTGTCGGTCCTGTGCAGGTTCCTGACGGAAAAACCGGTGCCCAGAAGGGATTCGTTCAGGCTTCCTTTCCCGCTGACCCGGATCCGGCGGGAATTGAGCTGGGCGCCTTGGTTGCGGCTGGCGGTGAACAATTCATCCCTGAGCGGGTCATAGATGACCGCATGTTCCAGGATGCCACCCGTGCGCACGCCGATGGACACGGCGAAATGCGGATCGGTGTGGAGAAAGTTGGTGGTGCCGTCCAGGGGATCGATGATCCATTCCGTCACGTCATTTCCCGGCAGGGACTCCCCTTCATTCGAACCGCTTTCTTCCGCCAGGATGCGGTGGCCGGGATAACGCTGGCGGATGATGGCGATGATTTCCTCCTCCGCCAGTCGATCGATCTCGCTGACAAAATCCCGGCGCCCCTTTTTTTCCACGGAGACCTGTTCCAGGCGGTCCTGGTAGCGGATCATCAGGCTTCCGGCCCGCCGCGCGGCCTTGATTCCAATGTTGACGATGGGGTCCATGGATGCGGTGGTGATGCCCCGGACGGGCGGACGAAATGTGAACGGATTGGCGGATTCCGACATGCCAGCCATATCCGTGGACATTTCAATTGGCTGTGCCTTGATGCAGAATCGCGCAGATGAAAGCGCTGGATTATATCCGAGTCGTTCTGATCCAACCTACACACCCCGGCAATATCGGGGCGACCGCCAGGGCTATGGGCAACATGGGCATATCACAGTTGGTGCTGGTGGATCCAGTGGATTTTCCAAGCCCGGTAGCCACAGCCAGGGCTGCGGGCGCTGACCGGATACTCGCAGGCGCCAGGGTGGCGCGTGATCTGGATGAGGCCATTGCGGACTGTTCCCTGGTGATCGGAACAACCGCTCGTGCCAGGTCGATACAATGGCCTGAGCAAACCCCCGAAAATGCCGCCGTGGCCGTTGCCGGGGAATTCACACAGCCGGAGGGCAGGGCGCCGGTGGCGATACTGTTCGGACGTGAAAGCAGTGGATTGACCAACGAGGAACTGGAACGTTGCCGTTTCCTGGTCCGGATTCCGACGGAGGAATCGTTCTCTTCCCTCAACCTGGCCTCTGCGGTACTGGTCATACTGTATGAACTCCGCAAGCATTTGGAATCCCGGACTCTGGAGACCGGAGCAGCATCCGATCGCCTGGCCAGTGCACAGGAGATGCGGTATTTCTACGACCACCTTCAGGAATTCGTCCGACGCATCGAGTTCAACGATGGACGTTCATCAAGGCTCGATCGCAAGATGGCCCGTTTGTTCAACCGGGTGCAGATGTATACCCAGGAAGTGAAAATGCTGCGCGGAATGTTCCGTGCTGTAGAAGACAAGCTGGATGGAAAGTACTAGACATGACGGTCCGCCCGATTCCGTGAGGCATGTATCAAGAGATTGATCGCTTTCCTGTCGATCAGGGATGATGCGGGTAGCCGGTCGATGGGTGAGGACGATCCTCTTTGGCAGTGGAAGCCGGGACCCGATAATCGGAATCAACGGGACGTCGGGCATACACAACCCCGGTAATTGCACGTTTCCACCTCCATAGGGCGGCGCTGTACCGTCGCAGCCGCTGCTGCCCCCGATACCATAAGACGAACCGACAACGCCTGAAACTAGATCCCGAGAACTGTGCGATCCAGGCCCTGGCAGAGGTGCCGGAATCAATATCCCGTCTGCAGCGGGGCCGCCAATCCCGTGTCCTGCGGCGTGTCGTAGTCCGATGCGATAACAGGGGTGAAGTTTGGTGATTCCGACCTGGGGGCGGAGGTGACCGGTGATGTGGCGATGGCCGTGGATCTCAAGGGGGGTACCCTGAATCTTGCATTCACGAACATCGCGGAACTGTCATCGGGTACCAGTGCCGGGGACATCCGCTGAGGATATGCCGATGCAGGGAGGCGGCTTCCGGGACGATGGGTTGGACGGACGGGTCAGGCGGGTGCTGCCACCCTGATTTTCTCTCGCCAGTAAGCCGGACCTGTCTTGTGGACCGACTCGCCGCTGGCGTCCACGGCCACGGTTACCGGCATTTCGTCCACGTCGAATTCATAGATCGCCTCCATGCCGAGGTCCTCGAAGGCAACCACCCGGGCGGAACGTATGGCGCGGGATACCAGATATGCCGCCCCGCCGACGGCAATCAGGTAAACCGACTTGTGTTTGCGGATGCTTTCCACCGCGGCATCACCGCGTTCAGCCTTGCCGATCATGCCAAGAATGCCACCTTTCTCCAGCATCATGTCGGTGAACTTGTCCATGCGGGTGGCCGTGGTGGGACCGGCCGGCCCCACAGCCTCGTCGCGCACCGGGTTTACCGGTCCTACGTAATAGATGAAACGATCGGTGAAGTCCACGCCTCCGGGCAGGGGCTCGCCGCGGTCCAGGTACTCGGCGATGCGCTTGTGGGCGGCATCCCGGCCCGTGAGCAGTTTGCCGCTGAGCAGGAGAGTTTGCCCCGGCTTCCATCGGGTGACGTCCTCGGCGGTAATGTTGCCCAGGTCCACCTTGAGTGATCCCTCTCCAGGCTCCCATGCCAGTTCCGGCCAGTCGGTAAGCTTGGGCTGATCGAACCTGGCCGGACCGGAACCGTCCAGAGTGAAATGCAGGTGCCGGGTCGCGGCGCAGTTGGGAATCATGGCGACCGGAAGAGAGACAGCGTGGGTGGGATATTCCCTGACCTTGACATCCAGAACGGTTGTTAGCCCGCCAAGGCCCTGTGCGCCGATGCCGAGTTGATTGACTTTCTGGTACAGCTCAAGCCGCAGTTCCTCGGCGGCGGTTTCCGGCCCCCTGTAAATGAGTTCCTGGATATCGATGGGCTCCATGAGGGATTCCTTTGCAAGGACCATGGCTTTCTCGGAACTGCCGCCGATACCGATCCCGAGGATTCCGGGCGGGCACCAGCCGGCGCCCATGGTCGGGACCGTCTTCAGTACCCAGTCCACCACGCTGTCACTGGGGTTGAGCATGGTGAACTTGCTCTTGTTCTCCGACCCACCTCCCTTGGCGGATACCGTGATCTCGACCTTGTCCCCCGGAACCATCTCGATGTGGGTCACGGACGGGGTGTTGTCCCTGGTGTTGATCCGTTTCCCGAGAGGCGAAGAAACGATGGAGGCGCGAAGGGGGTTGTCTGTGTCCAGATAGGCCCTGCGCACTCCCTCGTCGATCATTTCCTGCAGGGTCAGGCCCGTCTCCCAGCGGACATTCATGCCGACCTTCACGAACACCACCACGATTCCGGTATCCTGGCAGATCGGGCGCTTGCCTTCGGCCGACATGCGGGAATTGACCAGGATCTGAGCGATCGCGTTCCTGGCGGATTCGGATTCCTCCTTCTGCCAGGCCAAGTGCATCGCCTTGACGAAGTCGGGGCTGTGATAGTACGAAATGTACTGCAGGCTGTCCGTGACGCTGGTGATCAGGTCGTCTTGCTTGATGGTGGTCATGAACTTTGCGGTTGTGGGTCCGGGGAATACAGGGCTTGGTAGCCCGCCTCAAACCGTTGGTTGATTTCGACCTGCTGGGAGGCCGATACGGCGCCGGTGGTATGGATGCGCTCGACCAAGGCCTGGTTTTCCAGGAGTTCCTGGTCCGCCTCCTTGCCAAGCGCGGCCGACAGGCGGCCGATCTGCAGCGCCATGCGCTGTTTGGCATAGGCGGCCGGTGAATCAACTCCGGCATTGATTTCCAGCTGTAACAGGTACCCGTTGATTCGTTCGAAGTTCCGGTCCAGTGACTCCCGCAGTTCATTCAGTTTCGTGTCGCTGTTCACTGCCTCGGCGGCAGCCTGGAACCGGGCCTCCATCACGCCTTGCAGGTCATCCGCAAGGGAAGGGAGGACATCGAAATCCGCCCGCCTTGCATCAACATCCGGTGAACTTCCGTCCAGGATACCAGCTTCCAGTTCGGCACAGGCGGCGGCCCGCCGGAAAAGATGTGCATTCAGTGTTGATTGTGCCGCCCTGCGGAGGCCAGAAAGGAATTTTCTGGCTGTACCCATGGCGTCACGGTATCGTTTCTGGATTTGTTTTTCCTGATGCTTGGGTACCCGGCCACCTTCCTCCCAGGCGGTCTTCCATCGTTTCAGACGGGTCTCCACGTCCTCCGGGTCGCTGGGGTTCTCCCCGACCATGGCCTCGATTTCCGCACAGAGCTTCTTCTTGACCTCCAGCTGTTCCGCCAGTTGGCGTTCGAAGGCCTTTTTTGATGCCTTGTCGCGTTTATAGACGGAATCGCAGGCTTCGGTGTACCGGTTCCAGGCCGCCTGCTCCTGCTTGCGACTGCCGGACACCGTGACCCGCCATTGCTTTTTCAGCACCTGCAGTTCGGACATGGCCTTGCGGGAGTCCTCCATGCCGGCCAGCCCTTGCACCTGTTCGATCAGTTCCCGCCGTTGCTTGAGATTGCGCTTGCGCTCCCGTTCCAGGGGGCCCTCGAATCGGGAGACGATTGCCTCGAATCGCCTGGCCAGGGGCTTGCGGTCGCGATAGTCCGCCGATCCGAGCTTGCGCCAACGGACCGTCTGCTCCCGGATCAGCTGTTGTATTGCCTTCCAGTCAGGGTTCCGCCAATCGGTATCCTCGTAGGTTTTTTCCAAGGTTTCGCAGACCTGGGCGCGGTTTCGGCTGGCGGCCTGGCGTTGCTTGCGGAGGTTTTCGAAATGCTCCTTGCAGGGTTCATAGGACTTGGTGCATACGGAGTCGAATACGGCATACAGCTTGTGGCCGCCGCCTTCATCGGAGAGGTCCCATTGCTTCCATTCCTCCCGGGCCTGCTGGATACGCTTGGCAATTTTCCCGAGATCGGTTTCGTGGTCGTGGATATTCCTGATCTCGTCGATGATTTTTTCGCGGGCCTGTTCGTTTCCCCAATTCTTCCACGAGGCAAGCTTCTTGATCTTCGGCTGCAGCGCCTCCAGATCGCCGATCACTTTCTGCCGTCGCTGGGCGGACAGGCCCCTGATCCGGTTCAGGCCGTTGATGATTTTCTGTTCCAGTTGCTGGGATGTATTCAGGTCGTTGGACTCAAGGCTCTGCTTCAGCTGCTCGACCTGTTGTTCGAGCTCGGCGAATTCCCTGTTCCGCTCCTCGACCTGCCGGTGGATCCGGTCGCGCAACGTTTCGAACCCGCCGTCCAGCTTCCGGCGCATCGGGCTGTCTTCCTTCAAAACCGCCGACAGGGTGTCCCAGGATTTGCGCAGGCGCTTTGCCTGGTGCTCATCGAGATTACCCTTGCGCTCCAGGAATCCGGCAAGCTCCTGGTGGAGGGTGATGGCGTCACGCTCATGCATCACCCCCTCCACGGAAGGAATTTCTTCGGGATCGTGTTCAGGTTTTGCCGGGGGCGGGGCCATCTCGCCGACGGCCTCGGCGGAATGCTTCTCGGGGTCCATGCAATTTGGGTAGGCTTAAAGTAGAATCCGAAAAAGGACATGCCAATTATAACCACTCACCAACCACCGGCGCGATTGCCACAGGTGTTACCCCGTTAACTGTCAAATTCGTGGAACCGCGCCGGTTTACGCCATCGCTGTTGGTAATTGCGGGATTGCTGTGCCTGCTTGCAGGGACAGTCGCCCGGGCGGACCACCTCCTGCCCACGCACCAGCTCACCTGCAGTGCAAGCTTCCCATGCCCGGAGGAAATCCATCGTCGGATCGACTTCTGGATCCAGGTATTCAAGGGCTGGGGCAAGGAAATGGCGATCTTCCACGATTCCACGGTACCCGAGCGTGTCTACCTCGTGCTGGATACTGGACATGGCTGCAGCGGCAAGGCCAGAAGGCGGATCAAGGCGAACGCACGTGCCATCAGGCAGTCCCTGGAAAAGCTGGCCGCCGACGTCAAGGCGGAACGACAGGTCACTGACAGGCGACAACGGCATCTGCTGGGGCTGTTTCCCTCGGGAAGCAGCCGGGAGATCCAGCGGGCGGCAAGAAAAGTCCGCTGCCAAAGCGGGGTTCGCGACGGTTTTCTCGCGGGACTGAAGCGGTTCAACCGATATGTCGGCATGGTGGACCATATCCTTGCGGAAAATAATCTGCCGAAGGACATCCGGTATCTTCCGTTCGTCGAATCGTCCTACAACCCGGCAGCCTATTCCAAGGCCGGGGCTGCCGGCATGTGGCAGATCATGCCCGCCACGGCCCGTTCACTGGGTCTTGAACTGAACGCCGCCCTGGACGAGCGACTGGACCCGGAAGCCGCCACCCGCGCGGCGGCACGGTACTTGGTGGACGCTACCGGGAAGTTGATGGAGGCCTCCCGTTCGCGCCAGCCGGGTATCGCACAAGAAACAGTGAACCCCTTTGTGATCACCTCGTACAACTACGGTGTCAACGGCATGCGCAGGGCGATTCACCGGATCGGCCCGGATTACATGGAGGTGCTCAACCGATACAAGTCCCCTGCATTCCAGGTGGCGGTCAAGAATTTTTACGCCAGTTTTCTCGCGGCCCGGCATGTGGCCAAGAACGCGGACCGCTATTTCCCCAGGATGCAGTCGGACTCGGGGACGAGGGAGATTCGGCTGGTACTCGAGCGGGCCACTTCCATGGACCGGATCAAGGGGGTTTTCGGCCTATCCGAAGCCGAACTCAAGCCCCTGAACAGACCGCTGACCCGTTTTATCTGGAATGGATGGCGCCTGATTCCGGCGGGATACCGGCTTTCGCTGCCCTGGCGGAGTCACCGATGGAAAAGGGAAATCGCGAGGCTCAGTGCAATGACCCCGGAGAAGGATGTCCCCGGCGGTGGCACGTACATCGTTCGAAAGGGCGATACCGCCTGCGGGATTGCGCGGGCGCTCCGGGTCAACTGCAGCTTGCTGATCCGGGCCAACGACCTGGGTAAGCGGGCGTTGATCCGTGTCGGCCAGCGACTCACCATACCCCGCAAACCGGCGTCTGCTGCCTTGAGCGTCGCATCCAGGAGGTCGGGGGCTCCTTCCAGCTGGACCGTCAAGCGAGGAGATACTGCCTGTGGTATTGCACGGCAAACTGGCGTGGACTGCAAGGAGTTGATTCGCGTGAACCGGCTCGGCAGGAAGGCGCGCATCCTGGTGGGGCAAAAACTCGTAATTCCCGGAAAAGACTACCTTGCCCAGAACCCTGCCGGTCTCAATGCGGACAACCAGTACATCGTGCAAAAGGGGGATGCCGCCTGCAGGGTGGCTGCCAGATTCCGAGTTTCCTGCCGTGACCTGATCCGGCTCAACCAGCTGGGCAGCAAGGCGGTCATCTACCCGGGACAGAAGCTGTCCATACCGGGATTCGAAACACCGGCAACCACTGAGACGGCCGCGAGACTGGCCATGGAATCCGGGTCAGCCGGAGGTTCAGCGGCAAAACAGGAGAAGGCGCCGCTGGCGCCGGACAATCAGCTCGTGAACCTGCTCGATACACTGCCGGATCTCAGTATCCGGGTAGGGAGCAAGTCGGGAAAACCGGCCTACTACATATTCGTGGAGGTGGATGAATCCCTGGGCCACTATGCCGACTGGCTGGGTATCGGCAGTTCACGCACGTTGAGAAATCTCAACGGGTTGCCGCGTGGCGAGGTGCTGAAACTGGGGCGGCGACTGCGGTTTCCCGAGATCTCTCCGGAAACCGTGGCCCGGTTCGAGCGAATGCGGATCGAATACCACCAGGTGCTCAGCGAAACCCTAAAGGAGAACTATCATCTCGTAGGGATCGATAACTATACCGTGAAAAGCGGGGACTCGCTCTGGGACATGTCCCGCCGCCTTGGGTTTCCGTTATGGCTCATGTATCGTCTCAATCCCGAACTGCGCATCACCGGCCTGACTGCAGGCCGCACGATCAGATTGCCGCAACTGACGGCAATCTAGTCCTGGCTGTAACATCTGGCATTGTGCAAGTAGGCAATGATGGGCAGATCGCTGAATGAGAACTGGACCAATTTCCAAGCGAACGTCATGAACGCATCCTGTTCGAAGCCGAGCGCTTCGGCGTACTCGGAGATTCTCGCCTGGACAATCTTGTGTTCTTCGGGTATCGGCCCCCCAACCCCCGTCAATGCCAGCCTTGCCGCCACGCCTGGTATTCGGCCGGCCGCAGGCGGTAGCGCGCGATGTTGCCTTCGTGGAGGCTCATGATCTCGGTCTCCACGACTTCGATGAATCGCGCCTGGTCCGCCGGTGGCACCTGCTCCGCTGCGTGCCGCTGCACCAGTGCAGTCGCAGTCTTCTTGTCCATTCCCGTGCGCACCACCGCGGCGACCAGTTCGGCAACCAGTGCCCTGTAACGCATGCGGAACGGGTCCGGCTCACCTAGGGACTGGCGTACTGCCGAGTACCGAGCGCTGGAGCGCCCGTAGGCCCAGACGAATACGTCACGCAACAATTCAACGCGATTCAGTTCATAGATGGCCAACACGCCGTCAATGTAGGCTCGCTCCGGCACGTCCACGAAGGACAGGGGGCAGAAATTGCCGCGGATTAGCGGGATATTCGCCGCGAGGCGGGAACTCCGCTTGTTGACGTCCTCGAAACCCTGCAGGTAGGCGAGGTGCACGAGGGCGAAGAAGGCCTGCTCAAAGGGGTCCGTGATTGCAGCCGCGGTACCCAGAATCTCGTTGAAGCATTCCTCGATGAGTTGCGGCACTTCCAGCGGATAGTAGACCGTGCCCTCGATGCCTACCGGAATGCGCCGCAGGCGGCCGCCGGCCTGCGGGTCGGCAAGCAGGTTGTCCGCGAGCAGGGCGTGCAGATTTAGGATGGTGTACCGGTTAAAGCCGATCTCGTCGGCCTGGTTGACGAGCAGTTCGATGGCTGCCTTGTGGTTCAGGATCATCTGCGCTTCCAACGCATCCTTGCCCTCGGCGGCCTCGCCCAGCTGCAGCAGGCGCTCTGTTTCCAGCAGGGAGTAGGTATTGCCTTCCAGACGGCTGGAGTTCCAGGACAGATCGATCAGCAGGCGGCTGTATATCGTCCGAGCGTAGGTTCCCGCAGGGCGCCCGTTGCCGGGCGGGCGACCCATGTCGAGCAGTCGTTGGCGCGTTTCGGCCGGCAAGTAATAGGTGACGTTGGGTCGGTAGCTATCCAGGAATGCGCGCTGGTAGCCCACCGGCTGCCGTTTCTGGATCGGCGCGCGAATTGCCAGCTTGACCACCTCCGCCTCCGGCGATATCGGCACATGGACCTCACCATGCGCATCGACGACTGCGCTACCCGCGACCGGATTGTCCTTGGCGAAAATGGTGACGGGCATGCGATAGCGACGGCCCTTGTGCTGCCCTTCGGCGATCAGCCGCTCTTGCTTCACCAGCAGGGCGAGGCGGCGCTGCAGCATCCGCGGTGGCAGTTCGTAGGGCAGTCCCTCACGGATGGCGTTGACCTGCACGCCTTCCGGATGGGCCGCCACGACGGTGAGAATAGCGTCGAGCTCTTGTTCAGGAATTCGCTTTGGCATGCGTGGATTATATGTCGCAAAAACGCTTATGCGACATATAAAGCTCCTTATTTGTCGTAAAAATAAGCTTTGTGTCGCATAAATCTTTTTTTGTCGCAAAAATGCGCCTGTAATGTCGTCCCTTTGGTTACCTCGTGTGTCTCGAACAGCTCCATTGCCATGCCAAAGGCGAGCTCGGTCTTTCTCCACTGAGTTCTTCAGGTGACGGATCTGTTCCGTGCGCTTCCGGGTTCATTCACGGGTGCTTATCGGAGTGGATGTCGATATCGACCGGCTTTCCACTCGTCGCGCAGAAAGATCATGATTCGGCAGATTCAGTCCCCATTCTTACACCCCTCCTGTTCCGGCAGTGTCTTCGAGGATCACGGGCAGGGATCCGTCCGCAGCCCATTCCATCCACGAGCCGGCATAGGCACGGACGCGACGGTAACCGAGCGAGCGCAGCATGACAAAGCTGTGCGAGGAGCGCTGGTGTGTCTGGCAGTGGACGATGATTTCATGCTCCCGATCGAAACCCCGGTCCGCCAGCATCTTTTCCAGGACTTCCGGGGACCGCAGCCGGCGATTGTTCTCCGGATCGATGGTGTCCAGCCAGTTGAGATGGCGTGCTCCGGGGATGCGTCCCTTCCGGGCCGAGCGGGTTTTCCGGCCCAGGTACTCGTCCTCGCTGCGGGCATCAAGTATCCGGACTTCCGGGTCACCGAGAATGGACAGCACGTCGTCCTTGGTGGCGACCACCGTGGGGTCGGGACATGCCTTCCAGCGCCCGGCTGCCGGGGCCGTGGCCGGAATGCCGGCTTCCAGGGGCAACCGTTCCGCCTGCCACGACTCCAGACCGCCATCCAGCATGGAAAGCCGTCGATGCCCCATGGCTTCCAGCACCCAGATTAGACGCGCACCGCCGGTACCTCCGTCGTCGTCGTAACCGACCACGTGGTGGTCGGCCCCGAGTCCGATTTCGGCGAACGCTGATTCCAGGATATCCGGGTCCGGCAGCAGTCCCGGGGCCGGCATGCCTCCCCGGTTCAGTTTGGCCTGGTCCAGCCAGACACCACCGGGTATGTGGCCGCTCAGGAACTGCTCCGGCTTGCCCAGACAGATGATCCGCAGGGAGCCGTTGTCCGGTGCGGCGATGGCTTCGGCAAGTTCTCCGGCCTGGACAAGATAGGGCAGGGCAGGTGTCGGCATCTGCTACAATCCGCACGCTTTGAAGGTGCCCGGATTATAGCCATGTTCACTCCTGCCACCACGGCCCGGCCGGTGGCGGACGTGCCGGAATTTTCCGTTTCACACTGGCGATACCTGCACGGCCCGCCCGTCGGACACGCCAGGGTACGTGCCTGCCCCGAAGATTTCCAGGTGGAGGAACAGCTGGGCTTCACTCCTCCCGGTTCCGGGGCACACCACTGGATCTACCTGCGATATCACTCCCTTAACACCGCGGATGTTGCACGCATGATCGCGCGGGCGGCCGGAATCCCCCCGAAGGATGTGGGCTACGGCGGCCTGAAGGATCGGGTGGCATTGACCAGCCAGTGGTTCAGCCTGCCCCGCCAGCCGGCCGATTCGGGAATTCACGAAGGAATCGTGTCCCTTAGCGATCGCGATGAGCGTCTTGAACTGCTGCGGGTGAGTGCCAACACGCGCAAGCTCA
Organism: Gammaproteobacteria bacterium; assembly: GCA_009842505.1. GTDB lineage: Bacteria > Pseudomonadota > Gammaproteobacteria > Arenicellales > Poriferihabitantaceae > VYFG01. The sequence goes on from VYFG01000057.1 coordinate 19,378, forward strand.
GACGAGGCGTGCACTCCGGCAACGGTTTCCGGATTACGCTGCGGAAAGTCAACGCTTCAGGGACAGCGTTGGAGGCACGCCTGAAATCCATACGTGCCCGGGGAGTGCCCAACTATTTCGGCCCGCAGAGATTCGGCCGCAACGGCAACAATCTTCGCACGGCGGTGCGGATGTTCCGCGGGGAGTCCCGGCGGGTTGACCGCATGACGCGCTCCATGGCGCTTTCCGCCGCGCGTGCGTGGGTGTTCAACGAAGTGCTGTCGCAGCGGATCGGTCGACAGTCATGGGATCAGCCCATGGCCGGGGACTGTATGCAACTCGATGGCAGCCGTTCCCGGTTCATCCACGATGGTTCCGACCCGGATGTCGCAGGCAGGGTCGGGCAGGGCGACATTCATCTCACGGGCCCTCTCTGGGGAAGGGGCTGGACGCTTGCGACGGGGCCGGCCGCCGCTTTCGAAGAGAAAGCGGTTGCGGGGATCGACGTGTTGCCCGGGGGATTGGCCGCAGCCGGTTTGAAACAGGACCGCCGTGCCTTGCGCGTGGTTCCCGCCGGCCTTGACTGGCAGTGTGTGGAACCCGACAAGATGGTTCTGGAATTCTTCCTGCCGCAAGGGGCGTACGCCACTGCCGTGTTGCGTGAATTGCTGCATACCGGATAGAATCGATCAAGTTCCACGTCGGCCCGAATGACCTTCATCGAAAAGCTACGCCGCGCCTGGGAACAGCAGGATTCGCTGCTTTGCATAGGGATTGATCCCGACCCGGAACGCTTTCCTTCCTGCGTGCGCGGTGCCGATGGAATTTTGGATTTCAACCGGGCCATTATCGACGCGACGGCAGTTCATGCCTGTGCGTTCAAGCCACAGATCGCCTTTTTTGCCGCCCAGGGTGCCGAGCGGACACTGGAACGGACCATTGACCATATCCGCGATCATCATCCCCACCTTCCGGTGATTCTGGATGCCAAGCGGGGAGATATCGGGACCACCGCGGAAATGTACGCCCGGGAGGCCTTTGACCGGTACGGCGCGGACGCCGTCACCGTCAATCCGTATCTTGGCGGCGATACGATCAAGCCGTTTCTCCGGTACGAAGACCGCGGCGTGATCGTCCTTTGCCGCACCTCCAATGCTGGCAGCGACGAATTCCAGGGACTCGCGTGTGATGGCGAATCCGTTTCGCTCCGGGTTGCGCGTAAGGCAGCGGGGGAATGGAATCGGAGCGGCAACGTCGCACTGGTGGTCGGCGCCACCTGGCCCGGCGAGCTTGCTGAAATCAGGGCTCTGGTCGGCGACATGCCGTTGCTGGTCCCGGGCATCGGCGCCCAGGGCGGTGGAATCGCCGCGGTGGTCGAGGCCGGTATCGACAGCAGGGGGCAGGGCCTTATCATCAATTCCTCGCGTTCCGTCCTGTATGCGGGCAGTGACAGCAGATTTGCCGAATCCGCAGCGGCGGAAGCGGCCGGCTTGCGTGAGCGCATCAACCGGCATAGAAGAAAACACGATCGAGGTGCAGCATGAACCTGAAATACGACACCCGATACCCCTCCATCGCCGATCTGAAAACCAGGGCGAAGCGACGAATTCCGGGATTCGCCTATGACTATGTGGACGGCGGCATTGACGAGGAGCACGGTAAACGCCGGAACCGCGAAGCCTGGCACCACGTTGAACTGACCCCCCGTTACCTGCGGGATGTTTCCAGCGCCGACCAGTCCGTCGAGATATTCGGTCACCGCTATGCCATGCCCGTCGGCGTCTCGCCGGTGGGCCTTGGGAATATGATGTGGCCGGGTGCGGAGATCGCCCTGGCAAGGGCGAGTCAGCAGGCGAACATCCCCTATGTCCTCAGTACCTTCGGCACCACGCTGCTCGAGGAAATCGCCCGTGCGGCGCCGGATGTCTGCTGGTTCCAGCTGTATGTGCCCAAGGATATGGATGCCATGAAGGATCTGATCAACCGTGCGAAGACGGCCGGATATAAGGCGCTCGTGGTGACGCTGGACATTGCCGTGGGGGCAAAACGCAACCGTGAACTCAAGAACGGCCTCATGCTGCCGTTCAAGTTCACGCCCAGAATCGTCTGGGAGGCAGCCACCCACCCGGTCTGGTCGGTCAGTACCCTGATCCACGGTCAGCCGGATTTCGTCAACCTGCTTCCCTATCGAAAGGACTCCGACGAGGGACTGGCGGCCTTCCTGACGAGCTTCAACATGAACGGGGTGACCCGGGAACGGATCGAAATGATCCGGGAGCTCTGGGAGGGACCCATGGTTCTAAAGGGCGTGCAGCACGAGGGGGATATCCGGGCCTGCCTGGATATCGGCATCGACGGCATCGTGGTGTCCAATCACGGTGGCCGCCAGCTGGACGGCGCCCCGGCTTCCGCCGGCAGCCTGCAGGCGGTCTCCAAGGAGGCCAGGGCCAGGATGACCGTGATGGTGGACAGCGGCATCCGCTCCGGACTGGATGCGGTCCGCGCCCGGGCGCTTGGCGCCGAAATGATCTTTTCCGGGCGGTCATTCTTCTGGGGAATGGGTGCCATGGGAAAGGCCGGCGCAGGGCAGGTTATCGAAATCTTCCGCGACGAGATCGACCGCACCCTGAAGCAGCTCGGCTGCCCTTCCTGGGATGCTATGGACCGATCCTGGCTGGCGGCTGACTGAACAGGCAACCCTGGAGCGGGAGACACAGGGCCGGAAGGGGAAACCGGGGCATCCCCAGGAGTCGTTCTGGCCAATCCACAGTGACCATTCCGTCATTCAGTTGCGGACGGGTACAGAGTTTCGGACTGCTTGTGCTGCATCTCCAGCAGGCTGACCGGGGATCTGACCCGATTGCAGGTGCCGGGCATATGTCTGCATCCTTTTTAATAAAATTAATTAAACAAATATTTTAATAATTTGAAAATAATAGAAATTCTTTTCCCTGTCTTTGCCCTGGTTGTGGTCGGTTACCTCTATGGTCGCCGTTACCGGCCCAATCTCCAGGCGGTGAACCAGCTCATGCTGTTCGTGTTTGTTCCCGCTCTGGTATTCGACGTCATGTCGCGAAGGAATTTCCAGGTGGTGGAGTATCAGTGGCTGGCGCTGGCCGGGGTGATCGTGGTCCTGGGTTCCGGCATCATTGCCTGGCCTGCAGGCCGGGCGCTGGGTTATCCGCAACGCGCCTTTCTGCCCACGATGATGTTCAACAACTGCGGCAACCTGGGCCTGCCCCTGGCCCTGCTTGCATTCGGGGACAAGGGACTGGAAGGTGCGGTAATCCTGTTCCTGGTGAGCAACCTGCTGCACTTCACCCTGGGAACGTGGATCTTCGGCGGCATCATTTCCTGGAAGGGCCTCGTGCTGAATCCGGTGAATATCGCCACGGTGGCTGGCCTCGGGGTCAATTTCCTGCAAATCAGGCTACCCGATTTCGTCCTGCTGCCGATATCCATGCTGGGACAGATCGTGATTCCGTTCATGCTGATTTCGCTGGGCGTCCGCATGCTCAGCGTGAAGCGGGCCGATCTCGGCAGGGGCATCGTGGGGTCGGTGGTCCGGCCACTCAGCGGTTTCGTGCCCGCCATGGCCGCGGTCTGGCTGCTGCCCCTGGACGTCGCCCAGGTGAGTCTCCTAATCCTGTTCGCGACCCTGCCGCCCGCGGTGCTCAACTTCCTGTTTGCCGAGCAGTATCAGCAGGATCCCGAACTGGTCGCATCCCTGGTGCTGGTGGGCAACGCGATGGCAGTGGTGACGACCGCCCTGGTACTCTGGTGGCTGGTCTGAACCGTTCCGGATCGGTGAATATCTCACAATTTTCACCGAATGGCGGTATGATTCGCGGCATATCGTCCGGGACCGGCGATCCAGACTGCAGGTCCGGCCGATTCCCCAGTTCCCACTACTGATGAATGAGGTCAACATGACAATTAAAGCAGGAGACAGGCTGCCGAACGTGGAAGTCGGCGTGATGGGATCAGGCGGTCCCGAAACCACGACCACCGATGAGATATTCAGTGGCCGCAAGGTGCTGGTATTCGGGCTTCCGGGGGCGTTCACGCCCACTTGCAGCGCAGCCCATCTTCCGGGTTACGTGGTCCACAATGACGCCATCAAGGCGAAGGGCGTGGATACGATCGCCTGCGTGTCCGTAAACGATGCCTTCGTCATGGATGCCTGGGGAAAATCCCAGAACGTGGACGGGAAGATTCTCATGGTGGCGGACGGGAGTGCCGCGTTCAGCGAGGCCGTCGGGCTCGTCCTCGACCTGACTGCCAGGGGTATGGGTATACGCTCCAGGCGCTACGCCATGATCGTCGATGATTGCGTCGTAACCCATCTCAACGTCGATGAAGGGGCCAATCTCGAGGTCAGCGACGCCGAAACGATGATGGCACTGCTCTAGACGGTCCGTCCCGTTGCCCCGTGGCACGGACTCCGGTCCGCGTTGCCCGGTATCCGCAATTTCCATGACGGGACATCACCGGCTTAGCTCCTGAACCCGGAAAAACATGTTCAACCGGCTGTTTCTTTTTCTAGGCACCAACCTGGCCGTGGTTGTCGTGCTGGGCATCGTATCGCGCCTGTTCGGCATCGATCGGCATATCGGCGGCGATATCACCCCGTTGCTGGTTTTTTCGTTCATCTTCGGCATGGCGGGCGCGTTCATCTCCTTGGCCATGTCCAAGTCCATGGCCAAACGTTCCACCGGCGCCAGGGTGATCGAGGCGCCGGCGAACGCCACCGAAAGGTGGTTGGTGGAGACGGTGCAAAAGCAGGCGGATGCCGCCGGCATCGGCATGCCGGAGGTGGCGATCTTCGATACTCCGCAGGTCAACGCATTCGCCACCGGCATGAAGAGGAACGAATCCCTGGTCGCCGTGAGCAGCGGCCTGCTCCGCACCATGACGCGGGATGAGGCCGAGGCGGTCATGGCCCACGAGGTCTCCCATGTCGCCAACGGTGACATGATCACGCTCAGCCTGATCCAGGGTATCGTCAACACATTCGTGATTTTCCTTTCCCGCATCGTCGGTGGATTCATCGACAAGGCGGTGTTCCGTAACGAACGCGGCTACGGAATCGGCTATTTCATCTCGGTCATGATCGCGGAAATCGTGTTCGGCGTCCTCGCGTCCATCATCGTGATGTATTTCAGCAGGGTCCGCGAGTTTCGTGCAGACGAGGGGGGTGCCAGGCTGGCCGGCAGGGAGAAGATGATTGCCGCCCTGCGCCGGCTGCAGGCCCAGCATGAACCGGAGTCATTGCCGGACCAGCTTGCCGCTTTCGGGATCAACGGCGGCAGGGGAGGCGGATTGCAGCGACTGTTCCGGAGCCATCCGGATCTGAGTGATCGGATCGAGGCGTTGCGGCGCCTTGATGAGACTGCGGTTTCCTGATCGCAACGTCCAGTCACCGTTTTCAAGGCATGATCCCAAGACACCCGGGCCGGAGGTGTAACCAGCACGGTTGACATGCCGTCGGGAGATGGTCTTCCCGACGCCCCGAGATGGTCCGCACGGTACTCCCGACGGTATCTCTGCGTCGTCTCTGAACCCGGACGGACCCCGCAGTCCCGCCATCGACGGTTCCATACCGAAGAACAGGGACATTCAGCCGCCCTCACCGACCCGGACGGCCATCTCCCGTTCTTGTCCAGGGTGCCCAAACCTCCTGCACGTCACCAGTCAGGCAACGAGCTGCATGTCGTGTGGCATCCCGTACAGCACCAGCGTCGGGCCCGCATTCCTTCATCCGATCTTCGGAACACGACGGAAGGCTATGATCCTATTGTGCCTGCAAAATGTTTTGTTATATTATAACAATTTGAGGTTGGCCGGAAAACGGTGGCCGAGGTAAACGCCAAACGACGCAACGCATATGGGCCACAGACTCGATGGTGAGATTGCACTCGATCTGAACGGGTTGGGTTATCGCGCCCCAGGGGGCACGGAACTTCTTAGTGATGTGACACTGCATCTGAATCCCGGCGAAATCCTGGCGGTTGTTGGATTGAACGGCGCTGGCAAAACAACGCTGATCCGATTGCTGGCCGGACTGATCAGGCCGACATCGGGGACGATCTCGTTGAGCGGCCAGCCTTATGACACGTTTTCGAACGCCGAGCGGGCGCGTCGGATTGCGTATGTCGGGCAATACGACGACGCCGATGGACGGTTGTTGTTGCAGGACTACGTGGCGCTTGGGACCCTGCCTCACCGTGCGTCCCTGTCTCCCGCCGAAGTATCGGAGCGGGTGGGTGATGCGCTGGATCAGGTCGGATTGTCGAATTTGGCGTTGTCCCGCCTGGAGATGCTGTCTGGCGGAGAGCGCCAGCGCGCCAAGTTCGCACGCGCCATTTGTCAGGCACCCAACCTGATTCTGTTGGATGAACCTACGAACCATCTGGATCCGGCCGCACGTGGCACACTGCTGACGGCAGCCTTGCGACTCGGTATCACGGCGGTGACGGCGCTGCATGATCTGACCTTGATCGAGGCCTTCGCCAGCCACGTCGCAGTGCTGCGTAATGGACGATTGGCCGCCTATGGTCACCCTGCCGAAGTCCTGCAGCCCGATACCGTCAATGAGGTGTTCGGCGTCAATCTCTATCGCCTGGATCATCCGCATGAGGATCGTATCCTGTCGTCGTTGGACATCGTCATCGGTGGTACAACCAATGAACGCGACCGGCGTATCCAATGAACGCATCCAGTTAGCTAAACGCTACCAATGAATTCGACACCTCCAATGAACTTTCCCAGTAAAAACAGCCAAGTCTTCCCCATGTTCTCCCAAATGATCGTCCGTGCTTTGGGCGTACTGGCCGTCTCACTGACTGTCCAGACAGCCCAGGCGTATCCGGTTACCGTCGATAACTGCGGGGCGTCTCTGACTATTGAGAAAGCGCCCGAACGCATGGTCGTCCATGACATCAACATGTCCGAGATGGCTTTTGCCCTGGGACTGCAGGACCGGATAGTCGGCCTCACCGGCATCAGTGGCTGGTACAAGACCACGCCGGAGTTCGACAACGCGCGCGGAACGATCCCCGAACTGGCGCCGAAATATCCGACACTCGAGAACCTGGTCGCGGTTACACCCGACCTGTTCTTTGCAGGCTGGTATTACGGCATGAAACCGGGCAGCGATGTGACCCCCGAGACATTGGCGCCGCATGGAATCCAAACGTTGATTCTGACGGAGAGCTGCATTCACCTGGACAAGGATCGCCCAGCGGCGTCATTCGACCTGCTGTACGATGACATCGCCCGGCTTGGGAAAATATTCGACAAGAATGATGAGGCGGCAGAACTGATCGCAAATTGGAAAGCCCGGATCGCCGATATCAGGGCCAGCGTGGGCGAGGCTAGCGGCAAGCGCGTGTTTTTGTACGATTCCGGCTCCGACAAGCCGTTCACGGCGGGCAAGTTTGCCATGCCGACCGCTATGATCGAGGCCCTCGGCGGCACCAACATAACCGCTGATATGGAAACGAGTTGGGGTACGACCTCCTGGGAGGCGGTTGCTGCTGCCGACCCCGAGTTCCTGATCCTGCTGGATTATCAATCCGGCGGCGGTGCGGCGGACCTTTTGGCTTTCCTGAAGACACATCCGGTGATGCAGCATGTAACAGCCGTCAAGAACGAAGCCTTTGTCCCGCTGCGCTACGAAGAGCTGACTCCCGGACCCGCCACCATCGAGGCGGTGGAGAAGATGGCGACTGCCCTGAAGCGCTGAGGCGTAATGCGCCTTGCCGGTGTACTGACGCTGGGGTGCGCCGGCCTGGCAGGATTGCTGCTTGTCGCTGTGGCCGTCGGGTCGACGCCGTTTAGCCTGGCGCAGATCCTCGCGGCTTTCACGTCGAGCGACACGACCAGCCCGGTCAGCCGGATCGTACTGGATCTGAGACTTCCACGAGCACTGCTGGCGGTCATCGTTGGCGCCGGGCTGGGCATGGTCGGTGCCGTGCTGCAAACGCTGACCCGAAACGATTTGGCAGATCCTTTCCTGTTCGGGCTGTCATCCGGGGCTGCGGCCGGAGCAGTGTTCGTGATCACCGTGACGGGTAACTTCCTCGGGTTCTGGACATTACCGCTGGCGGCCTTTGCCGGCGGGTTGATTGCCTCGCTGATCGTCCTCAGTCTGTTCGGGCGGTTGTCCCGGCAAAGCGCCAGCCAGATGGTCCTGGCAGGCTTGGCCGTGTCATTTCTGCTCCTGTCCCTGACCAACTATCTGATCTTTGCCGGTGATCAGCGCGCGGCCCATTCAGTGTTGTTCTGGACCCTGGGCGGCTTGGGGCTGGCGAATTGGGATGTTCTGCCGATCGCCCTGGCAGGACTTGCCGCCATCGGGATATTGGTTTTGCTGGCACATCGGCAGCTGGACGCGCTGTTGGCAGGCGACGAGGCAGCGGAGACGTTGGGTATTTCTGTCACCCGGATCCGGCAAGTTGCGTTTCTGGTCTGCGCCTTCGCCACGGCCAGTTTCGTCGCGCTTACCGGCGTGATCGGTTTCATCGGCCTGATGGTCCCCCATCTGGCCCGGGGCGTTGCGGGTCCCCTGCACGGGTCCATGATGTTGACGTCAGCGGTCATTGGGGCCTGTCTCCTGCTGTCGAGTGACATCGCCGCGCGAACACTGCTGGCACCGCAGGAACTTCCCATCGGCGTGCTCACCACCTCGGTCGGCGCTGTTTTCGTGCTTGTCCTGGTGCACCGGCAGAAGTGACCGGAGCCCTTAGGATCGTTCCAGTCAATGACCGATCGTGAAATTGTTGTTGGCCCGATCGGTCCCGCTGATGAGGAAAAGCGGCCGGACGCCGTAACCCTGGGCCGGGTGCTTCTTGCCGATCTCGGCGCCAAGGGCATGGTCGTAGAAACTGGTTGCCGGCATTAGGCGGACGACGAAGGCGGCGCGGCGACGTTCGGTCCGGTTGGCCTCGGAACCGTGGATCATGTAGACATCATGGAATGAAACCTGTCCGGTCCGCAGCAGCAGCGACTCCGCCGTGCTTTCGTCGAAATGCTCCGGATCACAGACCAGGTTGATGGTCTTGTCGCTTCCTTCCAGCCAGGAGTGACTGTACAGCTTGCGGGCCCGGTGGGATCCCGGGATGAACCGCATGGGGCCGTTCTCTGGTATCACGTCATCCAGAGGAATCCAGATGGTCAGCACCTCCAGCGGCCGGATCGGATAGTATTCCCCGTCCTGGTGCCACGGGGTTTCCTTTCCGCCCCGGGCAGGCTTGCCGAAAATCGTGGTTCCCCAGAGGATGATGTCGTCACCGATGAGCTGGCGTGCGATGGCAACCAGGCCGGGATGGTTCGCGAATTCCAGCCATCTTGCCGAGCCCCTGACCCCCATTGAACCGCAGGTCTGGTGGGGGGCCATGATGATATCGGGTGCGACGTCATCGTTCCGTGCCAGAAGCCCGGCGTATTCCCGGCGCATCTCCGCAATCAGTTTCCGGGGCAGTTCCCAGCGCGGAACGACCCAGCCCTTTTCATGGAAGAGGGCCACTTCTTCCCCGGACAGGCGGACCCCGGTCATGATCCGGTCGTCTCTCGGGCCGGGCCGGACATGGCGGAGTGGCCGTACGGCCCCCGGCGGCGATGGTCGGTGCGCCGTCGTTCAATCCGATGGAAGTTGCATGCACGGGACATTTTTGTCATCTTTGCGGTGGTGTGCCTGCCCGGAAAGGGTATTTACTTGTATCAGGGTTCGCACTATGCCGCAACGGGCCCGATTCGTGACGCCGGCTTGCTTCTGATTGCCGTGTCCAGCCTGATCCCGGGCTGCACCGGTTCGGGAAGACAGGCCCGCCAGACGCAATGATTTACTGCCATTCCATCGGAGACGACAGACCATGACCACGCGGATGAACATTTCCTCGGGATCCACCTATGAAGCCGCGTACGGGTACAGCCGTGCCGTCAAGGTAGGTGACACAGTGTATGTCGCCGGTACCGTGGGTCTTGACTACGAAACCGGAACCTGCGATCCGGATCCGGTCGTACAGCTGCACCAGATCGTTCGCAATATGGGCGCCGCTCTTGCCAAGGCCGGCGCGGATCTGAATGACATCGTGCAGATCACGACGTACGTTACCTCGGAGGAAGTGTTTGCCGTGGTCGGTCCCGCGCTGGGTGAGATCTTCGGCGATATCCGGCCGACAAACACCGCTCTCGTGGTCCGGTTCCCGGTTCCGGATGCCAAGGTGGAGATCTCGGCCGTCGCGGTCATCGGCTGTGGGAAATAGTCCTTCGTGACCGGACCGGCACCCCCGCAAGCGGCCATGACGGCAACCCGGCCCTCGGGAGACACAATCCAACATCACGTTCTTATCTCGATTCCATGAAACTGCAGGACATACAAACCTGGGTAACCGTCCCGCCCGGCGGCATCGGCGGATCATTCTGGGTGATCGTCAGGGTCACCACGGACAACGGGATACAGGGGATCGGCGAGTGTTACGGCATTCCAGTGTCTGGTGACATCGCCTGCCGGATGGTGGAGGACACGTTTCAGCGCTTCGTGGCGGGCACGGATCCGCACCAGGTGGAAACCCTGTTCCGCCGGGTCTATTCCGCGGGATTCACCCAGCGGCCGGACATCTCCATGATGGGGGTTTTCAGCGGCATTGAAATGGCCGTGTGGGACATTCTCGGCAAGGCGCATGAGCAACCCGTCTACAACCTCATCGGCGGACGCTTCCATGACCGCCTGCGTACCTATACCTACCTGTATCCGAAAGAACCGGGACAGGACGGGCGCCCGGCACGTTCCTCGGAGGACGTCTACCACGACGGTGACGCGGCCGCCAGGCGCGCGCTCGACTATCTCGAGATGGGATTCACAGCGATCAAACAGGACCCGACCGGCCCCTACAGCTTCCAGGGAGGCAGGGAACTGTCGCTGCATGAACTGTCACGGAGCGAATACAGCGTGCGGAGAATCCGGGAGGCCGTGGGCGATAGGGCCGACATCCTGTTCGGAACCCACGGGCAGATGACCACGTCTTCCGCCATCCGCCTGGCCAAGCGGCTTGAACCCTATGACCCGCTCTGGTTCGAAGAGCCCTGTCCGCCGGATCAGATGTCCGCATTCGGCCGGCTGGCCGCCGCCACCAGCATTCCGGTGGCCACGGGTGAGCGGCTGACCACGCGCATCGAATTCCATGAAGCCCTCAAGGCGGGTGTCGCGATCCTCCAGCCGGATGTCGGGCGCAGTGGCGGAGTCTGGGAAACGAGGAAGATCGCGGCGTTGGCGGAACTGTTCAACGCCCAGATTGCCCCGCATGTCTATTGCGGACCCATCGCCCACGCCGCCGCCGCCCATGTCGGGTTCAGCAGCCCCAACTTCCTGATTCTGGAAACGATCCTAACTGGCTTCCACGAGGACATTCTGGTCCGGCCGCTTCGGTGGGAGGCGGGGTATCTCATCGCCCCCGAGGAACCGGGGCTCGGAATCGAACTGAATGAGGAAGTGATGGAACGGCATCCCTATACCAGCGGCGGCCGGTTGCACCTGGAGATGTGCCAGACCCCCCTGCCGTCCGACAACCGCAGGATCATTACCGAGATCGAATGACGCCGGGCGGAGGGGCAGCCGGCACGATGGCGGCCCGCATTGCCCGCGAAGGCGTGCCAGGCAGGAGCCCGACACCGTCCGGACCGGATTGTTACGACCGGACCGGTGCGCCTGGAGGCAGGTCGTCCGCCTACTGCCTGCGGAATCCGTATTCCAGCACGTAGAACGAAGGCTTTAGGTCTGCCAGCGGTCCGCGAAGTTTGGCCAACTCGGATTCCGGCCCATGGACTTCCAGGCGGGAAATCTCGGAGATCTTGAGGGCTTCGCCAAGCAGGTCCCCGACGTTGTCCAGGTGCGCCAGAAGCCCCTCGGCGTCCACGTAGCCTTCCCGGCAGTGGGCGCTGTTGCCGTCAAAGCTGAAGCCGTAGTAGAGCACCTTCTCCTCCTGCCCGGTCCTGTCAACGAACTGTTCGCACAATCCCTTGAACTGCGCGAGGTTCTCGTCGGGCACGTCGAAATAGGGGACGATGGTGCAGCAGGTGTCGTTGGTGGCCATGATGATTCTCCTTCGTCTTGTGTAACGGTTGTCATCCGGCGTTGCCGACCGGCCAGGCAGGGCCGATTCGCAGCGAACGGAACAGCAGTTCCCGGATCTCGTGTCCGAAACCATATACCCGGGCCGAAATGCCGGCAAGTGGAGCCGCCCGCCGGCGCGGCGGGCACATGGAATGTCCGGTCATGTACGTGACCTGTCCGGTTTCACGGGCATTTCCCGGCAATGCCATGGGCTAGCAGGCCATGCCGTCATGCCGCCATGCCTGCCTTGCGGCCATCGTGGATCGCGAAAGGGGCCAGCCTGGGGGCGGCGCTGTCGCCGATGTTGACCGCGTCCACGTTGTGCTCGAGCAGGGACCGCCAGAGGGTGTCCTCGGCCCGGTTGACGGTGGCCAGCACCAGGGAGTCCGCCGTGACGAACTGCTCGGTCCGGTCCAGCAGGCTGAGCACCCGGCATCCCTCGCCCGTCCACTCGACGATGGCGGACTCGGTGACGGACCGGACTTTCAGGGTCGCCAGGCGTTGCCGGAGAGGGAAATCCGCCGCGGTGCGCTGCAGCTCCTTCCCCACTAGCGGATCCGGTGTCACGATGGTGACTTCATGCCCCTTCTCGGCGAGATGCCAGGCGGTGCCGCCACCGCGCCAGTTGCCTCCTTCGTCCAGCACGATCACGCGTTGTCCCAGACGGGCGGCGTTGCCCATCACGTCTTCCACGGACCACACCGAGCTCGGGTCGTATCCCGGCAGCCTTTCGACCTGGGGCAGGACTTTCTGGAACCCGGATTCCGCCGGCAGTGATCCCGTCGCCGTAATGATCGTATCCGCTCCAAGGGCAATCACCTCCCCAGCATCCATGGGCGCGTTGTACATGATTTCCACGCCAAGCTTGTCCAGCTGCCCGGCATACCAGTCGATCAGGTCGAGAATCTGGGCGCGGCGGGGCTGTAACCCGGCGAGCCGGAACTGTCCACCCAGCCGGTCCGAGGCCTCGGCCAGAACCACCCTGTGCCCGCGTTCCGCGGCGACCCGCGCGGCTTCCAGGCCGGCGGGGCCGGCGCCGATTACGGCGACGGATCCCGGCGTATCCGCCTTCGTGAACCGGTCGCCTCCCCACTCGAATTCCCTGCCTGCGGACGGGTTGACCAGGCAGGAGATCCAGTAGTCCCGGTAACGGCGGCCCCAGCACATCTGGTTGCAGGACAGGCAGCCACGGATGTCTTCCGGACGGTTCTCCCGGGCCTTGTTGGCGAGGTGGGGGTCGGCGATCTGGCCGCGCACGATGGAAACCATGTCCGCCTGTCCGGCAGCCAGCACGGATTCCGCGTTGTCCGGGGTACGGATATGGCTTTCCGCCATGACCCGCGCGTTCCCAAGAGTTGCCTTCAGCAATGCCGGCAGGGCCACACCCAGTTTTTCGGGATAGAGAAAAGTTGGCATCAGCTTGTAGAAGTCAAAGTAGCTCCCGGTGCCGCAGGTCACGTAGTCCATCAACCCCTGGCGGTCAAGGAGTTCGAGTATTTCCGCGAGCGCCTCGTTTCCGATGGACACCGGCACATCCGGTTCCTCGTTGACGCTGAGGCCGATGATGAAGTCCTCGCCGCAGGTCTTGCGTATCCGGGTCAGGATCTCCCTGGACATCCGGGTGCGGTTGTCCAGCGAACCGCCCCAGCGGTCCTGCCTGGTGTTGGACCAGGGGGTCCAGAACTGGTCCACCATACCGTGGTACGCGGCCCAGACCTCCACCCCATCGAACCCGGCCGCGCGGCAGCGCCTGGCGGCCTGGACAAAACCGTCGATGGTCTCCTCGATCTCGGCTTCGGTCATGGCATGGCTGCCGTCCGAGTCATGCAGGCTAGGCCGTCCCGAAGCCGACCAGTTGGGGTGATAGGAGTTGTCCGCGTCGCCATGCTGCCCGACATGGTAGAGCTGCTGCAGGATTACCGCGTCCTCGGCCTTCACCGCTTCCGTGATCCGGCGGAAATGGGGGACCACGGAATCGTCCCCGTGGCGAAAATTTCCCCGGGTCAGGACCGCGGCGGCATGCACCGGCATCGGCTCAACAACAATCATGGCGGCGCCGCCCATGGCACGTTCCCGGTAATAGCCGAGATGGCGGTCTCCTGGAAGCCCCCCCTCGGCCATGTTGGCCGTGTGGGCGCCGAAAACGACCCGGTTGCGCAGGGTTAGGTGACGCAGCGTCAACGGGGCGAACAGGCGAGGGTAGGGCATGTGTTCCGTCATGCCGCACCGCCGTCCGGGGGCACGGACTTCCCGGACGGCCCGGTCCCGGCGGGTCCGCCGTCATCCGGAATGACCCCCTCGCTCTGGCGGTCTAGAAACGCATCCAGCCCGCGGTCGGTGAGCAGCCGTTTCAGTATGGCCATCACCCGAGTCGGGAACGTGACGGGATACCGGATCCTTGGACGGGGACTTTCCAGTGCATGTACGACCGCCTTCAGCACCGCTTCCGGGGGCAGCGTGTAACGGGCATCTTCTGTGGAATGCATGCGCTTTTCCAGTTCGACGTAGGTGGAACGGAACATGCTCTCGCGGTGGGCGATATGCTCAAGGTATTTCTTCAGGGCATTCTCCCGGAACCGGCTACGGATGGGGCCGGGTTCAACCAGGACGAAATGGACGCCGCTGCCCCGGTGTTCCAGCCGCATGGTGTCGGTCAGGGCTTCCAGGGCATACTTGCTTGCATTGTAGGGGCCGCGAAATCTCAGGCAGATGAAGCCAAGGACCGAACTGATCTGCACCACCCGGCCTGCGCGGTTTTCCAGCATCATGGGCAGAAGGCTGTTGGTCAGCTGCTGGGTGCCGAAGACGTTTGTTTCGAACTGCTCACGCAGGACTTCCCTGCTGATATCGATCATGGCGCCCGGCTGGCCGTAGGCCCCGTTGTTGATCAGCCCGTACAGATTGCCGCCTGTCAGTTCCCTGATCCTTTCGACGGCCTCATCCACGTTCCTTTCGTCGGCAAGGTCAACCCTGATGGTCTGGATGCCTTCCTGCGACAGCCTCTCGACATCCGCATCTGCGCGGCATGAGGCGATGACCTGATGGCCGCGTGCACTCAGGCCACGAGCAAGACAGTAGCCGATTCCGGTGGAGCAGCCGGTGACCAGCACGTAACGGTCGGTGTTTGACATGGGAATGACTATGTTAGTGATGGGTCTTATGAAGATCAATTGACGATATGCCCTTGGCCATGGGCACCCAGGCCACTTATTGTACTGTTGTATTTTGCCTTCGCCCCAGGTCTAGGCGGAAGCACGACCTGCGGACGCAGACGGCGGGTGCGTGCCGGTATGTCTGGAACCGGACACTCGCAGAAGTCGAACGGCAAACGGGGAGGCACTGCAGGCGGAAGCGCACATTCTCCCGGACTGGACGGAAGCGCAGGTGGCGGAGCTGAGGGCCCTGATGAAACCGGTCCAGCCCTCGTTTTTCTCACTGGGAAGGGAATTCACGAAATTGCGGCGCCATACGGCATGGCTTTCGGACGCGTCGTTCGCTCCCGTCGGATACACACTCGAGCAGCGGGCGTTCGCCTGGCAAAGGTATTCAGGGGAAAGGGAGGCCGCCCCAGCTTCAGGGTACGTGATCCTGGCCTGGCGAAAGGGATTTCCGCGACTCCAGACGATCGACGCGCTGTTGCACGCGGTCAGTCGTGTAACATGACCTGTGTCAAGATGTTGTAGTACCCTACGGTGATCCAAGGTATCAAAACAGCAACATGACCGGCCAGGTTAACGTGGCGGTGGTCGGGGTGGGTTACCTCGGCCGGATTCACGCCAAGATCTATCACGAGATGCAGGAGGCGGCCCTGGTGGCAGTGGTGGATACCAACGCGGAGGCGGCGGACACGGTTGCCGGCCAGTACGGCTGCAGGGCGTTTCATCATCTGAATGCACTGCTCGACAGCGGTATGGACATCCATGCCGTCAGCGTCGTGGTTCCCACCAGCATGCACCTGGCCGTTGCAATGCCGTTCCTGGATCACGGGGTGCACATGATGCTGGAAAAGCCGGTGGCCCCCACCGTCAGGGAGAGCGAAACCATCGTCGAACAGGCCCGCGCAAAGGGCGTGATCCTGCAGGTTGGACATCTGGAGCGGTTCAACGCCGGGGTGATGCGGCTGGCGGAACTGGCCCGGGACCCGCGGTTCATCGAGGTCCACCGCCTCGGTGAGTTTGACGGGCGGGCCACGGACGTGGACGTGGTCACTGATCTCATGATCCATGACATCGATATCGTGCTTTCCCTCGTGCCCGCCGAACTCACCGCCGTTTCCGCCAACGGCACGCGTGTCATCACGGATCACGCCGACATCGCCAACGCGCGGCTGGAGTTCGCCAACGGGGCGGTGGCCAACGTGACCGCCAGCCGGGTGTCACGCAACCGGTTCCGCCGGATCCGGGTATTTGCACAGGAGCATTATCTCGGTCTCAACTTTACCGACCAGCAGCTCGAGGAAGTCCGGCCCGGGGAGCTGGACCCGGAAAACGGGTATCCCAGGCTGGTCGAGCGCTCCATCGAGGTGACGCCCCAACTGCCCCTGAACGCGGAGCTCGCCCACTTCATCGACTGCGTGCAAAGGGGCGCCCGTCCCCTGGTCAGCGGCGAGGACGGACTGCTTGCCGTCAAGGTGGCGGATCTGGTCAAGCAGAAGATCACATCATCCATGGAGAACATGTCATGACAGAAGAATTGTTTCGCGAGGACGGTTATCTCAGGTCGTGCGAGGCGGTGGTCACCGCCGTGACCGACCGCGGATTCGCCGTGGACCGTACGGTGTTCTACCCGGTGGGCGGCGGCCAGCCGGGGGATACCGGTTCATACCGGGGCCCCGGCGGCGAAGGACGGATCGTGGATTGCTACCGGGACCGAGATACCGGCCTGCACCTGCATGTCGTCGGCGAGGGAACCGTGATCCCCGGCACCGGGGAGCGGGTGACGCTGGAGATCGACTGGGACCACCGCTACCGGCTGATGCGAATGCATAGCTGCATGCACATGCTCTGTGCGGCGGTGACTGCCCCGGTTACCGGCGGCTCGATCAGCGAGGATGCGGGGCGTCTTGATTTCGATTTGCCGTCCCCGCCGGACCGCCAGGCGATCGAGGACCGGGTCAACGAACTGATCCGGTCCGACGTGCCGATGACCCTGCAATGGATCACTGACGAGGAGCTCGATGCCAAGCCGGACCTGGTCCGCACCATGTCCGTGCAGCCGCCCCGGGGCTGCGGACGGGTCAGACTGGTGAATTTTCACGGCGTGGACCTGCAACCCTGCGGCGGCACGCACGTTGCCCGCAGCGGCGAGATCGGACCCGTGCGGATTCAGAGCATCAAGAGCAAGGGCAAGCAGAACCGGCGCATCACCATGGCGTTCGCCTGATCACCCGGGTCCCGGCCGCGATCTCTGACCCTGTCGGACACAACCGGCAGACGGGTCTCGGGCGGAGCCGGTTCAGCGGTTGTCGGAGGCTTCAAGCGCGGCAAGTTCATCGGGAGTGTTCACGTTGATGAACATCCCGCTGTGGTCGGCAAAGGACACCTCGCTGAAGGGATGCCGTGCGTACCAGCGGTCGATCTTGCGCTCACCGGCCGCGAGGAAGTCTTCCAGACTCCGGGCGAGGGAGCGGTGGATCAGCGCGTACACCGGCTGCAGGCGGTCGCCGTCTGTGGCCACCGCGAGCGCATGGCCGTCACCCCTGGCAGCCTTCAGCATCCGGCTGCCGTAGTCTTCCGCCAGGAAGGGACCGTCGCAGGGCAGGGTGAGCAGCCATTGGGTTTCCATGCGGCCCAGCCCGGCCAGCATGCCGGCCAGGGGACCCTGAAAATTTTCCAGGGTATCGCCGATCACCGGGCAGCCCAGTTTCCGGTACTCCTCGACGTTGCGGTTGGCATTGACCAGGACTCTGTCCGCCTGGGAGGAGACCTGGTTGACAAGATGCTCCGCGAAGGTGCGCCCGCCCAGGGTCAGCAGTCCCTTGTCGAGACCACCCATTCGGGTGGCACGGCCCCCGGCCAGGATGATTGCGGTGATTTTCCGGTTAGTTTCCGGCATGATCGTCGTATGGTGGCAAGGCCCTGCAGTGTCCCGGTCCGCTTCGGGTGCCTGTTCAGCCGGTATTGCGCATCCCCGCGGCGATCCCGTTGATCGCCACCAGCAGGGCGTCCAGGGCGGAATCGTCGTCGCCTGCACGGACCCTGGACAGCAGTTCGACCTGCAGCAGGTTGAGCGGGTCCACATAGGTATTTCGCACCCCCACGGAGCGCAGCACCACCGGCTGGGTTTCGAGGGGGACCCGGTGTCCGGTAACCGCCAGCGTCAGGTCCATGGTTTCCCGGTAGAGCTGCCTCAATTCCCCGCCCAGCGATTCCAGTTCCGCCGGCACCAGGCGGGCATCGTACATGGCGGCAACGTTGACATCCGCCTTGGAGAAGACCATCTCGATGGAATCCATGGTGGCGCGGAAGAACGGCCAGTCCTGCTGCATCTCGTCCAGGACGGGCTTGTCTCCACGATCGATGGCGGCTTCCAGCGCCGCGCCCACGCCAAGCCAGGCCGGGAGCATCAGGCGTGTCTGGGTCCAGGCGAATATCCACGGTATCGCGCGCAGGGTTTCGATTCCGTCGCCGGGCCTGCGACGGGCAGGCCGGGATCCGATTTTAAGATTGCCCAGTTCCTGTTCCGGGGTGGCGGCCCGGAAGTAGGGAACGAATTGCGAGTGATGCCGCACGATGCGGTGGAACTCGGCCAGTGAGTCGCCCGCCAGCTTCTCGATCTCGTCGCGCCACCGGTCCCTGGGCGTGGGTGGAGGTCTGAGGGTAGCCTCCAGGACCGCCCCGATGTAGACCTCAAGGGTTTCCATCGCCATGCCCGGGAGGCCGAACTTGGCCTGGATGACTTCGCCTTGTTCGGTGACCCGCATGGTGCCGTTCACGGATCCCGGGGGCTGCGACAGGATGGCCTCGTAGGCCGGCCCGCCGCCCCGGGCCACGGTGCCCCCGCGTCCGTGGAACAGTGTCAGGGTCACGCCGTGGCGCTCGCTGACAGTCACCAACTGCTCCTGGGCCTGGTACAGGCCCCAGGCGGCGGCGAGCTTGCCGGCGTCCTTGGCGGAATCCGAATAGCCGATCATCACTTCCTGCCTTCCCTGTATGTGGTTGCTGTACCAGGGAATGGCGAACAGCCGTTCCATGCATGCCGCCGCGTTTTCCAGGTCCCGCAGCCGTTCGAACAGTGGCGCCACAGGCATGATCCGTTTCAGGCGGCATTCCTTCTGCAGCAGCACCACCTCAAGGACATCGGAGGGCTCCGACGCCATGGAAATCACATAGGTTCCAAGGGATTCGGGGTTCTGCACCGACAGCATTCGGAAGGTGTCCAGCACCTCCTTGACCTCGGCATTCACCTCGTCCTCCCCGGGAAACGTCGACATGATCAGGGGTCGGCGGCTTTCCAGTTCACGAACCAGGAACACCTGTTTTTCCTCCTCGCTCCATTCCAGGTAGCTTCCCATCCCCAGGTATCGCGTGATGGCATCGATCGCCGCGCCGTGCCGATCCGCTTCCTGGCGTATGTCGAGCTTCAGCAGCACCAGGCCGAAGGTGTCCAGCCGCCGGAGGATGTCCGTCAGCCTGCCGTCAGCGATCAGGCCGTTGCCGCAGCTGACCAGGGAACGGTGGCAAAGCATCAACGGTGCACGCAGCCTGTCCGCCTGGAGGTAGAGTTCGCCCCTGATGGGGGGAAGGCGCGACAGTTCGCCGGATTCTACGGCCCTCAGGGTGCGGTTCAGGTGCCGGATCGTGGCACGCAGTCTCTTCAGGACGCCCCTGAGCAACGCACGGTAGGGTTCGGCCTCGTCCGGGTCGACCGCCGCCAGCAGTTCGTCGCTCGCGGTTTTCATGGACAGGTCCTGGTGCAGCTCGTCGATTTCCTGCAGGTACAGCTTCGCGGCACGGATGCGGGAGATCAGGCATACCTCCCGTGTCACCTGCGGAGTGGCGTTCGGGTTACCGTCCCGGTCACCTCCCATCCAGGAACCGAACCGGATCGGTGCCGCACCAAGGGGCAGCCCCTTCCCGGTGCAGTTCTCCAGCGCGCGGTCCAGCCGCCGGTACATGTCCGGGATCACGTTCCAGAGCGACTGTTCCACCGCCAGCAGGCCGTTGCGTGCCTCGTCCACCGGCGTCAGCCGGATGCGGCGGATCTCGTCCGTTTCCCAGACCTCCGCCACGACGCGGTGCAGCGCGTCGCGGGTCTCCTGTCGCTCGAGACGGGACAGGTCCGGGCGGTCATTCTGCGCCAGCAGGTGCTGGATACGCTGGAACTTGTCCGCGACGCTCCGGCGGACGATTTCCGTGGGGTGGGCGGTGAGCACCAGTTCGATGTCAAGCCCCAGGGTGCGCTCGTGGAGCTCTGCCGGCGCCACGCCTGCATCGAGCAGCTTGTGAAATTCCGCCTCGAGAAAGCTGCGGGCACCGTCTTCGGTCCCGGCATCGACGGAATCCGCGGCGGCGATCCGGCGCCGGCGCCGGATCTGGTGGTGCTGCTCTGCGATGTTGGCCAGGTTCAGGAACTGGGCGAATGCCCGCGCCAGCAGCACCAGCTGGTCGCTGGTCTGCGCGGAAAGAAGGGCCACCAGGCGGTCCACGCAGGCGGTGTTCCCATGGCGGGCGTCCCGGGCCAGCTGACGGACCTGTTCCACCAGTTCGTACATTCCGTCGCCCTGCCGCTGCCGGATGGTTTTACCCAGCAGGGTGCCGAGCAGGCGGACATCGTCACGGAGCCCGGAATCCCCAATACTGAGCGAGTAGTACTGGTCTACCTGGGCTGTTGCGGAAACCGGCATGATTGGACGGACGGTGTGGATGGACGGGTTCTGGATGCCGGTCAATTCTAACCCGTCCGGCCCCTTACTCCCGGCCCCGTTTCGTGCACGGAATACGAAATGCATATGGATTCGATATCGTTACCATTAACCGGCCTGATCCATCCGCCGGATACCGCCGTGAGCCGGGGTTTTTCATCGGCAAAACAGGTACAATCCGCGCTTTGGTTGTACCCTCCCGGCCTGCTAGGAGCCAGGATCGCAGTGATTCCTGCCTGCCCATACCGTCAACCATTCAGCCCCCAGGATTTCCCCCGATCGTCCCTCCCATGTCCAGGATCGACCAGTCCCGCATCCGTAACTTTGCGATCATCGCCCATGTGGATCATGGCAAGTCCACCCTGGCGGACCGGTTCATCCAGTTCTGCGGCGGACTCAACGAACGGGAGATGAAGGAACAGGTGCTGGATTCCATGGACATCGAAAGGGAGCGCGGCATCACCATCAAGGCCCAGAGCGTAACGCTGAATTACCGCGCCAGAGACGGGATTGAATACCAGCTCAACCTGATCGACACCCCCGGGCACGTGGATTTCGCCTACGAGGTCTCGCGATCGCTGCAGGCCTGCGAGGGCGCGCTGCTGGTGGTGGATGCGGCCCAGGGAGTGGAGGCGCAGACGGTGGCCAACTGCTATACCGCGGTGGACCTCGGCCTTGCCGTGATACCCGTGCTCAACAAGATCGACCTGCCGGCCGCAGAACCGGAGCGGGTCCTCGGCGAGATCGAGGAACTGATCGGCATCGACAGCGAAGGTGCGCTGTCGGTCAGCGCAAAGACCGGCCAGGGGGTCGCCGAGGTCCTGGAACAGGTCGTGCGGAAACTGCCGCCGCCATCCGGTGCTTCCGAGTCGCCGCTGAGAGCCCTGGTGCTGGATTCGTGGTTCGACAACTACCTCGGGGTGGTTTCGCTCGTGCGCGTGTTCGACGGCACCCTGTCCCGGGCCCGCACGCGGATCCGCATGATGTCCACCGGTTTCGACCACCAGGTGGAGCAGGTCGGAATCTTCCAACCCAAGCCCCTCGAAGTCGGGGAACTGTCCACCGGCATGGTGGGCTTCCTCATCGCCGGGCTGAAGGACATCAAGGCAGCGCGGGTGGGGGACACGGTCACCCTGTCGAACCGGCGGGCTCCGGAACCGCTGCCCGGGTTCAAGGAAGTGAAGCCCACGGTGTTCGCCGGCCTCTATCCCGTGAACAATGCGGATTTCGAGGCATTCCGGGTGGCCCTCGAGAAGCTGAGCCTCAATGACGCCGCGCTGTCCTACCAGCCGGAGTCCTCCCAGGCGCTGGGCTTCGGATTTCGCTGCGGCTTCCTGGGGATGCTGCACATGGAGATTGTCCAGGAACGGCTGGAGCGTGAATACAACCTGGAACTGATCACCACCGCCCCAACCGTGGTGTACGAGGTGCGGTTCAAGGACGGGCACAGGCTGCGGATAGACAATCCCGCGGAACTGCCGGACCCCTCCCGCATCGAGGAAATCCTGGAACCGTTCATTCTGGCCCGGATCCTGGTTCCCCACGGTCATATCGGCGCGGTGCTGACCCTGTGCGTGGAAAGGCGCGGGGAGCAGCGCAATATCCATTATCACGGCCGCCAGGTGATGGTGGAGTTCGATCTCCCGCTCAATGAGGTGGTACTGGATTTCTATGACCATCTCAAGTCCGATACGCGCGGGTATGCCTCCCTGGACTACGAGTTTGCCGGCAACCGGCCGGCCGACATGGTGAAGGTGGACCTGCTC
This sequence comes from Gammaproteobacteria bacterium, assembly GCA_009842505.1. Classification (GTDB taxonomy): domain Bacteria; phylum Pseudomonadota; class Gammaproteobacteria; order Arenicellales; family Poriferihabitantaceae; genus VYFG01. The sequence continues at coordinate 42,101 of VYFG01000057.1, forward strand.
ATCAACGGGGACCGGGTGGATCCCCTGGCGGTGCTGGTGCACCGGGGACAGAGCCAGCACCGGGCCAGGGCGCTGGTCAAGCGCATGCGGGAACTGATTCCCCGGCAGATGTTCGATGTCGCGATCCAGGCAGCCATCGGGTCCAAGATCATCGCAAGGGAAACCGTCAAGGCGCTGCGGAAAAACGTGACGGCCAAGTGTTACGGCGGTGACATCACGCGCAAACGCAAGTTGCTCGAAAAGCAGAAAGCGGGTAAAAAGCGCATGAAACAGATCGGTTCCGTGGAAATACCGCAGGAAGCGTTCCTGTCGGTGCTCAAGGTGGACCGGGAATAGATTTCCACACCGGGACACGGTGTTGCCTTCTTACACAGAAACAAACGGATAGATTCGTGGATTTCTCACTCATTTTGTTCATATCCCTGGTGGTCACCGGGGTAATCTCCTATGGCTACCGGTTGATGTTCGAGGGCAGCGCCGGCAGGACGGTTGAGGGGGTCGGTGCCGAAGAGGAGGTTTCTGCACAGCGCCGTCAACCTGTGTTGGTGGAGTATGCGCGGGCACTGTTTCCGGTGATTCTCATCGTTTTCGTTCTGCGTTCGTTCGTTGTCGAACCGTTCCGCATCCCCTCGGGATCCATGCTTCCCGGACTGCAGAACGGAGACTTCATCCTGGTGAACAAGTTCAGTTACGGAATCAGATTGCCCGTGATCCACCAGAAGATTCTGGACATCGGTCCGCCCGAGCGGGGGGATGTCATGGTTTTCCGGTTTCCCAGGGATCCGAAACTGGCTTTCATCAAGCGGGTTGTCGGGCTTCCGGGAGACAGACTCACCTATGTGAACAAGAGACTGGCCATCAATGGCGAACCGGTGGAGACGGAACCGGCCGGAGAGTATGACTTCCAGCAACTCGACATGCGGGGATACAGCGCCCGGAAGGTGAAGGAAACCATTGACGGATCGGATCACTACATCCTGATTGACGACCGAGTGACGCGGTCCCGCTCCATGGAGGTCGAAGTGCCCGAAGGCCATTACTTCGTCCTGGGTGACAACCGGGATCACAGCAACGACAGCCGGTACTGGCGTTTCGTCCCGGAGGAGAATGTCGTCGGCAGGGCGTTTTTCATCTGGTTCAGCTGGAAGAGCGACTCTGGCGGTGGCGTGAACTGGGGTAGAATTGGAAACAGCATACTATAGGAAGAGAAAATACCGTGACATCAATGGTTTGTGTCACCTCCCCGGTCTTTGCGGGATATCGGTCCCCGGAGACAATCCTCAGGCTGTGGCCTCATCCCGATGACAGGGTCCCGGTCCTTCGCCGTCAGGCCTGATGAGCAGTTTCGACGCGCTTGAAGCTCTTCTTGATTACCGATTCAGCGATCGTGAACTCCTGGGACGGGCGCTGACCCACCGAAGTTTTCACAGCAGACATAACGAACGCCTCGAGTTTCTCGGCGACAGCGTGCTGGGTTTCGTAGCGACCGAAATCCTCTATCGCCGGTTTCCCGGATTGCCCGAAGGCGAACTGACCCGGATGCGCTCGCGGCTGGTCCGGCAGGATACACTGGCTGCCATTGCAAGATCCCTGGATCTGGGGAGGTTCCTGCGCTTGGGAGAAGGGGAGTTGAAAAGCGGCGTTTCCGACCGGAATTCGGTTCTCTCCGACTCCCTGGAGGCCCTTCTGGGAGCGGTATACCTCGACGGCGGCATCGGCAGTGCGGAATCCATGATCCTGAAGCTGTTCGCGCCACACCTCAGCACCATTGACTCGGGCGACCTGAAGGACAACAAGACCAAACTGCAGGAAATACTGCAAAAGCTCGAAAAGCCCCTGCCCGTATATGAAGTGGTTGAACGGCAGGGCAAGGATCATGAACTCGTCTTTCATGTCCGGTGTGAGATCGACCATGCGGGCAGTCCGTTCTTTGCATCCGGAAACAGCAGGAGAATCGGCGAGCAGAATGCGGCAGCGCTGGCGATCGAGGCGCTGGAATCCGGGAGTACCTGACTGGTCCGCAATGAACGACGGGATCGGTCCCCATCGGTTCGGGTACATCACCGTGTCCGGTCCTCCCAATTCCGGGAAATCCACCCTGGTGAACCGGCTGACCGGCTCTAAGGTTTCCATTGTCTCGCGAAGGCCCCAGACCACTCGCCACAGGATCATGGGAATACGCACGCTGCCCGGTGCACAGATTGTTTTCGTCGATACCCCGGGATTGCACTTCGGGCAGCAGAAAAACCTCAACCGGCAGATCAACCGGACAGCCAGGGCCAGCCTGGAGGGCGTTGACCTGGTTTTGTTCATGATCGATCACCGCGGCTGGACACCTGATCTGAAGAGGACTTTGCGCGTGGTGACCGTTCAGCGGGTTCCCGTCATTCTCCTCATCAACAAGGTGGATACCCTGCGGGACAAACCCAGGCTTCTGCCACTGATACAAGAGAGCGACAGGCTGCACGATTTTCGGGCGATCATTCCCTTGTCCGCACTGAAAGACGATCTCGACAGAACTCTACTGCCGGACCTGATCCGGCAACTGCCGGAAGGAGCCTGCGGATTTCCCGCGGAACAGGTGAGCGACCGGGGCCCCCGATTCCGGGCTGCGGAACTGGTACGGGAGCAGACCTTTGCCCTGCTGGGGGACGAACTGCCTTACGAGTCTGCCGTGGAAGTTACCCGGTTCGACGACAAGGCCCCTGATCACTGGGAAATCGAGATGACGATCTGGGTTGAACGGGAAGGACAGAAGGGGATCGTTATTGGCAAGAACGGGCAGGTTCTGAAAGCCATCGGCCAGCGCGCACGGAAAGCCATGGAGGATCAGTTTGGCGTGCGTGTCCGGCTTGACCTCTGGGTCAAGCGGCGGCAGGGATGGGGAGACAGCATGTCCATGCTGCGGTCACTGGGCTATACCGACGACTGATTTTTCCGGAGCCCGCGATGAAAGTGAACCGGCAGCCCGCATACGTGCTACATGCCAGGCCTTATGCGGAAAGCAGCCTGCTGGTTGACGTATTCAGCAGGGATCATGGACGTTGCATGCTGCTGGCGAAGGGCGCTAGGCGCCGTAAGGGCGGGCAGCGGGGTATCCTGATGCCGTTCAAGCCGCTCCTGATCGGCTGGTCGGGGAAGGGGGCCTTGCCCGTCCTGACCGCGGCGGAAGCCACTGCCCATCTTCCGGAAATTGCCGGATTCGGCCTGCATGCGGGACTCTATGCCAATGAACTGCTGCTAAAGCTGCTCCACCGTTTTGACGGGCACGAAAAGCTGTATTTCGCTTACGACGTTGCCGTGCAACGTCTTGCCTCGGGCGCAGACCCCGGGGAGACCCTGCGCATATTCGAAAAACAGCTCCTTAGGGAAATCGGATTCGGCCTGATACTGGATCATGACGTAGAGACCGGAAAGGCCATCGACCCCTCAGTCCAGTACGTCTATCTGCCGCAGTCGGGTCCCGTGGCCTCGCCGGCGGGTTCGCCGGGCATTACCGTCCGGGGCGCGACCCTGCGGGAACTGGACGGCGAGGAATTCCGGTCGCAAAAATCCCGGTCGGAAGCCAGGCAGCTGATCCGGGAACTGATCCGGCACCAGCTCGGCGGCAGGGAACTCCGCAGCCGCAGGGTGTTTCGCCAGTTGCTGCTGTATCAGGGGAAAGGGAAAGGGAAGGGGAAGCGGACGCAGGTCGCGCCCACGGATTGAGCCTCCCGGAATCCTTGGTCAGCCTTTCTTCTTCGGCAGGTACAGGTCAGTGATCGTGCCTTCAAAGGCCTCTGCGGCAAATCCGATGGTTTCAGCCAGGGTGGGGTGGGGATGGATGGTCAGGCCGATATCGCTGGCATCGGCATTCATTTCGATCGCCAGTGTAGCTTCCGCGATCAGGTCCCCCGCATTGTTCCCCGTGACCGCGGCGCCGAGAACGCGGCCGGTTTCCGGGTCGAACAGGAGCTTGGTCAGGCCTTCCTTGCGGCCCATGGACAGGGAACGGCCGCTGGCCGCCCAGGGAAAGGAGCCTTTCTCATAGGGGATGTTACCGGCCTTGGCCTCTGTTTCCGTCAGGCCCACCCATGCGACCTCCGGGTCGGTGTAGGCCACGGAGGGAATGACCCGGGCCTCGAAGCCGCTTTTCATGCCTGCCGCCACTTCCGCCGCCACCTTGCCTTCATGCACCGCCTTGTGGGCCAGCATTGGCTGACCCACCACGTCGCCGATGGCGAATATATGCGGCACGTTCGTGCGCATCTGCCCGTCCACCCGGATGAAGCCCCGCTCGTCCACAGCAACACCGGCGGCGGCGGCATTGATTCTGCCGCCATTGGGGGATCGTCCCACCGCCATGAGCACCTTGTCGAACACTTCCTCGGGCGGCGCATCCGGACCCTCGAAGGATACCTTGATTCCCGACTTCAAGGTCTTCATACCGGATACTCCGGTACCCGTCCAGATGTTTTCATACTGTCCCTTGATTTTCTTCAGCAGCGGGCGAACCATGTCGGGGTCCGCACCGGTCATGACATGATCCAGCATCTCCACGACGCTGATGCGGCTGCCGAGCGCGTTGTACACGGTCGCCATTTCCAGACCGATAATCCCGCCCCCCACGACCAGCAGCCGGCCCGGGATGTCCTCCAGCCTGAGCGCCCCGGTGGAATCGATGACCCTCGGGTCATCGTGGGGCATTCCGGGAATCTCGACCGGTTCGCTGCCGACGGCGATCACGGCCTGATCGAATCCGACGGTGACCTCGCCATCGGGTCCGGCAACCCGCAACTGGTTGGGGCCGGTGAATTCTCCGGTCCCGTGAAGGACGGCCACCTTTCTTTTCTTTGCCAGGCCGGTCAGTCCCCGGGTCAGCTGGCCGACCACCCCGTCCTTCCAGCCCCGCATGGTGTCGACGTCAAGCGCCGGCTTGGCGAATGACAGTCCCACCGCGGTGGCTTCCTCGGCTTCCTCGATTACCTTGGCGACGTGAAGAAGCGCTTTGGACGGGATGCAGCCGACGTTCAGGCATACCCCGCCGATGACATCGTAACGCTCCACCAGGACCACCTTGAGACCGAGATCGGCGGCGCGGAAAGCCGCGGTGTATCCGCCGGGGCCCGAGCCGAGAACCGCCAGATCCGCCTGGTGGTCGCTTTCCGGTATCGCGCCGGATGCGGGATCCTGGCGCCTTGGGGTTGCCGGCTCGAGCGCTTCCCCGGAATTCTCGGATGCGGATGCAGATCCGGTTTCACTTTCCCCGGGCCCTGCGGTCTCCTCGGCGGCTTCCGGCTCCAGCAGGGCAACCAGTGATCCCTCGGACACCGTATCGCCTGCCTTGACCTTCAGCTCCCTGACCGTGCCGGCATGGGGCGAGGGAACCTCCATGGTGGCCTTGTCGCTTTCCAGTGCCACCAGGGGATCTTCGGCGGCCACCCTGTCACCGGGACCGACAAACACCTCGACGATCGGCACGTCCTGAAAATCGCCAATGTCAGGTATTTTTATTTCAACAAGTTGCATGTGTTTTATAAACTTTATTCTAAAGAGAAATCCGCCGCATGTCGGCCAGGGCGCGGGCTAGGTAGGCGCAGAATCTGGCGGCTTCGGCACCGTCGATGACGCGGTGGTCATAGGACAGGCTGAGCGGCAGCATGAGCCTGGGTTCGAACTCCTTGCCGTTCCATACGGGAGTCATGCGGGCTCGGGACAGGCCCAGGATGGCTACTTCCGGTGCGTTGACGATGGGCGTGAAGGCGGTACCGCCGATTCCGCCCAGGCTGGAAATGCTGATGCAGCCCCCCTGCATGTCCGTCGGGGAAAGCTTGCCGTTGCGGGCCTTTTCACTCATTTCACCGAGATCTCTCGCGAGATCGAAAATGGACTTGCGGTCCACGTCCCGGATGACCGGCACCATGAGTCCGTTCGGCGTATCCACGGCCACGCCGATGTGGAAATATTTCTTCAGGACCAGGTTCTCGCCGTTCGGATGAATGGACGCGTTGAAGCTGGGAAACTTCTTCAGTGCGCTGACCAGGATCTTGAGGACGAATCCCAGCAGCGTGATGCGGATGCCTTCCCGGGCGGCCTCTTCCTTGAGAGACTGCCGGAATTCCTCCAGTTCGGTGATATCCGCCTCATCCTGGTGGGTAACGTGGGGAACATTGAGCCAGGCCCGCCGGAGATGCTGCCCGGAGATTTTCTTGATTCGCCCGAGCGAGACGGTTTCCACGGCGCCGAACTTGGCGAAATCGACCGCGGGAATTTCCGGTATGCCCGACCCCGCCGCCTCGGTTCCCCCGGCGGCGATCCCGGCGAGCTTCTGCTTGATCCAGAGCTTGATGTCTTCCTTGAGTACCCGCCCCTTGGGCCCCGAACCACCAATCTGGGTGAGGTCTGCGCCCAGTTCGCGGGCAAAGCGCCGGATCCCGGGACTTGCATGGGGAACTGCACTGCCGGACTTCTGTACCGGCGGGGGCAGGGTGCGCGGGGGGCCCTGGGG
>VYFG01000007.1 GCA_009842505.1 Gammaproteobacteria bacterium
GGGAATGTACTCGCTCAGGCCCAGTGAGTCAACTGTGGGACGTTGTGAGGCCCGGTGCCGATGCGCTGACCCACGCTGCGGCCGGTGACCAGCACCTCGCCGTCCTCCTTGAGCCGAAACTGCTCCAGGGTATTGCCGCTGTCCCGGCTGCGCACGGTCTCCGGGCGGGCCTGGAGAATCATCAGGTCCCCGGTTTCACCGTCCTTCCCCCATTCGATGTCCATGGGGCGGCCGTAGTGCTCGCCGATGGCCACGGCCATCTTCGCAAGCTCCGTGACGTCCTCGTCGGTGATGGAAAACGCGTATTGCCGGGCCGGGTCCACGTCCACAGTCTCGACCGTCCTTTCGGACCCTTCGGGCGCGTAGACCATCTTGATCAGTTTCGAGCCCCGGGTTCGCCGCAGGATTGCGGGCCGGCCGGCCGCCAGTGCGGGCTTGTAGACATAGAATTCGTCCGGGTTCACGGAGCCCTGCACCACGCATTCCCCGAGCCCCCAGGAGGAGGTGATGAACACCGCTTCCTCGAAGCCGGACTCGGTGTCGATGGTGAACATGACGCCGCTGGCGCCCAGGTCGCTGCGGACCATGCGCTGGATGCCGGCGGAAAGGGCCACGTCGGCATGGGCGAAGCCCTGGTGCACCCGGTAGGCGATGGCACGGTCGTTGAACAGGGAGGCGAATACCTCCCGGACCCGGTGGAGCACCTGGTCGATGCCGCGAACGTTGAGAAAGGTTTCCTGCTGCCCGGCGAAGGAGGCTTCCGGCAGGTCCTCGGCAGTGGCCGAGGACCGTACCGCAACGCTGCCGCCGAGGGTGTCATAGGCTTCACGGACGGAACGCTCCAGATCCGCCGGAAGGGGATGGTTCATGACCATGCCGCGTATGGAGGCGCCGGCCTCCCGGAGATCCGCCAGGTTGTCGACATCGAGGGAATCGAGGATCGTGCCGATGTCCCTGTCGAGGTTCTTGTGCCCGATGAAGGCGCGGTAGGCATCCGCCGTGGTGGCGAACCCGTCGGGGACCCGGATGCCCGCCGATGACAGGCCTGAAATCAATTCCCCGAGCGAGGCGTTTTTTCCTCCGACACGGGGTACATCGCTCATCCCCAGGTCATGAAACCAGGCAATCCACTCAGTCAACGGTCCGGCCCCAACTCATCTGTCCAACAGGAAGGCGGATTCTAGCAGCCGCACCCCGCCGGATCATCTGCATACCCGGCAGGTTCCATCCGGCAGCCTGTTCGGGGAAAGCCAGGAAAAGCCGGGGAGGGCCACGAGGGGCAATTTCCGTATAATCCGGTGACCCGCCCATCTTGCCGACCTGTGCCACACTGTCCCGTTTTCATTGTCTCGGACCGCAGCGGACTGACCGCGGAGACGCTCAGCCATACCCTGATGAGCCAGTTTCCGGACGTCCGGTTTCACCAGCGGGCCCTGCCTTTCGTGGATACCCCGCAGAAGGTGCAACAGGCTGTCCGTGCCATCGACGAGGCCGGCCGTGAATCGGGTTGCCGGCCGCTCGTGTTCGCGACTTTCGTCGACGAATCGTTCAGTGAAATCCTGTCGGCGGCCGAAGGGGAAATCTTCGACCTGTTCTCCCCGTTCATCGGCCGCATGGAACGGCTTCTCGACCAGCAGTCCTCCCACAAGCCCGGTCAGTCCCACGGCATTTCCGATGTCGGACGGTATTACCGGCGCATCGATGCAGTGAACTACGCCATGCATTGCGACGACGGCCTGCATACGCAGGATTACAACCGGGCCACGCTGATTCTCCTTGGCGCCTCGCGCTCCGGCAAGACGCCCACCTGCCTCTACCTTGCGCTCCATTTCGGATTCTATGCGGCGAACTACCCGCTGACGGAGGAGGACTTCGGCACCGGAGTGCTTCCCGGTCCCCTGGAGCCGCACAAGGACAGGATCTTCGGTCTTACCATCGACCCGATGCGGCTTCACCAGATACGGACCGAGCGGCGTCCGGGAAGCGAATACGCGTCCGTGGCCAGGTGCCGCCAGGATGTCGTCCGGGCGGAACAGATGTTCCGGCGCAACGGGATTCCATTCTGCGATTCCACGAATTATTCCGTGGAGGAACTGGGCAGCACCATCAAGCACCAGATGGGCCTGGTGTCATCCCTGTACTGAATGTCCATGGGTTCCGTGCCGTCCGGCAGGATCGGATTCGTCAGCCTGGGTTGTCCCAAGGCCACGGTGGACTCGGAGCGAATCCTGACCGAACTCAGGATCCGGGGCTACGAGATGGCCTCGGACTATGCTGCGGCGGACCTGGTGATCGTGAATACCTGCGGCTTCATCGACTCGGCGGTGGAGGAATCCCTGGAAGCCATTGATGAGGCCATGGACAGGAACGGCAAGGTGCTCGTCACCGGCTGTCTGGGGGCCAGGGGGGACATGGTGAAGGAGCATTTCCCCGGGGTGCTCGCGGTTACCGGGCCCCAGGCCACGGAAGAGGTGATGTCCGTGGTCCAGGATCACCTGCCGCCGGCCCACGACCCCTTCGTCGACCTGGTACCGCCGGGCGGCCTCAAGCTGACCCCGCGGCACTACGCCTACCTGAAGATCTCGGAAGGCTGCAATCACAGGTGCAGCTTCTGCATCATACCAAGCATGCGCGGCAGGCTCGTGAGCAGGGGTGCGGCATCGATCATGGCGGAGGCCGAGTCCCTGGTGGGCGCAGGGGTCAGGGAACTGCTGGTGGTGTCCCAGGACACCAGTGCCTATGGCGCCGACATCCGCTATCGCACGGAGTTTCATGGCGCCAGACCCGTGCGTTCCCACATCCGGGACCTGGCCCGGGACCTGGGCGGGCTGGGGGTCTGGATACGCCTCCATTACGTCTATCCGTACCCCCATGTCGACGAACTGATCCCGTTGATGGCCGATGGGCTGGTCCTGCCATACCTCGACATACCGTTTCAGCATGCAAGCCATGCCGTACTGAAAGCGATGCGGCGGCCGGCCCGTCGTGAAAAGGTGCTGGAACGGATCGGTAAATGGCGCGGGGCCTGCCCGGATCTCACCATCCGCAGCACCTTCATCGTGGGGTTTCCCGGGGAGTCCGAGGCGGACTTCGACGAACTGCTGGGCTTCATCCGGGAGGCGGAGATCGACCGGGCGGGCTGCTTCGCGTACTCCGGCGTGGCAGGAGCCGCCGCCAATGATCTGCCGGAACAGGTCCCCGAGGAAATCCGCCAGGAACGGTACCATCGATTCATGCAGGTCCAGCAGGAGGTTTCCAGGCGCCGGCTTGCCGGAAAGGTCGGCCGGACGATGGATGTCATCGTGGATTCGGTGGATCCCGAATCCGCGGTGGGCCGCACCCGGGGGGATGCGCCGGAAGTGGACGGCGTGGTCCAGATCCGGGGTCCCTTGCCGCCGCTTCGGCCGGGGGATATCGTGCCGGTCAGGATCACCGGCTCCTCGGAATACGACCTGACAGGTCAGGCCGCCTGAGCGGGGACGGTGCCGGCGGAAGGATGCCGGGAACCACGGCGGCCCGGCCCGTCCGGCTGTCCGCTCGGGCGGTTCCACCCGGAACGGATGCCGCCCGGTCACATTGAACAACGGGACAAAAACCCCATGTAGCGGAGGGTAATAAGAACTTTTTTTGGAGTTGTTTCAATGAGAATGGACAAGCTGACGGCCAAGTTCCAGTTGGCCTTGAGCGACGCCCAGAGTGCCGCGCTCGGACGCAGCCACGCGTTCATCGAACCGGTGCATCTGATGCAAGCCATGCTGGACCAGGACGGCGGCAGCATTCGTCATCTGCTGACCGTTGCGGGCGTCAACGTCAACCGGTTGCGGTCCGCCATCGGCGAAACGCTGGACCGGATGCCCAGGGTCGAAGGCAACGAGGGCGAGATCCATGTATCCAAGGACCTCGGCAAGCTGCTCAACGTGACCGACCAGTTGGCGCAGAAGCGCCAGGACCAGTACATCGCCAGCGAACTGTTCGTCCTCGCCGCGCTGGGCGACCGGGGCGTTCTCGGCAGACTGCTGCGCGACGCCGGCGCCTCAAAAAATGGTGTCGAGAAGGCTATCGAGAACATGCGCGGCGGCCAGAGTGTGGACGATCCCAATGCCGAGGACCAGCGGCAGGCCCTGGAGAAATACACCATCGACATCACCGAGCGGGCTGAACAGGGAAAGCTTGACCCGGTCATCGGGCGTGACGAGGAAATCCGCCGCGCCATCCAGGTCCTGCAGCGGAGAACCAAGAACAACCCGGTGCTGATCGGCGAGCCCGGTGTCGGAAAGACGGCCATCATCGAAGGCCTGGCTCAGCGAATCGTCAACGGCGAGGTGCCCGAGGGCATGCGGGGGAAGCGGGTTCTGTCGCTGGACATGGGCGCGCTGCTGGCCGGGGCGAAATACCGGGGCGAGTTCGAGGAACGTCTGAAGGCGGTGCTGAACGATCTCGCCAAGCAGGAAGGACAGATCATCCTGTTCATCGACGAGCTGCACACCATGGTGGGGGCCGGCAAGGCCGAGGGCGCCATGGATGCGGGCAACATGCTGAAACCGGCCCTGGCCCGGGGCGAACTGCACTGCGTCGGTGCGACCACCCTGGACGAGTACCGCAAGTACGTGGAAAAGGATGCCGCGCTGGAGCGGCGATTCCAGAAGGTGCTGGTGGACGAGCCGACCGTGGAGGATACCATTGCCATCTTGCGCGGGCTGAAGGAACGCTACGAGGTGCACCATGGCGTGGATATCACGGATCCCGCGATCGTTGCCGCGGCGACGTTGTCCCACCGCTACATCACCGACCGCAACCTTCCGGACAAGGCCATCGACCTGGTGGACGAGGCCGCCAGCCGCATCCGCATGGAAATCGACTCCAAGCCGGAGTCCATGGACCGGCTCGACCGTCGCATCATCCAGATCAAGATGGAAAGGGAGGCGCTGAAGAAGGAAAGCGATTCCGCCTCGCAGAAACGGCTGGAGGCGCTGGAAGAGGAAATCGGCAGGCTGGAGAAGGAGTACGCTGACCTCGAGGAGGTCTGGAACGCGGAGAAAGCCGCGGTACAGGGCAGCCAGCAGATCAAGGAGGAACTGGACCGGATGCGCACGGAATTCGAGGGTGCGCGCCGGGCCGGGGACCTGCAGCGCATGTCCGAACTGCGGTATGGCCGGATACCCGAACTGGAAAAGCAGCTGGCGAGCGCCGACGAGGCAAGTGAACGGGAGACGGTCCTTCTTAGGAGCAATGTGACCGAGGACGAGATCGCCGAGGTGGTGTCCCGCTGGACCGGTATCCCGGTGTCCAAGATGATGGAGGGTGAAAGGGAAAAGCTGCTGTCCATGGAGGAAAACCTGCACCGGCGCGTGATCGGCCAGGACGAGGCCATCCGGTCCGTTTCCGATGCGATCCGGCGCTCCCGGGCGGGGCTGTCGGATCCCGAGCGCCCCTACGGTTCATTCCTGTTTCTCGGTCCCACCGGGGTCGGCAAGACCGAGCTGACCAAGGCCTTGGCGGAATTCCTGTTTGACACCGACGAGGCCATGGTGCGCATCGACATGTCCGAGTTTATGGAGAAACACTCCGTGGCAAGGCTCATCGGGGCACCCCCGGGATACGTGGGTTACGAGGAGGGCGGGTACCTGACCGAGGCCGTGCGCCGCCGACCCTATTCCGTGATCCTGCTGGATGAGGTGGAAAAGGCCCATTCCGATGTGTTCAATGTGCTCCTGCAGGTGCTGGATGATGGACGCCTGACGGACGGACAGGGCAGGACGGTGGATTTCCGCAACACCGTGATCGTGATGACCTCGAACCTGGGGTCACAGATGATCCAGGAAATGGCACAAGAGGGCGACTACGACAAGATGAAATCCGCAGTGATGGCGATCGTGGGAAGCCACTTCCGGCCCGAATTCCTCAACCGGATTGACGACATCACGGTGTTCCATCCGCTGGAAATGGATCAGCTCAAGCGGATTGCCGCGATCCAGGCGGACTACCTCCAGCGGCGTCTCAGGGGTCGTGGGATCGAACTCGAGCTTGCCGATGAGACCTTGGAGCGGCTCGCCGAGGCCGGTTTCGACCCGGTATACGGTGCGCGACCGCTGAAACGGGCGATCCAGCAGCAGGTGGAAAATCCGCTGGCGCAGGAGATCCTGTCCGGGGAGTTCGGGGAGGGAGACCGGATCCGGGTGCTGGTGGAGGACGGCCGGATCCTGTTCAGTATAGGGAAAGAAAAGTCTTTGCCATCCGGGATGATGCGGGATGATGCGGGATGATGCGGTTTGAAGGAGAAAAAAAATGTCGGTTTCACCCCCAGAAATCGGGCATTTTCGGAGCCTGATTTTGGCCGGGTTTCACCCCCAGAAATCGGGCATTTTCGGAGCCTGATTTTGGCCGGGTTTCACCCCCAGAAATCGGGCATTTTCGGGATTTTGAACAGGCTTTAAAGGGGCAATGAAAGGCCGTTAAAAAGGAAGGGAAAAATGACGGGGGCCGGAATCGAACCGGCAACACGCGCTCCCCCCGATCATGGCGTTGAAGGAATGAGCGCCGCTCTACCAACGTGAGACTTACCCCGCCAGGGTCCAAATTGTAAAAAATCAAGCGGCGGAATAAAACCCGCCGGAATTGCTACGGCCCTATCTTCTCCGCCACCACCCTGGACGCCCCTCCCAGGGTCTTGAGCCACCATTTCCGGCCCGCTATCGCCGTGAAGATCAGCGGGGCTTCGACCATGGGATTGTAATCTCGATTGAAGTGCGCCATGGCATCATCGTCCGTCGCCGGCGAATCCCCTCCGTCAATGTGGGCCGCCCGGATCGGTGTACTCGGCGGCCCGTGAAATTCCACCCGGTAGATTGTCCCGTCCACCAGGCCAAGGCCGGTATTGGCGTCTTGCCAGTCGGTTGTCAGGTCCATTCCAGGCATGGTCTACCCCCCCTCCCTCATTTGATATCCCCCGGATCGCCGCCGGGGCGCCACGGCGCGACATGGCGATCACGGAACAATAGCGGGCTGGTTTTCGGATCGTGCCTGACCCGGACGGCCGGAACCCCGACGCCCATGTCAAAGCCGAGGCGCGCATTGATGCGATGGCTGTCGGCCTTGATCCGCAGGATATCCATGGTCATTTCCCACTGGATTTCCGCGCCCTCGTGGTGCAGGAGCTGCATGATCCGCACTTCCGCGCCGTAGCCCCCCTCTGCGGCCTCGATCCACTCCATGGCCTGCCGGCCCACGTTCACCATTTCCAGCTCCGCATGGGGGGGCGACGCCTCGCTGTCGCGGGCCAGCTTGCAGGCGAATTCGACGGGCTGGTAAGCCTGCCCCTCGATCATGATCCGGTCGTCCGGCCCGGCCGCGATGGCGTCCGCCACCCGCAGCGGAATCTCAACCAGCGGGTGCGTGATCTCCAGGGCGGTCAGGATCGACCATTCCGGGGACGACGCCCGGATATTGACTTCCCAGGATATCTTGGTCTGGCGCTTCCTGTCGTCGTCCAGGGCGATGTAGGCGGAGATCCATTGCCGGATATCCTCCCCCGCCTGGGGATTCTCGGCCTGCCAGGCGCGGAATTCGGAATCATCCTTCGCCAAGCCGTCCGGGTTCGGGATCACCAGGGGGCCGAGGCCGGGGGCGGATAGCAGGAAAGCGCCGTCCGGCCCCTCCCGATCCCCCGGGATCGCGTCCGGCCTGATCCTGATCCGATCCCCGTCCAGCACCAGCACGTCCGCCCATTCCAGGGAGGATTCATTCTGCGTGGGTGCGCCGATCACAACCGCGTCATCTTTCATATTTATAGCCTCGTTCCAAGTGGGTCGATAATTTTGTGCCCGGCCCATGTGATGGCCCCGAGGTACCCATCATCGTAGGATTGTACAAGGCCGCACTCCAGGCACAATTCCGCATGATAACGAACCTGATCTTTCGTCCAGTCCGAAAGCTGCGGCAGGGCAGTGGGACGGTGGCGCTCCACGCCTCGACGCCACCGTAGCAGCTCCAGAATCAGATCCAGATGCAGCTTCATGGAGCCGGATTCAGCCCGCCCGATTCCGGGGGCGTCAGGGTTACTTCCAGGTCCGCGTCATCTTTCATTCGGATTTACCTCATTTCCAGGGCGGCCCGGTGTACCACCCGACCAGGCTATAGCGGGTGCCCGCCGTGACAGGCCGGACGCCGTGCATGACGATGGCCGGGAAGCAGCAGATTTCCCCGGGGATCATGTTCATGTCGGCCCCCTTTACCGTCAGCTCACCCCCGCCAAAATCATCGTTTAACAGCACCGTAAACGACAGTTTACGATCGTTCATCAGGTCGCTGTCCTGGTGCGCCCGGTACCACCCGTCCGGCTCCCGGTATTCCGTTAGCTGAAAATCCGGGCGAGGGCATGATTGGGCTTCATAGTCCCAATTCGGATAGCCGCCCCGGCCGAGGTGAATATCCAGGCGGTGCCAGTGTGCATTCATGGCCTGCACCTGGTCGTCCACCGCGTCGAAGATCCACCCCGGGGCCTTGGCCCGGCGCAGCCAGCGGATCGTCGATATCCGCGTCTTCGGGTCCAGCTCCACGCCCCGCACCAGGCCCGGTTCGGGCTGGACCGCATGGCGCAGTTTGACAATTTCCTGGCACTGCTCGAGAGTGAATAGCGGGGCGATGGATACTGCGCGATTCACTCTTTCGGTTCGATGGTCAGGACCAGGGTGGAATCCCCGCAGTCATTGCGGGCGCGGACGGTGGCTGTCATGGGAAGGTCGGTGTCCTTCGGGACTGCAAACTGGATCTTGATCGGGTTCGGGGTGCGCGTTGTGGTCACGTCCACCCAATCACCATGCGCGTCCCTGTATTCCCAATCGGGATAGATGCCAAGCGGCCCCTCCGCGTCGGTGCCGCTTGGATTCACCGGCCGGACGGTCAGGGACAGGTCACTGGTCGAAGCGCTGAAATTCGCCGTCTGGCCGTCCTGGGCGGCCGCTGTGCCGTTTACCTGCCATGCCGGTACATTGAGCGGGGTTACCGCCTCGATGGCCTCCACGGCCGTTTTATGGGCCGCCTTGGCCTCGGCTGTCGTCTCGGCGTTCCAGATATGCGTCGCGCCCTGCCTGGCCTTGCGCTTGACGGCCAGGATCGCGTCCGCTTCATCGTCGCAGGCCGCGCCCGCGATGACGCCCTGTTGCGTCAGGGAGCGGGAGAAGTCCCGGATCGTGCCGAGGGCCTTGGCCTCCAGGCGCTCGATCAGGACGCCGCGCAGGGTGGGGAGATCGGGGGGCAGGGCG
>VYFG01000009.1 GCA_009842505.1 Gammaproteobacteria bacterium
ACCCGCCTGCGCCTCGGCCTGGAGGGGAGCTGGAGGATGGAACTTGAAAAAGGCCGTCTGACGCCGAGGCTGGAGCTCGGCATCCGCCATGACGGCGGGGACGCGGAGACGGGCACGGGCGTCGAGGCCGGCGGCGGCCTTTCCTGGACGGACCCCGGCCTGGGTCTTGAACTTGAAATAACCGGGCGGACGCTGGTTTCCCACGAGGACGACGACCTGGAGGACCGGGGTTTCTCGGCTTCCGTCGCCTACGACCCGGACCCGTCCAGCGGGCTTGGCCCGTCGCTGCAACTGAGGCAGGAAACCGGCGGGCGGTCGAAGGGGGGCCTGGATGCGCTGTTCGCGCCGACGCTCCTGGAGGACCGGGACACCGGCGGCGGAACCGTGGGAACCTGGTCGATGGAGGCGGCCTGGGGCCTGCCGGTCCTCGGCGGGCGCTTCACCGGCAGCCCGCACCTGGGCTTCGGCCATTCCGCGAATTCCCGGGAGTGGACCCTCGGCTGGCGCGTGGCGCCGGAGTCTTCGGGTGCGCGGGACGTCTCGTTCGGGCTGAAGGCGGTCCGGCGGGAGAGCCGCGGGGAGGCACCCCGGCATGCGGCGGGATTCGAGATGTCCGTGCGATGGTGAGGCGGGAGGCGGGGGTTTTTCTGCAACTTCGGTTCTTCCGTCGTGCCCGCACCTGGACGGGCATGGCAGGGCCGGCATTATGCCTGCGCCGGGATCGTCACGGATTGAATCCGGCGTGGTTGCGATTCAGGGACGGAATCGGCCAGGACGGAATCCGGGTCACCCTTGAGCGTGTCCGGCGGTACGTGATCGCACCCTTGCCGAACATGGCCTCCGTGAGATGAGGTTATGGGCCAGATTACTTCGGAAAAGCCCTCAAACGGGCGGGTTCAAGGCCTCTTCGAGAGTGGTCAAGCGCTCGAATGACTTGTCGGATTCCACGCCCGGCGGACCACCCCCTGGATCCAGGTGATCAGGCCTTGACCACCTCCACCGCGGCCAGATTCCGTAGGCTCCGGTCGAAAGCCACTCCTACAAGATGCACCGGCTCTCCCCGGTCCCGGTACTTTTCGGCGTAACCCTTTGATTGTATCTGCTCAATGGCCAGTTGGGCCACTGCATCACCGTCGCCTTCCCCGTCCGCCATCTTGAATTCCAACACGAACACCTGGCCGCCGTGGAGCACCACCATGTCCGCACGGCCCCAGCTCGAGGAATCCTCCACCCGGAGGTCCAGGCCGATGGTCCGGAAACAGGCGTACAGCATCCCGGCGTACCAGGCCTCGTAGCGGGCGGGGCCGTTGCCCGTCTGCCACTGGTAGGGAATCCCCGCGAAGAATGACTTCAGGCGATCCGCGAATCCGTCGAAGTCGTTGGCCACCAGGAGATTGACCAGTTCCTTGCCACGGTCCGACACCTCCTTGCCCTGCCGTCCCAGAAATCCCAGCAGCCCCTGATTCAGGCTCTGGCGAACCTCGAGGTTGGGATAATCAAGGGTGTAGAACGTCTGGGCGCCATCCTCTTCCATGGCGGTAATGGTCAGGTAGCCGGTCTGGAGCAACAGGGCATCGATGCTGATGTGGTCAATATCGAAATTGGACACCAGCTCCTCGTCGGTCACACGGTTCTCCAGTTCCAGCGGGCTTACCTGTCTATCCATCATCATCCGAAACAGGAAGGTGGGGGAGCCGGTCTCGAACCAATGGGGCTTGAATCGGCGTTTCCGGAACAGGAGCAGCAGGTCGAACGGATTGTAGAGCTTCTCGTCGCCGAGCCAGTGGTAGCCGTTGTACCATTCCCGGATCCGGTCCCGGTCGAGCCCGGGAAGCTCCGGGGCGAACACCGTGTCCAGGTCCCGATCGGTGTAGCCGCAGATGGTGGCGAACTCCGGGTCGAGGCTGATGTTGTCGAGATTGTTGAGACCCGAGAACAGGCTGACTCGGGAGAACATGCTTACCCCGGTGACGAAGACGAACCGGACATCCCGGGCGCTGTCCTTGATGATGCTGTAGAACCCTCGCAGGTAGTCCCGGTTGGCGGCGGCCATTTCGGGGTTGTCGATGACGTCCAGGATGGGTCTGTCGTACTCGTCGACCAGCACTACGGCCTGTTGGCCGGTGGCATTGTGAAGGCGGTTCAGAATGTGCCGCAGACGTTCAGGCCCTGTGTATGACAACTGTGTGGGCTCAAGACCTGCATTGCTCTCTGTGATCGCCAGTTGAATGTTAATGCTTTGTTCGAGTTCTCCCGGCTCGTCGTACTTCCCGCCGAAGCTCAGGCGAACAACCGGGTGCCGGACGGACCAGTCCCAGTGTCCGTGGATGCACAGGCCTTGGAACAGATGCTCGCTGCCTTCGAACAATTCCTGGATGGTGTCCACCAGAAGACTCTTGCCGAATCGGCGAGGCCGGGAAAGGAAATAGTAACGTCCCTGCCCTACCAGCCGCTGGATGTGGGAGGTCTTGTCGACGTAGTAGAAATCCTGCTCCCGAATCGTGCGAAAATCCTGGATGCCGATGGGGAGCTGGCGGCGGGTCATTGACCATGCTCTTGAGAGTGGGGATGCCGGAAATCATACCATCCAATGCAATCGTGCGTAAGCGTGATACCTGAATTGACTGAACTCGCTTGCGATTGGATTACGATTTTTGATGAAAAATTATATCTGTCTGTTTTATAAATATAAATTAAATCTCAAGATATAACCAGGGATTTTGCGACCTCCTGCGCGCCCCCGCAGCCCGGCGCCCCTCCGGCGGATCATCCCCAGGGCAGGGAGAACGTCTTCAGGTTGGTGTAGCTGGCCATGGCCTCGATGATGCCTTCCTTGTAGCCGAGTCCGGAATCCTTGATTCCGCCGAAGGGCGACATCTCGGTCCGGTATCCCGGCACCTCCCAGATGTTCACGGTGCCGGTGTGCAGTTCGTTCACGAAGCGGCTGATGTAGTCGAGCCGGTTGGTGCAGACTCCCGAGGACAGGCCGAAGGCGGTGGAATTGGCCACTTCAATGGCGTGGTCGGCGTCGCGCACCCGGATCAGGGGGATCGGAGGGCCGAAGGTTTCCTCCGCCACCAGGGTGCAGCCAGCCGGGACATGATCCAGTACCGTGGGGGAGTAAAGCGCCCCCTGGCGGTCATTTCCGTACAGCAGCTCGGCGCCGCTCGCGACCGCCTCGTCGACGCGGTTCTGGATCAGGGTCGCCGCCGCCTCATGGATCACGGTGCCCACGTCGGTTTCCGGGTCCATCGGATCCCCGTACCGAAGTCCGGCCGCCTTTTCCGTCACCAGCGCCGCGAGACTGTCCGCGACGGACTCCACGCACAGCACCCGCTTGACCGCGGTGCAGCGCTGCCCGGAGTTTTTCGTGCCGCCCGCCACCGCCAGCTCCGCCGCCCTGTCAAGGTCCGCATCCTCCATGACGATGAGCGGGGAGTTGCCGCCCAGCTCCAGCACCGTACGCCGGTAACCCGCTGTCTTCGCGATGTATTTCCCCACCGGCACGCTGCCCGTGAACGTGATCAGGTCGATGTGCGGATTGGTGATCATCTCCTCGCCCACGTCCTCCGGCAGTCCGGTGACGACCGACAGCATCTCCGGCGGCAGGCCGGACTCGTACAGCACGTCCGCCAGCAACAGCGCGGTCAAGGGCGTCAGCTCCGTGGGCTTGCACACCATGCAGTTGCCGGTTGCGACGGCAGGAGCGATCTTGTGCGCGACCATGTTGAGCGGATGGTTGAACGGCGTGATCGCGGAGATGGCGTTCAACGGTTCCCGCTGGGTGAAGATCTTCCGCTTCTTGCCGTGGGGGGTGAGGTCGCAGGAGAAAATCCGGCCGTCATCATGGATGCACAGCTGGCCCGCCAGGCTGAACACATCGAAGGCGCGGCCGACTTCGTACAGGCTGTCCTTCTTGCTGAGCCCACTCTCCGCGGTGATCAGGTCGGAAATCTCTTCCTTGCGGGACACCAGCGCCTCCGCGGTCCTGGTGAGGATCTGCTGGCGTTCGTAACGGCTCAGCGCCGGCCTGCAGGCCGCGGCGATCCTGAAAGCCCCGGCCACCTGGGCCCGGCTGGCCCGGGGGACGGTGCCCACCACCTGGTTGGTGTAGGGACTGAATACTTCAACGGCCCCGCCGGTTTCGCCGTCCACTTGCCGGCCGGCGATCCGCATCTTCTCGTGGCGTATGGTGTCACTGGATCTGTTCATGGGATTTTTCGTACTACCGGGGGCTGGTGTGGTTGAGCGCGAGATCGAACACATCGAAATTGCGCAGTTGCGGGCGGTTCCCGATTCCGCTTACGGGATGGTTGAATATCATCGGTACGGTCTGCTCACTGACACCCCCATGGGAACGGAGCGGGGCATCCAGGCCGGAAAGGTCATGGCGGTCCGCACTTGTGCCGATCACGGTGTGTATGGTGGACACCAGGATGATATCCCCCATGCGGTCGCCGGCGAGGCCGAACTCCCGGCAACCGTCCTCGTTGCCGTACACGGCCTCGATCCCTTCCAGTTGCCGCAGCCGTTCGATGACCTGTCCGCGGTCCACGTCGGCCGGGAGGTACACGGTGGCATAGGAGCCAAGGGCGCCGTGATGAACGACGTATGGATCGGTGATGGGCAGGATCACCCTGCTCCTGCCGACACCGAGCCACTGGTCCAGCAGGTCCTGCAGATAGACGACGTTGGGGTTGCCCTCCCCGTCGTGCTTGGCGTTCATGCCGTGGTCCGCGGTGATTCCGATCAAGGCACCGAGGGCATCCAGCTGCTTCCAGTGCCCGTCCATCATGGCATAGAAGGCGTTGGCGACTTCACTGCCCGGGGGGTGCTTGTGCTGGATGTAATCGGTGGTGGAAAGGTACATGATGTCCGGCCGCACGGTTTCCATCAGCCTGACTCCGGCGGCGAAGATGAACCCGGAGAGTTCCGCACTGTACACCGAGGACACCGGCAAGCCCACCAGGCCCAGCACGTCCTCAATGCCGTTTTCCTCCAGCGTGACCAGGTCCGCCTTTTCCGATGAAAAGCAGATGGCCCCGTCCGGGCCCATGGACAGTTCGTTTCCGAGCAGCCGGCGCAGCTTGTCCTTTGCGGTGATGATTGCGACCTTTGCCCCGGCATCCTGGAAAGCCTTGAATACCGTCGGCGTGCGCAGCAGCGACGGGTCATTCATCATGACTTCCCGGTCGTTTTCCCGGTCGTAGTAGAAATTACCGCAGATGCCGTGCACGGCGGGCTCCACGCCGGTGACGATGGACAGGTTGTTGGGGTTGGTGAAGCTGGGCACCACGCAATGGCAGCGCAGGTCGGTGCCCCGGGTTTTGAGTACCTGTTCCGTCCAGGGCATGACGCCGGCGTCCACGGCCTGCTCAATGTAGGCCGGTTCCGAACCGTCGATGCAGATGACCACCACGGGCCTCCCGGGCCAGCGGTAGGTGCGATCGTTCACTGTGATATTTTCGGTGTCTGTGGTCATTCAGGCGGTGTCGGGGTGTTGGGAAAGGGGGAATATACAACCTGTTTTCCGGAACCTGTCCCCAATCGTACAATTGGTCTGCGGATTATATGAATAATGATTGTATTTCAGAAAGTTAAGTTTTGCTGGATTTGATGCCGCCTGATTCCGGAACGTCAATGGTTCCACTTTTTTTATCCCTATAAATGCCGCGTAGCTAACATACGGTCATGCAAAACCCGTATAACCTCGATGCCATACGCTGTTTCGCGGTAGTAAATCACATGACGCAAAACCGAATGCCGGCGATAACCAGCGCGTATATGCTCGCTGCTTGTCCCTGACTTCGGATTGCACGCTAAAAGCTCAAAGGCCGCTGTCAGATCGTCTGTGTAATGATCGGTCTGCTCTGCGCCCCACTTTGCCAGCGAATAAAGCCATACGGCTTCCATATCTTCCCGTGCTTTGGGCGATAACCTGTATTCAGCGGATTTTGTCGGCATGTTTCGCAGCCATTTCTTGTTTGAATTGACTGCTATCGAACGCTCGTGGCTCTCCGCTTTCCTCGCCCTTGATCAGTGCGGCGCGGATTGCTTCAAGGTCAGCTTGGCTCGCTTGATCCCGGCGGATCAGGTCGCGGATATATTCGCTGTCATTGGTGAACTGTCCAGCAGCGATTTGCGCCTTGATCCAGTTGTCTTGTTGATCTGTAAGCGTGATCGTTTTTCGTGTCGTACCCATAAAACGACATCCAAGGTTGGTGGAAAATCATACTATAGGTGCAAAATAGCACGATTTTACATATTCTCTACGCTTTTTTTGATTAGCGGTTTTTCGCATCCATTCCCTTTTAAACAACGCCGAACCGAATGGCGCGACATTTTACAGACCGATGCGCAGCATCGGGGCGAAGTGAGCAACCCGAACGGAGGGCAGGTGCTTTCACCTTTTGTTTGTCCTGTCGCTTATGTTTGTGGAGTACGGTCAGACGGGTCCTGCATTGCACGTCCATGGGATGGAGACCGGGTTCTCGGACAGCCTGACAGGAAATCCTCCTGATCCGACAGTTACGGATCTCCGGCAAGTCCGGACAGACACGGCCGTCAACCCCTGACGGTCCGAAGGGCGGCCGGGCTGACGGTATGTATTTCCATGGCGATTTCCAGCAGAATCCGCCTTTCACAAAGCCCGGGAATTGTCATGGATCATCCTGTCCCTACCCCACCTGCGGCGGCCTCGGAAACCGGCGACCCGCTGCTGCTGACACCGGGGCCCCTGACCACTTCGGCATCGGTCAAGCGGGCCATGCTGCACGACTACGGCTCCAGGGACCGCCATTTCATCGAACTGAACCAGGGGATACTGGAAAGGCTGGTGGGGATCGCGGGCGGCCAGGGCAGCCATGTGGCGGTGCCTCTTCAGGGCAGCGGCACTTTTGTGGTGGAGGCCATGCTGGGCTGTTTCGTCCCCCGGGACGGAAGGCTGCTGATTTGCATCAACGGCGCCTATGGAAAGCGCATGGCGAAAATCTGCCAGTACCACGGACGGTCCCACACCACGGTCGAGTTCGCGGAGGATGAACCGGTAGCCCCTGCTGCGGTGGAGGCCTCGCTTGAGCGGGACCGGGCGATCACCCATGTGGCGGTGGTTCATTCGGAAACCACTTCCGGAATTCTCAATCCCCTGACGGAGATCGCCCGGGTCGTGGAACGCTGCGGCCGGGGACTGCTGGTGGACGCCATGAGCGCTTTTGGGGCCGTCCCGCTGGATGCGCGGGAAGTACGGTTCGACGCGGTTTGCGCATCCAGCAACAAGTGCCTGGAAGGGGTTCCCGGCATGGGTTTCTGCATCGCCAGGAAAGAGGCGCTGGCCGATACGAAAGGGAACTCGCCTTCCCTCAGCCTGGACCTGCATGACCAGTGGCGTGCGATGCAGGCCAGCGGGCAGTGGCGGTTCACGCCGCCCACCCATGTGATCCTGGCCTTCGATCAGGCGCTGGACGAGTTCGACCGCGAAGGCGGCGTCGAAGGCAGGGGGGCACGTTATCGTGCCAACTGCGCGTTGCTGGTCGAGGGCATGAGGGCTCTCGGCTTCAGGCCATTGCTCCCGGACGGGCTCCAGGCGCCGAATATCGTGACATTCCACATGCCGGAGAACCGGAAGTTCGTGTTCGAACGGTTCTACGGGCTGATGCGGGAACAGGGATACGTGATCTATCCGGGGAAACTCACGCAGGCGGACAGCTTCCGCATGGGCTGCATCGGCCGGCTCGACCAGGATCACATGCGCGGCGCGCTGGCAGCGGTGCGTCATGCGCTGGACCGGCTGGGAATCGGGGAAACCGTGGCCTGACATGCCGGGGAACGGGGCCGCCGGCTGTTGCGGCTCTGCCAGGTCGGTGTCGCACCAGGGTGCGTGCGCCGCGCAATCCCCACTTTTCCGCGCCGGTGCGCTGGCCTAGAATGGCAACCCCTGCAAAGGCGCCCATGAGCAACACAACACCAGAGATAGAGCAATGCCCATACAGTTACCCCGACGGGCCAGTGCCGTCGTAATCGGCGGCGGTGTCACCGGCTCCAGTGTCGCCTACCATCTCGCAAGGGCCGGCTGGAGCGATGTCGTCCAGCTGGAACGAAGCCAGTTCAGTTGCGGCACCACCTGGCATGCCGCCGGCCTCATCGGCACCATGCGCGCCAACGAGAACCATGCCAAGCTGGCGGAATACTCCATGTCCATCCTGCGCCAGCTCGAGGAGGAGACCGGGCAATCCACCGGGTTCCGCCAGGTTGGCTCCCTGTCCATCGCGCACAGCGCTGCGCGATTCGAGGAGTTGAAGCGGGTGGCCTCGATGAACAATGCGTTCGGTGTCACCCAGGTGGACGTCCTGACGCCCGGGGAAGTGGCGGACCTGTTTCCATTGCTGAAGACGGATGACCTGCTCGGGGGCACCTGGGTACCGCATGACGGGTATGCCAGCCCCGTGGATGTGACCATGGCCTTCGTCAAGGGCGCCAGGGGACGTGGCGCGCAGTGCATCGAGGGGGTAACCGTGATCGACGTGAAGATCCGGGATGGACGGGTGGCGGAGGTCGCCACGGATCACGGCGACATCGAGACGGACGTCGTGGTGAACTGCGCCGGGCTGTGGGCGCGCCACCTGGCCAGGAAATCCGGGGTCAACATCCCGCTGCACGCATGCGAACACTACTACGCGGTCACGGAAAAGCTCAGCGACCTGCCGGACGACCTGCCCGTGATGCGCGACCATGACAAGTGCGCCTACTACAAGCCGGACGCCGGCAGCCTGCTGGTGGGCGCGTTCGAGAAACAGGCCGTGGCCTGGGGCCAGGACGGAATCCCCGGGGACTTCAGTTTCGACGAAATAGAGGGGCACATGGAAGAACAGCTCATGCCGGTGCTCGAGGACGCCATGGAACGGGTGCCGTTGCTGCAGGAAGTCGGCTGGCGCAAGTTCTTCTGCGGCCCGGAAAGCTTCACCCCGGATGACCAGTTCCACGTGGGCGAGGCGCCGGAGGTGCGCAACTATTTTGTTGCGGCCGGGCTCAACTCCATCGGCATCCAGAGCGCCGGCGGGCTGGGCAAGGCGCTGGCCGATTGGATCACGGAGGGCCATCCTCCGCTGGACCTCTGGGGCAACGACATCCGCCGTATGCACCGGTTCCAGGGAACACAGCACTACATCCAGTCCCGGGTGACGGAAACGCTGGGACTCCTGTATGACAATCACTACCCATATCGCCAGATGGAGACGGCCCGGAATGTCCGCCATTCCCCGGTGCACGAACGGCTCATGGCGCATCGGGCCTGCTTCGGCGAGTCGTCGGGCTGGGAGCGTCCCAACTGGTTCGCTCCGGAAGGCGTCGAGCCCGAGTACGAATACAGCTTCGGCAAGCAGAACTGGTTCGAATTCTCGGCGGCGGAGCACCGCGCGGCCCGGGAAGGCGTGGTGCTGTTCGACCAGACCAGTTTCGCCAAGTACCTGGTACAGGGGCGTGACAGCTGCAAGGTGCTGCAGCACATCTCCAGCGCCAACGTCGACCTTCCCCCCGGGCGCATGATCTACACCCACTGGCTCAACGACCGGGGCGGCATTGAGGCGGACCTGACTGTGACGCGCCTGTCGGAGGACCGGTTTTTCGTCGTGAGCGGCGCCGCCGTGGCCGGCAAGGACATGAACTGGCTGGAGCGCCACATTCCCGACGGCGCCCACTGCATGATCAGTGACGTCACCAATGCCTGGGCGGTGTTCGGCATCATGGGTCCGGGAAGCCGTGCGCTGCTTAGCGACGCCATCGCGCATGATTTTTCCACCGAGAATTTTCCGTTCGGCGCGGTGGCCGAAGTGGAGGTGGGTTCCGCGGTGGGCCGGGCTGCCCGGGTGTCCTATGTGGGCGAGCTGGGCTGGGAGATCTACCTGCCGGTGGACATGGCGCGGCACGGATTCGACTGGCTGCTCAGTCACGGGGAATCCCATGGACTGAGGATGGCCGGGATGCACGCCCTGGATTCCTGCCGGATCGAAAAGAAGTTCGTCCACCTCGGCCACGACATCGGCGATGAGGACACGCCGCTGGAATGCGGCCTTGGCTTCGTATGCGATATGGGCAAGCCGGTGCCGTTCATCGGCCGTGATGCCATCGCCAGGCAGCGGGAAACCGGTTCCTGGAGGGGCAAGCGCATGGTCCAGTTCCTGTTGCGGGATCCCGAGGTGATGCTGTATCACCACGAGCCCATTCTGCGGGACGGCCGCATGGTGGGCCACCTGACCTCCGGCAACTACGGGCACACCCTGGGGGGCTCCGTGGGACTTGGCTATGTCTATGAACCGGATGGGGTGACGGAGGACTACATCGCGTCAGGCGAATTCACCATCGAGGTCGGCGGCGTCCAGGTGCCGGCCAGCGCGAGCCTGAGGCCGATGTACGACCCGAAGGCGGAACGCATGCGGGGATAGGCGGGATGCCGCAATCCCGGAACGGAATTCCGGGGAACCTGAAGAGTGGGCCTAAGGGAGGCCCTGAAGTGGGTCCTTAAGTTGACAATGCCGCCGACAAATCTGAAAATGCCCGGCCCCGGTGCTGTAACCGGAATCCCGGATTCCTGAAACACCGGTGAAACAATACATTACTACAAATTCCGGCTACTGAGCATTTCGAAGCCGGATACAAATTACCCCCTGATAAACACTGAATGAGGAGACTTACAACATGAGAAACAAAATCACCTATTTGGCGCTGCTCGGCCTGTTTGCCGGCGCCGCCCAAGCGAATTGCCCGGCGGTTACCGTCGCCGATGACAAGGGTGTTGCCGCAGGCAAGTATCCCCAGCAATACGAACTGTCCGAGTTCGAATCCCTTGCCGGATGCAAACTGAGCTTCAGCGAAAATCCGGACATCGGTGCACTGAACGCGCGTATCCGCGGCAATCCCGAGATGCCGTCGCTGGCGGAACGGCTGCCGGCGGAACCCCTGGTCATGGCGCCCTACGATTCCATCGGCCAGTACGGCGGCACCCTGGATGTATTGTCCAATGCGACCGAGGCCGGCACGTCCGACTTCCTGTCCGTGCGTCACGTCAATCTGGTGCGCTACTCGGATGACCTGCAGACCATCGTGCCCAACATAGCCAAGGACTGGGAATGGAACGATGACTTCACCCAGCTCACGTTCTTCCTCAGGAAGGGCCACCGGTGGTCCGACGGCGCACCGTTCACCGCGGACGACGTGAAGTTCTGGTACGACGAGCTGGCGCTGGATTCCAAGGTGATCGAAAAGCCGAAGGACTACGTGCTGGTTGCGGGCGAGCCCATGACCGTCGATGTCATCGACCCCCAGACCGTGCGTTTCAACCTGCCGGCGCCGAAGCCGGGTCTGCTGGCGCACTTCGCGACTTCCTTCGCCCAAGGCTTCCAGCCCAAGCATTTCCTCGGCCAGTACCATCCGGATATCAACCCGGATGCCGACAAGCTCGCCCAGGAGGCCGGGTTCGAGAACGGCCTGGAAGTGATCAAAGCCTATTTCGGGAACTCCGACTGGACCGACACGCCCACCCCGATGCTGAATGCCCCGGACAAGGTGGGCAACCTGCCGGCGGACACCATGCCGACACTGGAGAGCCATATCTACACAACCGACACCACGGAAGGCCGTCACCTGGTGGCCAACCCGTACTTCCACATCGTGGACACCCAGGGTAACCAGCTGCCGTACATCAGCGAGCAGGACGAGGTGTACATCAACGACAACGAAGTTCGGATCCTGAAGCTGGTGAACGGGGAAGTGGATTACAAGTCGCAGTCCCTGCAGCTGCCTTCCGCCCCCATCCTGCTGGAGAACCAGGAGAAGGGTGGCTACAAGATCCAGCTCCGGCCTGAGATCACCCTGCCTACCTTCGGCTTCAACGTGACGTCGGCGGATCTGGAGAAGCGCAAAGTGTTCGGTGACCTGCGCTTCCGTGAGGCCATGTCCATCGCCCTCAACCGCGAGGAAATCAACCAGGTGGTCAACTTCGGACAGGGCAACCCGACACAATACATCGGCTTTTCCCCCAGGCCCGAGTTCGTGGATTCGAAATGGGAGTCCCACATGACGCAGTATGACCCGGACGGCGCCAACGCCCGACTGGACGAGATCGGCATGAAGGACACCGACGGTGATGGCATGCGGGAGCTTCCCAATGGTGAAAAGCTGGTCCTGAACCTGCAGTTCGCCACCCAGGGTATCGCCGGGCAGCTCGTGGAGATGGCGGGCCAGCACTGGGCCGACGTCGGCATCCAGACTACCGTGAAGGAGGTCACGCCGGACGAGTTCCGTTCCGCCCAGTCGGCCAACCAGCTCGACGTGGTGATGTGGCGGAAGAGCCAACCCCTGGCCATCGTGCTCGGCAACAACGAGTTGTGGGTGCCGCCGTTCGAGAACTACTTCGGCGTCCGCAACGGCATGCTGTGGGCGGAGTGGGTTGACTCCAACGGGGAGAAGGGCGTTGAACCGCCTGACTACGTGAAGCAGCTCATCGACGATGTCAACGCCTTCCAGTCAGCGACGGCGGGCTCCGATGAATTCAAGCAGATCGGTGCGCGCATGGTGGAGAACATTACCGGCAACCTGCTGTTCATCGGCGTGGCCCGTGCGCCGGCGCCGATCTTCCATCACAACAACCTGCACAACTTTACCGACTTCAAGACCCACTCCTACGAATATTACCGGACCTACCCGTACCGGGGGACCCAGTGGTGGCTTGACGAGTAAGCCTCTCATGCGGTAAATCTGAAGCCGGTCAGGATCAGCATCCTGGCCGGCTTTTTTCTTCCGGGTGTCCCGGCTTGAAGGCCGGGACGCCGGGTTGCCGTTCTCGCAGGCCTCAACCAGATCATGGGTCAGTTCATACAGTTCACCCTAACCCGCGCCTTCATGGCGCTGTTTACGCTGCTGACGGTCTCCCTGATTGTATTCACCCTCATGGAGATGGTGCCGGGCAACTGCGCCGAGCGCTACCTGGCGTTCAAGAATACCCAGGGCCAGCAGATCACGGTGGACGACATCGAGGCGGAGGAGCGGCGCCTCGGCCTGGACCGGCCGTTCCTGATCCGCTGGGCAAGCTGGGTCGGCAACGTGTTCTTCAAGGGGGAGTTCGGGGACTCCTGCATCCTCAGGCTGAACATCAACCAGTTGCTGAGTGACAAGTACTGGATCAGTCTCGGGATCTGCCTCGCGGCACTGATACTGGCCTACCTGATTGCCATACCGGTCGGAATCTATTCGGCCTCCACGCCCAGCCCGGTCACCAACAACCTGCTCCGGTTTCTCAGCTACCTCGGCCTGGCGCTGCCGAATTTCCTGCTGGCGCTGATCATCATGCTGATCAGTACCGTCCTGTTCGGCGATTCCCTCACCGGGCTGTTCTCCAAGGAATACCGGGATGCGGCCTGGTCTCTCGCCAAGTTCCAGGATTTCCTGTCCCGCGCGTGGCTTCCCATCTTCGTGCTGGGCTGGTCCGCCACCGCATTTGCCATGCAGACGGTGCGCGCGCTGATGCTGGATGAAATCGGCAAGCTGTACGTGACCGCCGCTGCGGCCCGGGGCATCTACGGGCGCCGGCTGCTCTGGCGCTATCCGGCGCGCCATGCCATGGGGCCGGTGATCAACTCCCTGGGTTTCGACCTCAACAGGATCTTCAACGAATTGCCGGTGGTTGCGCTGATCCTGACACTGACGGAGGCGGGAGCACTCCTGATCGAGGCCCTCGCCCGTTCCAATGACCAGCAGCTTGCCGGGGCGATCATCTTTCTGCTGACCGCCAGTATCGTCATCGTGAATTTCGTGACGGACGTCCTGCTGGCGCTGATGGATCCCAGGATCCGCAAGGGCCTGATCGGCTGACCGGGGGCATGCCATGAGACTGATGTTCTGGAGAAAAAGGGAACTGGACCAGCAGAAGCTGAAGGAAGCCTATTTCACGGCCTCCCAGGGCCAGTTGATCCGGGCCCGGTTCAAGGGCAACAAGACCTCGATGGTGGCCGCCTGGGCGCTGACGATCATGATCCTGACGGGGCTGTTCGCGCCGTTTCTGTCTCCCTATGCGCCAGATATCTCGGGCCGTGACAAGGAATACGAGAACGGGCCGCCGCAGATTCCCAAATTCTGGGACGAGAACGGCTTTTCCTGGCGCCCGTTCATCTACGCCACCGAGCGCAAACGGAGCTTCGAGACGAATTTCCGCTGGGTGATCACCCAGAACCGGGATGAACGCAGATACCTGCAGTACTTCGTCAAGGACTGGGAGTACAGTCTGCTGGACATCGAGTGGGACCTCCCGGGGGATACGTTCGATGTCAATGTCCAGATGTTCACCTGGGATAGGCACCTGTTCGGCGTGGACAAGGGCGGCATTCACATCTTCGGCACCGACGGCACCGGCAAGGACATCTATTCACGCACGCTGCACGCGATCTACACGTCCCTGGCGGTGGGCACCCTGGGCGTGCTCATCTCGTTCGTCCTCGCCCTCATCATCGGCGGGGTCGCCGGCTATTTCGGCGGCTGGATCGACTCGGTTCTGCAGATGATCACCGACGCCATCCGGACGGTGCCGCCGATACCGCTGTTCATGGCGCTGGCGGCGTTCATGCCCGACGAATGGAGTTCCGAGACCAGGTTCTTCTTTATTGCCACCATCCTCGGCCTGATCGGCTGGCCGACCCTTGCGCGCCGCATTCGAACGCATCTCCTCACGGAGCGCGCCCAGGAATACGTCCTCGCCGCGCAGCTCAGCGGGGCGTCCGCCAGTCATATCATCCGCCGGCATCTGCTGCCGAGCTTCACCAGCTACATCATCGTCGACCTGATGATCACGTTTCCGTACGTGGTGCGTTCGGAGACCGCGCTCAGCTTTATCGGGCTTGGCCTCACCGACCCGGTGAACTCCCTGGGGTCGCTGATGCAGAACGTTTCCAAGGCGGACGTGCTGCTGAACTACCAGTGGTATTTCATTCCCGTGATTTTCTTCATCGCCTTCGTGCTGGCTTTCGTGTTCGTCGGCGACGGACTGCGCGACGCCGCCGACCCGTATTCCAAGACCAAGAAATGAGTCTCCTCAAGGTTGACAACCTGACCCTGCAATTCGACACCGACGAGGGTCGGATTCTGGCCGTGGAGGATGTCTCTTTCGAGGTCAACCCGGGCGAGATACTGGGCCTGGTGGGGGAATCCGGCTCCGGCAAGTCGGTGACTGCCAAGTCGGTGATGCAGCTCAACCCGGAAAACGCAGTCTACGACCCCGGCAGCAAGATCACGCTGAACCTGGACAGCGGCTCCGTGGACATCCTGTCCCTGAAAAAGGCCAAGGACATGGAGATCGTCAGGGGCGGCGCCGTGTCCATGATTTTCCAGGAGCCCATGGCCAGTTTCGCGCCGGCGATCACCATCGGTGCCCAGATGGTGGAGCAGCTCCTGCTGCACAAGGAAATCAGCCAGCAGGAGGCTGCCCGTGTTTCCGTTGAGATGCTGGAGCGTGTCGGCATCTCCGATGCCGAACACCGGTTCAACCAGTATGCATTCGAACTGTCCGGCGGCATGCGCCAGCGTGCCATGATCGCCATGGCGCTGTCGACGAGTCCAAGACTCCTGATCGCGGATGAACCCACCACGGCGCTCGACGTGACGATTCAGGCCCAGGTGATCGATCTGATGAAGGATCTGGTGGCGGAATACGGCATGGGTATCATCTTCATCACCCATGACCTCGGCGTGATCGCACAGACCGCCGACCGCGTCGCGGTCATGTATCTGGGCAGGCTGGCGGAGCAGGGTTCGGTCAGGGACGTCATCCAGCGCCCGGCACATCCCTATACCCGGGGCCTGCTCAACGCCCTGCCCAAGCTCGAGAATCTCGATGCGCCGCTGACGCCGGTGCCGGGGGACATACCCAGTCCGTTGGAGCGTCCGTCCGGCTGTGTATTCCACACGCGCTGCTCCATGTCCGAACCGCGGTGCCAGCAGGCCGTTCCCTCCATGGTGGACGTCTACGAGGGGCATCGTGCGGCATGCTTCGTCACCACCGCGCAGGAGCCGGGGGCATGAGCGGGCAGGCGGCAACACAGGTCACGGGGGATGACGCCGCCCGGGATGATTCCGGGACACCGGAAACCATCATCCGCGCACGCAACCTGTCGGTGCATTTTCCCATCGGCGGGGGACTATTCACCAAGAAGCTGTTTCTGCGCGCCGTGGACGGCGTCGACCTGAATATTCCGCAGGGTTCCTTTTTCGGCCTGGTGGGGGAGAGCGGATCGGGCAAGACGACCCTTGGCAGGGCCTTTCTGCGCGCCTCCCCCATCACGACCGGCGAGGTGGAATACCATGATGACGAGGTCTCCTATGACCTGGTGAATCTCGGCAAGGAGCAACTGAAGGATTACCGCAGGCGTGCCCAGCTGATCTTCCAGGACCCCTATGCGGCCCTTAGCCCCAGGATGACCGTGCGCGACATCATCGCCGAGCCGCTGGAGGTGATGGAGATCACCAGCTCCAGGGAAGAGACCGATGAGGTGGTACGCACCATTGCTTCGAAATGCCGCCTGAACCTTGAACACCTGAGGCGTTTCCCCCACGCCTTTTCCGGCGGCCAGCGACAGAGAATTTCCATCGCCAGGGCCCTGGTGTGCAACCCGCGGTTCGTGGTGGCGGATGAGAGTGTTGCGGCGCTGGACGTATCCATCCAGGCGGACATACTGAACTTGCTGAAGTCGCTGCAGAATGACCTTGGGCTGACCTACCTGTTCATCAGCCACGACCTGTCGGTCGTGGCCCACATCACCGACCACGTTGCGGTCATGTACCTGGGCCGGCTGGTGGAATCGGCCCCGACACGCAAACTGTTCTCGGCACCGGGCCACCCCTATACACAGGCCTTGCTGTCGGCCATTCCCTCCCTCGATCCGGACCATCGCGGTGCGGCGCAGAAACTCGAGGGAGAGATACCGTCGCCCACCCGGCCGCCCCCCGGCTGCAAGTTCCACACCCGTTGCCCTTATGCCACGGAAATCTGCAGTGAACAGGAACCTGTCCTGCAGCCTGTCGGCGACGAACATGAAGTGGCCTGCCACCACTGGAAGGAGATCGGCGGCGGCTGATCCACGAGCCGGGAATCATCGCATTCCGGACAGCAGCGAGATCAGCTTTTCGATACCCGGCTCGATGTGGTCGGTGGGAATGGAGGAAAAACCCAGCCGGAAATACCGGGCCGGCCGGTTGTCGCCATGAAAGAAAACCGTCCCGGGCTCGAACAGGATGCCTTCCGCCATGGCCAGGCGCAGCAGCCTGTCGGCGTCCAGCGACGGCTTCCCTTTCACCCAGATGGCCGATCCACCGAACGTGGATCTGCGGCTGCCCCCGGGCAGGTGATGCTCCAGCAGGTCACCCAGCAGTTGCCAGCGCCGGCGCAGGGTCTGGCTCAGCCGGTTCACCAGCGCATCGTGGTAGCCACGCTTCAGGAACTCCGCGATCACGAACTGGTTGTTGCTCGGCGGATGGCGCATCATCAGCCGCCTGAGCGCCCTGGCCTGATGGATGAACTCCCTGGACCCCACCATGAACCCCAAGCGGATACCCGGCGCCAGTGTTTTTGACAGGCTGCCGATGTAGATGACGCGGCCGTCCTCGTCCATGCTCTTGAGTGCCGGAGTGGGCTCGCCCACATAGTTGAACTCCGACTCGTAGTCGTCCTCAAGGATCAGCACGTCGTGCTTGCTGGCGGCCTCCAGGACTTCCTGGCGGCGGTTCCTGGGCATGGTGACCGTCGTCGGATACTGGTGGCTTGGGGTTGTGTACACCAGGTCGCATGCCGCGAAATTCTCGTCGGGGACCAATCCCCTGAGGTCCACCTGCAGGGCGCTGAGGTTCCCTGTGAATATGCGGAAGGTATTTTCCGCATCCACGTAGCCGGGAGATTCGAATCCCATCCGGCGCTCACTGTTCAGCAGCAGCTGCGCGGCGATATACAGGCCCTGCTGGGCGCCGACCGTCACCAGAATCTGGTCCGGGTCGGCCCAGACGCCCCGGCGCGGCAGCAGCTTGTGGTGAATCTGGTCCACGAGGTCCGGGTGATCACGGTCGACCTGGTCCCTGGCCCAGCAGTGGATCGCACTGATGGCGGCCGCTTCCCGGCAACACTCGCGCCAGTCGGCGATGGGGAATAGCTGCTGGTCGTACTGCCCGCAGATGAAGGGATAGGGATACTGGTACCAGTCGAGGGGTTTCAGGTTCTGGCGCATGTCGTCGGGCGTGAGGGCCAGTTTCTCGTCCCACCGGATGCGGTCCTTGCCCTGGCTTCGTTCCGGTGCCTGACGAACACGGCCCCGGAGTATTTCCGGACTCACGAAGAAACCGCTGCGCTCCCTGGAAATCAGGAAACCCTCGTCGACCAGATGCTGGTAGGCATAGATCACGGTGTTGCGGGCCACCTTCAGCTGGCGCGCGAGCTTGCGGCTGGAGGGCAGGGCACTTCCCGGTGCAAGGTGGCCCTCCAGGATGGCATTGACCAGCATTTCCTGTATCCGGGTCTGCAGTGTGCCCTGACCCTGGCGGGGCAGTTGAAAAAGATATTCAGTCAAACGCCGTATCCGGCCAACGAGTTCCGGACATTGTAAGCTACCGGGTCTTCCGGGTCACAGGGTGGAATGGACGAGGAATGGGCGCTGAACGGGCGGTGCAGGGCAAATTTGGCGCGAAATGACCGCAATCAGGTTGGTGGATTCGGGTGTTCCCGGCCATAATCCACCTTTCGTGCGGATACGGCGCCGGCATGACGGGCCTGTCTGCCGTGATGAATCAACCTATTGCAGTTTCGTACCATGACCATCAAGACGACCTGTATCGGCGCCTGGCCGAAACCCGACTACGTCAAGTTGCCTGACTGGTTCAACATCCCCGCCGGCCCGGACACGGCGGATCCGACCAAGCTCTGGAAAAGGGCCATGGAGGACCTGGGCCCGGACGCGGAAGCCATCATCTCCCGCGGTATCGAGGAGGCCGTGCAGGAACAGGTGAAAGCCGGAATCGATATTCCCACGGACGGCGAGGTGCCCAGGGAAAACTACATCCATTACCACTGCCGCCATCTGAACGGCTTTGACTTCGTCAACCTGACCAACCGGGAGCTGCGCGGGGGAACCTATGCCGCCAACCTCCCCACCATCAACGGGCCGGTGTCCGTGAAACGCCTGTTCGCCGCGGGTGACTGGAAGCGGGCCCAGGCCTTTACCGACCGTCCGGTCAAGTTCACCATGCCGGGCCCGATGACCGTGACCGATACCAACGCGGACGCCTACTACCATGATCCGGCGAAGCTGGGAGCGGATATCGCGGATGCACTGAACCAGGAGGTGCTGGCGCTTGCTGAAGCCGGCTGCCGGTACATCCAGATCGACGAGCCGCTGTTCGCCCGCAAGCC
This sequence comes from Gammaproteobacteria bacterium, assembly GCA_009842505.1. Classification (GTDB taxonomy): domain Bacteria; phylum Pseudomonadota; class Gammaproteobacteria; order Arenicellales; family Poriferihabitantaceae; genus VYFG01. The sequence goes on from VYFG01000009.1 coordinate 19,430, forward strand.
GGCCGAGGCCCTGGACTACGGGTTCGAGAATCTGGAAAGGGCATTTCACGGCTGTCCCGACCATGTCGAACGGACCGTGCACATGTGCTGCGGCTACCCGGACCGGCTGGATCATCCCGACTATCCCAAGGCGGACCCGGGCGCCTACCTGGAGATCGCGGATGCCGCGGAGGCCTCCAGCATCGACGCCGTGTCCGTGGAGGACGCCCACCGTCACAACGACCTGCGCCTGCTTGAGCATTTCAGTACCACCAAGATAATCTTTGGCCTGGTGGCCATCGCGAAGAGCCGGGTGGAAAGTGTCGACGAAATCCGGGAGCGCCTGCTCCAGGCCATGGATCATATCGACCGTGATCGCCTCATCGCGGCGCCGGACTGCGGTCTTGGCCTGCTCGGCAGGGATCTGGCGGTATCGAAACTCAATCACCTGTGCGCCGCCGCCCGATCCGTCTAGCATGCCCGTTAGCATGAAGTAGCCGTCTGCCGGCACGCAGCTTATACTGTTCCCGGCGGACGGTCGACCGAACAAGTATCGAATCCTAGGTAGAAATCATGAACAGAGCCATAACCACCACGTTGCACCACTACATCGGCGGGAAGAAAGTGCCCGGGGAAAGCGGCCGGGCGGGGGACATCTTCAATCCGGCCACAGGCCAGGTCACGAAACAGGTGCCGCTGGCCAGCAAGGAGGAAGTAGGCCAGGCCATCGGCGTGGCCCAGGCGGCCTTCCCCGCATGGTCCGAGGTACCGGCCGGCCGGCGTGCGCAGATCATGTTCCGGTTCCGCGATCTCATCAGGTCCAACATGGACGGGCTGGCTGAGGCGGTGTCGTCGGAACACGGCAAGACCCTGGAAGATGCCAGGGGTTCGATTACCCGGGGACTTGAGGTGGTGGAATACGCCTGCGGAATTTCCCAGCTTCTGAAGGGCGAGTATTCCGGGAGCGTCGCTGCGGGGGTGGACTCCTGGAGCATGCGCCAGCCCCTGGGGGTATGCGCCGGAATCACGCCGTTCAACTTTCCCGCGATGGTGCCCATGTGGATGTTTCCGCTGGCCATTGCATGCGGGAACACCTTCGTGCTGAAACCGTCCGAGAAGGATCCTTCCTGCCCGCTGCTCCTGGCGGAACTGATGACCGAAGCCGGGTTGCCGGAAGGGGTGCTCAACGTGGTCAATGGCGACAAGGAAGCCGTGGACACGCTGCTCACGGACCCCAGGGTGCAGGCGGTGAGCTTCGTTGGTTCCACCGCCATCGGCCAGTACATCTACCATACCGGGACTGCCAACAACAAACGGGTGCAGGCCCTTTGCGGGGCCAAGAACCACATGCTGGTGATGCCCGACGCGGACATGGACCAGGTGGTGGACGCGGTGATGGGCGCCGCCTACGGCTCCGCCGGGGAACGCTGCATGGCCGTTTCCGTGGTGGTTACCGTGGGCGAGGGCACAACCGAGCGCATCATCGAGAAACTGGTGCCCCGGGTGGAGGGGCTCAAGGTGGGCCCGTACACGGACCCCGACGCCGAGATGGGTCCGGTGGTCACACCGGATGCCCGGAACCGCATCATGGGCTATATCGACAAGGGTGTGGAGGAGGGCGCCGATCTGGTGCTGGACGGCCGCGGTATCCAGGTGTCCGGACATGAGGACGGCTGTTTCGTCGGCGCCACCATCTTCGACCGGGTCCGGACCAACATGAGCATCTACACCGACGAGATCTTCGGCCCGGTACTGTCCATCGTCCGGGCGGACTCCTATGAGGATGCGGTGAAGATGATCAACGAACACGAATACGGCAACGGCACCGCAATCTTCACGCGCGACGGGGATGCCGCCCGGGATTTCAGCCACAGGGTGCAGATCGGCATGGTGGGCGTCAATGTTCCCATTCCCGTGCCGCTGGCCTTTCACAGCTTTGGTGGCTGGAAGCGTTCGCTGTTCGGGGATCACGCCATTCATGGCCCCGAGGGCGTGCATTTCTACACCAAGCTGAAAACCATCACATCGCGCTGGCCGTCGGGCATACGTTCCGGCGCGGTGTTCAACTTCAGGGCCGGGGGAGAACACTAGCCCGGGCCGGAGCGGGGTTGCCGGATAGACGGACCCCGCTCCTTTTCCATCTCCAGTGGCGATAGAATCGGGTTTTTCCGGTTTCCCGGTATCCGGTTCGCCGACCAGTGAATTGCCATGACCTATACCGCTCCAGTCAAGGACCTGTACTTTGCCTGCACCGAACTCGCCGACCTGGCCGGTGTGCAACAACTCCCGGGCTTCGAGGAAGCGTCGCCGGATCTGTTGCGGGCGATTCTCGAAGAGGCTGGTCGATTCGCCGGCGAGGTACTGGCGCCCCTGAACCATACCGGCGACCGTGAGGGTGTCCGCCTGGAAGGCGGACAGACGATCACCGCGGAAGGATGGAAGTCGGCCTATGCCGGGTTCATCGAGGGCGGCTGGAATGGCCTGCCATTCCCGGAAGAGTTCGGCGGCCAGAACCTGCCATGGCTGGTGACCACCGCCACCCATGAAATCTGGGAATCCGCCAACATGTCCTTCGCGCTGTGTCCGCTGCTGACCCAGAGTGCAATCGAAGCCATACTGGACCATGCTTCCGAGGAACAGCGGCAGACATACCTCGGAAAACTCGTCTCCGGGGAGTGGACCGGCACCATGAACCTGACGGAACCCCAGGCGGGCTCCGACCTGGCCGCCGTGCGCACCCGCGCAGTACCGGACGGCGACCACTACCTGATCACCGGACAGAAGATATTCATCACCTATGGTGATCATGACCTGACAGAGAACATCATTCATCTCGTCCTTGCCCGTACGCCGGACGCGCCGGAAGGGGTGAAGGGCATATCCCTGTTCATCGTGCCCAAGTTCCTTGCCGACCCGGACGGGAACTGGACGGTGCCCAATGACATCGAGACGGTCTCACTCGAGCACAAGCTGGGCATACATGCCTGCCCCACGGCGGTTCTCGGCTACGGTCCCGGGAAAGGCGCAGTCGGCTACCTGGTGGGTGAGGAAAACCGGGGGCTCATGTACATGTTCACCATGATGAACCTGGCGCGACACGCCGTGGGCGTACAGGGCTATGCCGTTGCCGAGAGGGCGTACCAGAAGGCTGTTCAACATGCCGCCGAGCGGTTCCAGGGCAAGGCCATCGACAAGCCGGACGGGGACCGCGTCGCCATTATTCATCACCCGGACATACAGCGAAACCTGTGGACGCAGAAGTGCCGCAACGAGGCGCTGCGCGCACTCGGCCTGGTGTCAGCATCCTGCATGGACAAGGCGCATAGTCACCCCGAGGAGGAGACCCGGACGGCGGCGGCGGACATGGTTGAAATCCTGACCCCCATCGTGAAGGCATATTCCACGGAGCTCGGGCTTGAAAACGTGTCGATGGCGCTGCAGGTGCACGGGGGCATGGGATTCATCGAGGAAACCGGTGCGGCCCAGTTCTACCGCGATCAGCGAATCACGCCCATTTATGAAGGCACCACGGGAATTCAGGCGCTGGACCTGTCGGGACGGAAGCTTGTCCGGGATGAGGGGCAGATGACACTACGGGTAATCGATTACATCCGCCAGGACGTTGCGGGTTTCGACGCGATCGGCGAGGAGATGGCCCGCACCCTTGACGATGCGCTGGATTCACTGGTGACCGCGGCTAACCTTCTGGTGAACCGGTCCCCTGGCGCCATCCGGGAGGTGGCTGCGGTGGCCGAGCCCTATCTGCGCCTGTGGGGCGTGGTGGCCTGTGGATGGCTGATGGCGAAATCCGCACACCGGGCGGCCTGCCTGCGGGACGACGGCGCAGGGGACGAGAACCTGGGCGCCGAGTTCCTGAAAACGAAAATCCGCTGCGCCGAGTACTATTTCGCCAGCGAGATGCCGGGGGTCTCCAGCCTGCTGGCCTTCATCCGGAACGCCGGTGAACTCGTTGCGGGTGGCAGCATGGAGGATTTCTCCACGCATTGATCGGACATGCCGGTTGAGAGAGGCGATCCTGCCGGGGAATTTCCGGTCCGTCCGGACCAATGCGAAATCAATCCACAAGACCAACCGGGGTGGTAAACGTCCACGGAGGGTGTCTTGGAAATGCCGAAGATCGTGGATATCACATGGAATATTTCGGCGTCAGGATAACGAACAACCATATGCCGAATATATGGGCAGAATGCCGGAAGAGGGGTGAAACGCAGTGAACGCTCCATACAAATCAGATAGTACGGCGTACCCATGACAGCCACGCCCACCACTGTCGCCCTTCTTTCGCTTCTGAAACTCCGGGGCCTTGGGAGGCGGACCGCCTTGAGGATCGTAGATCAGCCGATTCGGGAAACCGATCTGCCCGGCTGTCGCGAGGCAGTATTGTCGTGCGTATCGAGATTGCGTCGGGTTTCCGTTTCGGCGTCCGAATTTTCGGATGCATGGGCTGAAAGTGAAGAGCAGCTCGATCTCAGTCACGATCTCGGTATACAGGCGATTTCCTTCCACGATGCACTCTACCCGGAGCGGTTAAAGAAGATTCCTGATCCGCCGGCTGTGCTGTTCGTGAAGGGAAAGATCGACGGGCTTCATGCGACAAAATGTTTGGCCGTGGTGGGTACACGAGAGCCGACTTCGTACGGCAAGGCAGTGGCGTCGAGGTCTGCGCGAACTGCCGTCGAGGCCGGCTTCATCATCGTAAGTGGCTTGGCCAATGGATGCGACACGTATGCGCACGAAGGGTGTCTGGAAACTCACGGTGTCGGCGTGGCTGTTCTGGCCCATGGTCTCGACATGGTCTATCCGGCCACGAACCGGGATCTGGCAGAGCGTCTTGTCGAACTTGAGGGTTGCCTGGTGAGCGAATATCCGATTGGTTTTGGTCCGATTCAGGCATCGTTTGCTGAGCGCGACCGAATCCAGAGCGGTTTGTCGGATGCGGTTCTCGTAATCGAGACGGACCTTGAGGGGGGCACCGTGCACACGGTTCGGTTTGCCCGTGACCAGAATAGACCGCTTGCCTGTATCGCCCACCCGGATGAACTGCTTTCCGAGGTAATGACGAAAGGGAACCAGAAGTTCATCAAGGAAGGTTGGGCTACCCCGATTCCGAATGGGGATGAGCTTGAGCGATACTTGAGTGGATTGACCCGGGCTGTATCCGGGGGAGCAGCAGAAGTGCCAGGCGGTGACCCTGACCAACAGCAGATGTCATTGCCGTTCCAGCCGGTTCCCGTAAAATCGATCCAGTATAGGAGGAAATCATGACTCAAGAGGCTGAATTGCTGGAACGCATTACGGTCCGCCCCGAGATTTTTGGTGGCAAGCCGGTCATCCGCGACATGCGGATTGCTGTGGAGCATGTCCTCGCCAATCTCGCCGCAGGCGAGTCTGTCGATGACTTGCTAAAAAACTATCCGTTTCTCGAACGGGAGGATATCCAGGCTTGCCTGCTTTTTGCTCACCGCACTTTGGCCGGAGAACAGGTACATGATCGCATCTCGGTTCGTGCGGCTTCGTGAAGTTTTGCTGACCTTGGTTGAAAGCCACGGTGCAGTGATGCGGCAGGAAGCAATCATAGTGGTTACTGAAAACAGAGTAAGGATCAGGACAGGGATGAACATCGACCGAAACAACGACTAAGCACGCCCACTGCGTCTGAACCCGAGATCGAGGTGCCAGGCATTCGCTTGGATGTCATCAGGTGCAGCCGCCCCTCGGATTCTTCGCTCACTGCAGGAGCGTTGGCAACAGCTGTAAGGTACCTCAGGACTGGCGTTCGGCGGCGGCCTTTTCCACGAGGTAATTGATCAGGTCCAGCAGGGCTTCATGGCTGCTTGCCATGGAAACACTGGTGCGGTACTTGCCGTCCACGATGATGGACGGCACGCCGTTGATTCCGTATTTCCGGGTCATGACGCCGGCGAAACTGACCTTGTTGTTGACCGCGAAGGAGTTGAATGTTCCGAGAATCGCATCCTTGTTGATGCCCTGTTCTCCCACCCAGTCCGCAACCTGTTCCGGCGTGTTGAAGGGTCTTCGCTCCCTATGCAGGGCGTCATAGAATTTTACGTGCAGCTGGTCGGTCAGGCCCAGCGCCTCGAAGGTGTAATACACCCTTGCATGGAACGCCCAGTTTTCGTTCAGGATGGCGGGAATGGGTACGAACTCGGCATTCTCCGGTTTGTTTTCCAGCCACCGGTGCAGGTAGGGCTCCAGGCGGTAGCAATGGGGACAGCGGTACCAGAACATCTCCACCACTTCAATCTTGTCTCCGGTCTGGACCGGCTGGACTTCATCGAGCAGTTCATAGTGCCCGCCTTCCACGTATTCGCTGTCCTGGGCCATGCCTTGGGCAGCGAACAACAGGCAGAAGGTCGTGAATAGCGCTCCGAGCAGATGCTTTTTCATGTTCTGGTTCCGGGGTTTTGATGACTGGAAGCGGATTGTACCGAATCCTTTTGACCATCTGGAGATCATCAAGTTTCATCAATGTTCATCGTCGCTGGGATTTCCGGTTGCATCATCCAGTACATTCGCCAGTTTGCGGGGAATGCCGCCGAATCCTCCGTTGCTCATGGCAACGACCACCGCACCACCGGTGGCCCTCTTGAGTGCCAGGGAGACAGCCGCTTCCGGTTCGTCGATGACCGTGATCCGGTCCGCTCCGGGAAGGGACAGCGGGTCCCAGGAAAGCTCGGCGCTTCGGTAGAGGATGGTTTCATCCGCCAGGGACAGGGCACGCCCCATGGTGCCCGGGTCGTGTCCCATCCGCATGGTGTTCGATCCGGGTTCGAGAATCGCCACCAGGCGGTGCCCGGGGTAGTGGGCATGCAGGGCCTCCAGGGTACGGGCGATGGCGGTGGGATGGTGGGCGAAATCCTCGAACAGGATGGCCCTGGAGGAGCGGTGCAGGCACTGCAGGCGCCGTGCGCTGGGCCGGTATTGCGCCAGCGCCTCGCAGGCGGCGCGAGGGTCGATGCCGGCTTCCGACGATGCTGCTACCGCCGCCAGGGCGTTTTGCAGGTTGTGTGTGCCGATGCAGTCCCACCGGACGGTGCCGGATACCTCGCCCTGTTTCATCACGTCGAAGGATGTCGTCGACGGCCCGGTGGGTACCGCGTGCCATTCGGCGTGTGGGCTTGCCAGGGAAAAATCCACCCGGCGCGACCAGAGACCGAGGTCGAGAACCGCCGAGAGGTTTGCATCGTCGGCGTTGACCACGACACTGCCTTTACGGGGGACGATCCGGATCAGGTGATGGAACTGGCGCCTGATCTGTTCCACGTTGTCGAAGATGTCCGCGTGATCGAATTCCAGGTTGCTCAACACTGCGATCGCCGGGCTGTAGTGCACGAATTTTGATCGCTTGTCGAAAAACGCCGTGTCGTACTCATCCGCCTCGATGACGAAATCCACGCCGCCTCCCAGGCGGGCGGTCTCCCGGAAGTTCCCGGGCTTTCCGCCGATCAGGAATCCCGGGCTCCTGCCGGCGGATTCCAGGATCCAGGCGATCATGGACGCCGTGGAGGTCTTGCCGTGGGTGCCGGCCATGGCGATCACGCGGCGGCGTGCGAGAACGTGCTCCGCGAGCCAGGCGGGACCGGAACGGTAGACCATCCCGTCGTCCAACACCGCCTCGACAAGCGGATTCCCCCGGGACAGGGCGTTGCCGATGACCACCTGGTCGGTATCCGCATCGATATGCGCCGGATCATATCCACTGTGCACCGTGATCCCGGCATCCGCCAGCACTTCGCTCATCGGCGGATACACGTTGGCGTCGCAGCCCCTGACCCGGTGGCCGAGTTCCCGGGCCAGCTGGGCGATGCCCGCCATGAAGGTGCCGCAGATGCCGGCGATGAAAATGTTCAAGAGGTGGATCCGAACATGGTGACCATGGCCATCTGCAGGACGAAGGACATGGCGACGCTGAGGATTACGGCCAGGGGCAGGTTGATTTCCAGGGTCTCCCGGGTGATGCGTGCGGTGACTGCGACCTCCCAGGCCCAAAGGCCGATGATCACCAGTCTCGATGTCTCACTGATTCCCTCCTTGTCCATTGAGGGAATATCCAGTCCGCTGGTGATGATGGGCAGGGAGATCAGGTTCAGGATGGCGGCGGACCCGTATATGGCGCTGGCGGACTGGATCCACCGGTCCGTCCGCCCGGCGACCTGCAGGATGACCAGCCAGATCACGCCCAATAACGCGGTATTGATGGCCGCCAGCAGAAGGGGATTGCCGGTGCCCGCCAGTATGCTGTAGCCCATGAACAGGATCGCGAAGGCGGCCGCAACGCACAGGTAGAAGAATTCCCGCGAAGCAGGCAGATCCTGGGGCCTGGCTACGAGCAGGCAGATACGGATCAGGGTTGTAATGGCGGGCAGCATGGGAATGGGGCGGCGAAGAGCCCGATGTTATCATTGCGCCATGGCCGGATTCACAATCATCGAGCGGGACGATCAGCTGGAAATCGCCTGTGCCGAACTGTCGTCGGCAGGGGTGGTGGCGCTGGACACGGAATTCATGCGGGTAAAGACCTATGCGCCCGTCCTCTGCCTGGTGCAGCTTCGGGGAACGGGGAATCCGGTGCTGCTCGATCCGTTGGCGATCGGAGATCTTGCCCCCCTGCGGGCACTCATGAAGGATTCCGGGGCGGAAATCGTGCTGCATTCCTGCCGCCAGGACCTGGAGGCCCTGGATACGCGGATCGATGCCTCCCCGGGCGCCCTGTTCGACACCCAGGTGGCGGCGGCATTCTGCGGTTTCGGCGACCAGGTCAGCTACGCGGCAATGGTGGCCGAGGTCACCGGCGTTTCGCTTCCCAAGGATCACACCCGTGCGGACTGGGCAAGGCGTCCGCTGCCTGCTTCCGAGTTGGCTTATGCCGCGGACGATGTGCGTTATCTCCACGACCTGCGCGATTACCTGGAAGAACGGCTCGACCGGTACGACAGGATGTCCTGGTTCAGGGAGGAGTGCAGGCGGCAGATTGCCCCCGAGACGTGGCGACCGGACCCCGGCAAGGCCTGGCTCCGGCTCAAGGGCGCCGCCGCATTGCCGGTGGAGGCCCAGGAGACCGCCCGCCGGCTTGCGGTCTGGCGGGAGCAAAAAGCCATGGAAAAGAACCTGCCCCGGGAATGGGTGTTGCCGACGCCGGCGCTGCTGTCGATCAGCCGCGATCCTCCGGGATCCATGGCCAAGCTCGCGCGCGTGGAGGGAATTTCCCGAGGGGCGCTGCGCAGGTACGGCGATGCCCTGGTGCGCATCTGCCGGGAAACGCCAAGGAACCCGGGTTCCGGCGTCATCTGGACCCAGGTGCTTGCACCCGATGACCGCAGGCGGGTCAAGGGCATCATGAAACTGCTGCGGGACGTCGCGGAGGATATCGGGATCAGCCCGTCGTTGCTGGCCAACCGGGCCGCCGTGGAGGATTTTGTCCGCGGTACGGTGGAAATCGAGCTGTTCCGGGGCTGGCGGCGTGAAGTGGCCGGCGACCGGGTGCTGGCGGACTATTCCTGAGCTGTCTGGAGGGGCCGCGGACGGCTATTCGCTGGCTGCCAGCTTCACGCAGGCGGCGAGCACCTCGGTGGCGAGACCCACTTCCTCCAGCGCAGGGAATGTCGGCGCGATCCGGATATTGCGATCGTCTGGGTCCCGGCCATAGGGAAAGGGAGCGCCTGCTTCCGTCAGCTTGACCCCGGCCTCGGCGGCCAGGGAAATGACCCGGGCGGCGGTCCCGTCCGGCACATCCAGGCTGATGAAGTATCCCCCGCCGGGCCGGGTCCAGTCAGCGATGCCCAGTTCACCCAGTTCGCGTACCAGCACCCCGTCTACCGCCTCGAACCTGGGTCGCACCAGGTCGGCGTGCCTGAGCATGTGGCTGCGCAGCCCCTGGATGTTGCCGAAAAGGCGCAGGTGCCTCAGCTGGTTCACCTTGTCGGGACCGATAGTCTGCACAGACAGGTGACGCAGGGTGTCGGCAACGTTCTCATCGCTCGCGGCCATGGCGGCCACGCCGGAGCCCGGGTGGGAGATCTTCGAGGTTGAGGCGAATTCGATCACTCTGTTGGGATTTCCCGCCTGGGCGCAAAGATCGTAGATGTTCGCGAGCGGCGGCGGGGGATCTCCGAGATGATGCTCCGCATAGGCATTGTCCCAGATGATCCGGAAGTCCCTTGCCGCCGGCATGGCCGCCAGGCGCCGCACCACCTCTTCGCTGTAGCAGCAACCTGTGGGGTTGCTGAACCGGGGCACGCACCAGATGCCCTTGATGTCGTGGTCCGTTGCAGTCAGCGCCTCGACCCGGTCCATGTCGGGGCCGTGGTCCGTCATGGGCACGGCGACCAGTTCAAATCCGAGGTGCTCGGTGACACGGAAATGGCGGTCATACCCCGGCACCGGGCAGAGAAATTTCCGTCCGCCGTCAGCGCTCCAGGGGCCGTGCCCGTCTGGTACGCCGAACAGGCAGGCCCGCGCCAGGGTGTCGAACATCATGTTGAGACTGGAGTTGCCCCCCACGATCACGTTGGAGGCAGGCACCTCGAGAATCTCTGCAAACAGTGCCTTCATGGCCGGCAGACCGTCGATGCCGCCGTAATTCCGGGTGTCGACCCCGTTGTCCAGGTATTCTTCTCCGGGGAGGGCCAGAAGGTTGTTCGACAGGTCCAGCTGGCTGGCGGACGGCTTACCCCGGGTAAGGTCGAGATTCAGTCCCCGGGCCTTGATTTCATCGAAACGGGCCAGGAAATGGTCATGGTCCGGGCGCAGTGATTCTCTGTTTCGGCTACGGTTCTCGGGGGTTGTCATCGGTGTCTTTGCCTGCTGCCGGAAAGGGGCGATTCTAGCGTGAATTGGCCCGGAGGGCCCTGTTTTCGCAAGTTGTCCCGGGCTCTGCCGGGACCGTTCCGGGCAGGGGAGGCGGAATCCAGGCGGAAACCCGGAAATTCCCGTTTTGACCATTTCCGCCTCGACTTGCGGGATGATCCCGAGTAAAATCGCGCCCCCGTTAGAAACGCCTCTACAAGGAGCTGACTGGTCTATGCCTTCGGTACAAGTCCGACAAAACGAACCCTTCGACGTGATCCTGCGCCGCTTCCGGCGCGCCTGTGAGCGCGCAGGCGTTTTCGCCGAGTCGCGTCGCCGCCAGCACTACGAAAAGCCCACCACCATCCGCAAGCGCAATGCCGATGCCGCTGTCCGCAGGGAGATGAAACGCGTCTCCCGGCAGAAGGCGAGGCGCAAGCGCCTGTACTGATCCGGACCACCCGGCGCCGGGCGCGGTATCACCGTGCGGACCGGCACCAGCCCACACCCTCCATGGCCCCAGTCCGGGATTAAATTCCCAAGGGCTTGAATCCCGGACGACGGAACTGCCCCATGTCTGAACTCAAACAGCGCATCCTGGACGACATGAAATCTGCCATGCGGCAGAAGGATGCCGTTGCCCTGGAAACCATCCGCATGATCCGTGCCGCGGTCCAGCGCCGCGAGGTGGATGAGCGTATCGAACTGGACGACAGCGGGGTCATGCAGATCATCCAGAAGCTGATCAAGCAGTGTACCGATGCGGCCGAGCAGTTCGGTGAAGGCGGTCGAGAGGACCTCGTGGCGAAGGAACAGGCCAATATCCAGGTTCTTGAAAAGTACCTGCCCGATCAGCTGTCCGGCGACGAACTGGAGGAACTGGTGCGCCAGGCCATCACCGAAACCTCCGCCGCCTCAATGAAGGACATGGGCAAGGTCATGGGGATCCTGAAAACCCGGGTTCAGGGACGGGCCGACATGGGTGCCTTAAGCGGCCTGGTCAAGTCCCTCCTGAGCTGAGCCGCCGGGACCGACCGGTCACGGCGTTCAGCCGTTTTCCCGGCGCTCGAGCCACCCCTGGAGACGGAACAGCGCCACGATGGTCTTGGCGTCGTCGATGGTGCCGTCCCTTGCCATGGAAAGGGCTTCCGCCACGGTCATCCAGTGGGTCTCGATGAACTCGTAGTCTTCGGGCTCGGCCTTGCCGGGCCGGGCGCCGGCGGCAAGATAGATGTGCAGCCGCTCGCTGCAGAATCCCGGGGTGGTCAGGGTGGAGCCGAGGGGAATCAAGTCATCCGCGGTGCAGCCGGTTTCCTCTTTCAGTTCGCGGTGCGCGGTGGACAGAGGATCCTCGCGGCCCTCCGTCAGTCCCGCCGGCAGTTCCCAGATCCATCCGCCAGCGGGGTGGCGGAACTGCCGGATCAGGCAGATGCGCCCCTCGTCGTCCATGGCGATCACCACGACGCCGCCCGGATGGCGCACAACCTCCAGGGCCAGGATGTCCCCGTTGGGCATCTTGACCGTCTCCAGGCCCAGGTTCACCACGGCCCCCGCATGGATCAGCCGGCGGCTTCGGGGTTCGTCCGGGAAGGCGAGGAGTGACGGCTCATAGTTCGCCGGCGCCCGGTAGCCCAGCAGGTTGAACACGGTGGCCGCCACGTTCGCCAGGCCGCCATCGATGTCGTCCCGCAGGCGGTAGCCGCAATCATTCGCGGAATCCACGATCACGAACGGAACCGGGTTCAGGGTATGGGCGGTCCGTGGTATCCGCAGGTCCCCCTTCTGGATGAACATCTCGTCCGCGTTGCCGTGATCGGCGGTGAGGATCATGGTGCCTTCGAGTTCCTCGATGGCCTGCTCAAGCCGCCCGAGGCACCGGTCGACGGTTTCCAGGGCGGCCACAGTGGCGGGGATGTCGCCGGTGTGCCCCACCATGTCACCGTTGGCGAAGTTGATGCGGCCGAAACGGTATTCCCCGGAACGCATCAGCCGGATGGTCTCTTCGGTGATTTCCTCCGCCTTCATCCCGGGGACCTCGTTGAAGGGGACCCGGTCCGACGGTATCTCGACCCAGGTTTCGAGTTCCTCGTCGATGCGGCCGGAGCGGTTGCCGTTCCAGAAATAGGTGACGTGACCGAATTTCTGGGTTTCACTGACGGCGAAGGTCTTCAGTTCCTCGGCGCAGAGATATTCCACCATGGTTCCCTCGATCACCGGCGGATTCACCAGGTAGTTCGTGGGAACGCCGAGGTCGCCGTCGTACTCGAGCATGCCGCAGAAGAACGCGTCGGGGCGGCGTTTGCGCTCGAACGCATTGAATGATCCGGATTCCATGGCCTGGGAGAACTCGATGGCCCGGTCGCCGCGGAAATTGAAGAACACCACCGCGTCCCCGTCCGCCACCGTCCCCACGGGATTGCCCCCGTCGTCCGTGACCACGAAGGGTTCAAGGGTCTGGTCGGAGATCCGGGAATCCGAATCGTACTGCCGCCGGATCTCGGCGATCACGTCGGTGACCGGGTGGCCCTCGCCGAGCACATGGGTCTCGTATCCCCGCCTCACCATGTCCCAGTCCGCCTGGTAGCGGTCCATGGTGATCACCATGCGGCCCCCGCCGGAGGCGATACGGTAGTCGAGGTTGCCGTTGTCGCCGGCGTCGCGAAGGGCTTTCTGGAGCCGCTCGACATAGACCGGCGCGGACCGCGGATCCACGTCGCGTCCGTCCAGCAGGCAGTGCACCCGGACCCTGGCGATGCCCGATTCGGCGCACCGCCGTATCATGGCGAGCAGGTGATCGATATGGGAGTGCACGTTGCCGTCGGACAACAGCCCGATGAAGTGCACGCAGGCCCCGGCCCCGCCCCGGCTTTCCACCTGCCGCCAGGAGTCGCTGTCGAAGATGCCGCCGGACGCGAACGCCTCGTTCACCAGCTTTGCCCCCTGGCTGATGATCTGGCCGCTGCCGAGGGCGTTGTGTCCCACCTCGCTGTTGCCCATGTCGTCTTCACCGGGCAGGCCCACCCAGGGGCCATGGGCATGCAGCCTGGCGCTGTGACGGGACGCGATCAGGCGGTCCAACACCGGGGTTTCGGCAAGGGACACCGCGTTGGCGGGCCCCGCCGGCGCCAGCCCGACTCCGTCGGCCACCACCAGCAGCAGGGGGCCCTTGGGGCCCTTGTGGGTAACCAGTTTGTCCAGGAGCATGTTGCTTGTCACGGATGTCCGGGGATGGGTTTGGACCGAAGTCCGCGTTTCAGTGCCGTCAGTGCCTGTCCGCGATGGCTGCGGGCATTCTTCTCGTCCGCGGACAGCTCGGCCGCGGTCACGCCGAGTTCCGGCACCATGAACACCGGATCGTAACCGAATCCGTTGTCCCCCCGCGGCGCCCGGGCGATCTCGCCTTCCCAAGCGCCATCGCAGATCAGGGGCGCCGGATCCGAGGGATGCCGCAGGACCACGATGACGCAACGGAAGCGGGCGCTTCGACCGGAAAAGCCCTCCAGTTCCCGGAGAAGCCTGGCCACGTTCTCCCGGTCGTCCGCGTGTTTCCCGGCATAGCGCGCCGAGAGGATTCCGGGCGCGCCATCAAGCGCGTCCACCTCCAGCCCGGAGTCGTCCGCCACGGCGGGCAAGCCGCTCGCCCCGCTGGCGTGACGCGCCTTCAGGATCGCGTTCTCCACGAAGGTGAGTCCGGTTTCATCGACGCGTTCCCGGGTGAAGTCGGATTGCGGTGCGACGTCGTATCCCGGCAACAGGCGGCGCATCTCCCGGAGCTTGCCCGGATTGCCTGTGGCGAGCACGAAACGCGTCATGGTCGTTCCCGTTCAGTTCTCCAGGGCGTCCCGCTGGCTTGCGAACAGGGTCTCGCAGGCTTTCCCGGCGTGATCCAGCATCCGGTTCAGCGTGTCCCGGTCGAATGGATTGCGTTCCGCGGTTCCCTGCACCTCGATCAGGCCGCCCCGGTCATCCATGACAACGTTCATGTCGGTTTCCGCCCGGTTGTCCTCCGCGTAGTCGAGGTCGGTCACCACCTGTCCCTCGAACACGCCCACCGAGACCGCGCAAACCGCGCGATGGACCGGATCGTCCGCGATGAGGTCGTGGTACAGCAGCCAGTTCACGGCGTCCCGGAGCGCCACCCAGGCCCCGGTGATGGCGGTGGTGCGGGTGCCGCCGTCGGCCTGGATCACATCGCAGTCCACGGTGATCGTCCGTTCACCGAGCACGCTGGCGTCCACCGCCGCGCGCAGCGAGCGGCCGATGAGTCTCTGGATTTCCAGGGAACGCCCGGACCGCCTGCCCCTTTCGGCCTCCCGGTCGGTGCGCGTGGTCGTGGACCTGGGCAGCATGCCGTATTCGGCGGTGACCCAACCCTTCTTCCGGTGGCGGAGGAACGGCGGCACGCGCTCGTCGATGCTGGCGGTGCACAGTACCCGCGTGTCGCCAAGGCTGATCAGGACGGAACCTTCCGCGTGACGGGTGTAGTGGCGAATGATGCTGACCGGCCGCAACTCGTCCGGGCTGCGATCGCTGGGTCTGGACATGGTGAAGCGCTATCGGATTGGGCGGGGACGCCGATTATACGCGCTGCGGGCCCGGCAGTCAGGGAACGGGATTCACCGGTGGGGCAGGGGCTTCTCGTACCAGGCCACGTCAACCCGCCGGCCGAACTTGGTGCCGACCTCGCCGAGCACGCCGGCAAGGTTGAATCCGAATTTCTCATGCAGCGCGATGGAGGAGGCGTTGGGCAGGGCGATGATCGCGTAGGCGCGGTGCAGGTCCGTGGTGTTTAGGCGCTCGAACAGCGCCTGGTACAGTGCGGTGCCCGTCCCGGGGGGTGCCGCATCCGGGGCGGTGTATACCGTGACGTCGGTCGACGAGTCATAGGCGGCCTTGGGACGGAACTTCCCGTTATGGGCGAAACCCACGATTTCTCCCGAGGCTTCCGCCACCATCAGGAAATACGGCTTCGCGAAACCCAGGATCCATGCCTGCCTTTTGTCATCGCTCCAGGGTTCGATGTCGAAGGTCGCCGTCGTGTGGAGAACGTAGTGATTGTAGATCCGGTTGACCGGTGTGGTGTCGCCCTCGTTCCCCGGCCGGATCACCGGCACTTCATTCCTGCCCACAGAGCACCAGGTTGACCAGTTCGAATACCAGGGTGGCGGCGGCCAGGGAAGTGATCTCGGCGTGGTCATAGGCCGGGGCCACTTCCACCACGTCTCCACCCACCAGTTTCAACCCCTGCAGTCCACGCAGGATGTTGACCAGTTCCCGGCTGGTGAGCCCCGCCACTTCCGGGGTGCCGGTTCCTGGTGCATGGGCCGGATCGAGCACGTCGATATCGATGGACAGGTACAGGGGGGCGTCGCCGACGCGGTCACGGATCCGGCGGGCGACGTGGCCGGGCCCCTGTTCTTCGAGCTCGTCGCAGTGTATGACCTTGAACCCCAGGTCGGCGTCACGTTCGAGATCCTCGCGGCTGTAGAGGGGGCCACGGATCCCCACATGCATGGAGGTCTGGTCGTTGAACAGACCTTCCTCCGAAGCCCGTCGAAACGGGGTTCCGTGGGTGTACGGCGCCCCGAAGTAAGTGTCCCATGTATCCAGGTGGGCATCGAAATGCACCAGTGCCACCTGGCCATGGCGGCGGTGCATGGCCCGCAGGAGGGGCAGGGCGATGGTGTGATCGCCCCCCAGGCTGATCATGCTGCCCGATTTGGTCAGCAATTCGGAAGCCGCCGTTTCAATCTGGCCGATGGCCTCCTCGATGCTGTAGGGATTGCAGGCGACATCGCCGGCGTCTGCCACCTGGATGTCCCGGAACGGCTCGGTGGCGTAGGCGGGATGGAAGTTGAAGCGAAGGTGGCGCGATGCCTGGCGGATAGCCTGGGGCCCGAAACGGGCACCCGGCCGGTAGCTGGTGCCGGCGTCGAACGGCACCCCGAGAATGGCGACATCGCAGTAGGGCACATCCCGCAGTTCCGGCAGACGGCAGAATGTGGATGGCCCCGCGAATCGCGGTACCACGGTGCCGCTGACCGGCTGCACGGGTGGAGTTTCACGGTCAGTCATGGGATGGTTCCAAGGTTGACATGCCCGATTCTGATTCAGTTTCTTCCGGGATGAAAGGGGCGGGCCGCCGGTTGCAACAGCGGAATCAGTCAGGCGGGCGTCCAAAGGGGGATGAATATGGGCTGCCGGGCATCCGGAACTCACTGCGGCGATACTTGATGAATGGTGTGAGCTCCCCCACCCGGTCAAAGAGTGCCCGGGCAATTTCGTTGGAATCCCGAGTGATCCAGTACACCGACGGCGCCCCCACACGGTCGGCCGCCTCGTAAACCCCCTTGACCAGGGCCCGGCCGACACCCTGGCCGCGATAGGCAGGGTCGGTGAAAAGGTCCTGCAGGTAGCAGACGTCCTCGACATGCCGGCAGTGCGGGTGAAATATGTAATGGGCCAAACCCACCGCCTGTCCGTCCTCCAGGGCAAGCAGCCCGCATTGTTGCGAGCGGTCCGGATCCAAAAGCCGATCGAACGTGATCCGCGAGATCTCATCCGGCAGGCTGTTGTCGTGGAACTCCAGATAGGCATTCCATAGTCGGTACCAGGAGGGCCGATCGGCAGCGGCGGGAGGACGAATGGTCAGAGTCATGAAAACCTGTCGTGCATCAGGGAAGAACTGGATAGGCAAATTGACGATCCCTACTTCATTTTGCCATAGGCCAGTAATCCGGGCGGTCGTTCTTGGGATAAAGCCTTCTCCAGATGCAGATCTGGCTTTGGACGGTGTAGAAAACCGTTTACATGGTCAGCCAGGTCCGGCTGTGTTCGGAATTGTTCTGTCGCATGGCTTCAAGCACCGCCACTGTATGGCTATACACGCTCAGCGGTACGTCGCAGCAGAGTTGCCCCGGCATACTGCATGAGAAATGACTCGTTCCCGATAAGGGCTCTCATCTCCGTATAGTTCGGCAATTCGTTGGGTCAAGGCGGCGATGTACCTTTCACGTACAGCCTGATTCTTGCCATTCAGTTTTTTCAGAATGGTCGATTTGTATTCAAGACCCCTGGGGCTCGGATCGATTTCCTCGACTCCTGTAACAGGGGTCGCCAGTTCAAAATCAGACCACATCTTTCCAGTCCCGAGTCGTATTGAATCCATGATCAATCAGAAAAGATGGCCAGGTAAGATCTACGATGTTCGAGTCGGGACCGGCTTTGAGGAAATTATGTACGTCCCAAACTGCATCCTGTGTTTCATCAAACTCGGGAAACTCAATTGGCACGACTTCCGGCTTGCGCTGGGACCTGCCCAGGTAGAGCCTTGGGGCATAATCACAGGCACTTAACAGCTTGTATCCCAACAGGTGCTTACCCGAGCAAGTTCCGCGCCAATCTCTTAATACAGAATCGGGTTCCGTTGAACTGGCTCGTCCATATGGGATGTCCTGGATCACATGGAGGAAATCCCGCAATTTCGCGGTTCTGTTGGATCTATCGCATTCCTGCACGACCAAGTCCGTTCATTCCGACCACTCCGTGGATAAATTCCGAATTGCGTCTGTCTGGAACATTTCGACCCCTTGGTGATGCAGAAAAACAATTCCTGATGACGGCTTATTCTACGATGGCGGAGGATTGTCACGGATATCGGTAAGACAGTTCGATGACTGTCGAAGCAATTGTGATTGGATCGGGCAACCCTGCGGAATATATTTTCGGGTATGGCCCGTCCGCAAGTTGCACCCGCCCGCGAACTGCATCCCCTCGTCACGGGACAAGAGAGAAAATGTCGAAAGTGAACGTGGCGGGGGTGTTGTTCGTGCTCGTGGCCGCAGTTTCATGGAGCACGGCCGGTCTCTTTACCCGGTTCGTTACAACGGATATTCCGACAACACTGTTCTGGCGGTCATTGTTCGGCGGTCTATTCGTGCTCGGAATCGCGATGGCCATGCAGCGAAAGCCCGTCGAACTCAGGACGGTTTTCAGTTTCACCCTTGGAGAGACGGTGATCGCCGGCCTGTCGACAGCGGGAATGATCTGCTTCATTTCCGCGTTTTTCTTCACCACTATCGCGAACGTGGCATTCGTCTACGGCACCATGCCGCTCGTTACATTCGCGCTGTCCCTGGTATTCCTGGGTATCCGTGCCGACTGCCTGTCGCTCGGCTGCTGCCTGGTGTCAGCCGCAGGAGTGGCCGTCATGGTGTCCGGGAACAGTCTGCCGAACGATTTTGCCGGGATTCTGCTAGCTTTCGGGATGACACTTTTCATGGCCTCCCTGACCGTCGCGGCGAAGTTCTTCCCGGATGCGGACAGCACAAAGGCGACGTATTTCTCCGCCTTCATGGGGGCCGTGGTTACCGCCCCGTTCGCCACTTTCGGTAACACTATCCCTGCCGATTACCTCTGGCTGTTTCTCTATGGTGCCGTGAACGTTGGCATGGGCTTCGGCGTGTACCTGGTCGGCGTGAAGAAGGTGTCCGCCCTGGTCGCAGCCCTCGTGGGCCTGACCGAGATTCCGCTTGCCCCGTTCTGGGCATGGGCGCTGTTCGGTGAGCGGGTGAACCTTCCCGTACTGCTGGGAGGGGCGATGATCCTCTTCGCTGCTGTCGTCTACATCACAAGCTCCAGCAGGACAGTTGCCGGAGGAGACACGAAGGAGGCGTGAGGCGGGTATTGGTGCATGTGATAGTCTGATGCTTGAGAAAAACTGGCAGAATCCGTCCCGGAGTCACGGGATAGTGAGCGGACTCCCATGCCATGAAACCCTGTCGGTTGTTAATCTGGTCTGAACAGGAGGAATAAAATGGGCTTGGCGGAATTCGGCAGGGCAATTGGTCACGAGAGCCGGGTGGCGATGCTGCATGCGCTCATGGGAGGCAGGGCACTGTCGGCAACCGAGCTGGCCTGGCATGCCGGCATCACCAACCAGACCGCGAGCAGCCACCTTGGCGAACTGGTGCAGGCGGGCCTTCTGTTCCGGCGGAAATGCGGGCGATTCCACTACTTTGAAATCAACGGCGAGTCGGTTGCGGCCTTCATCGAGCGACTCGCCTGCGATGTGCCGGACAGGAATGGCCACGGTCCCCGACGCGCCGTCAGGCATGACCTGAAAAAAGCACGGTTCTGTTACGACCATCTGGCAGGGGAACTCGGGGTGGGCATCTCGAAGAGCCTGATGGAAATGGGCGCATTGGTCCTTGGCCGGGATAGCTACCGCCTGCCGGAGCAGGAACACCGGATCTACCGGGAGATCGGCGTGGACCTTGCCGGGGTCCGGGCAAAAAGGCGCCAGCTTTGTCCCCGCTGCCTGGACTGGACCGAGAGGCTCCCGCATGTCGCGGGTGCCCTTGGCGCGGCGATCGCCGGAAACATGGTCGAGCGGGGATTTATCGTCCGGTCACGGAATGACCGGTCGGTTGCCATTACTGGACCAGGGCAGTCGTTCCTGGTTGATATTCTCGGGTTTAGCCCGTCGTTCTTTGCAGATGCTCCCGACATCTGCAAGCCCCAGTATCGTCTTTCGAGATCCCCCGTGGGGAAGCCGGCCCCGACAGATGCCGGGAGGCCGATATAGGAACTGTTCCCTGTCGTCACGAAAATCTGATTCTCGTCCGGACGCCGCAGCCATCGACCGTCAACAGCAGCCTGTACAAATCCCTGACTCACTAAACGAGGGGCAGGCGCGGCAATCTCCGCCCGCTTTCATTTCCTTGCATGACGGGGTAATGTCCACGCCTTCGGGTTTACGTATCCGCAGAATTGTGGCCGGGTAATCCCCTGTAGCAATCTCCCCCAGAGCCGAGGTACAGGCAATTGCAGATTCGACCGGCCACTGTTGCCGACCGCCCGGGCGTTGTTGCATTGTGGAACCGGATTTTCCCGGACGACCCGCCCCACAACGCACCCGAGAAGGTGTTCGACGCCAAACTCGCCACGGGCGATGGGATGTTGATTGTCGTACAGGATGGCGGGCTGATCATCGGCACTGCGATGGCGGGATACGACGGCCACCGCGGATGGCTGTACAAGGTGGCGGTCGCGCCGGAGTACCGCCGGAGAGGAATCGCCAGGGCTCTCGTGGATCATGCCGTCCGCGCATTGCGTACCAAGGGTTGCACGAAGGTCAACCTCCAGATTCGTCCGACCAATGCGGATGTTCGGAAATTTTACGAGTCGATCGGTTTCATGCCCGAAGAGCGTCTGAACATGGGCATGCACATTGGCTGACCAGGCCGGCGCATCGGCGGGCGGGAGTTCCCATGTCGGGGGATGCTACCGGACAGAACACGGGAACGCCCCGGAATCGTTCTGCGTGCACGGGCTGATGGAAGATTGCTGGGCTGAAACTGCTCTCGACGATCGCCGACTCGGTTGAGCGGCTTCGCTTTTCAGGGAAACTTCATGGCACGGGCATCCGACTCAAAACCGATTCTGACGCTGATACTGCTGACATCGGTTCCCCTGCTGTCGCTCAACATGTTTCTGCCGTCGTTGGGTGTAATGGCCGGTGAATTCCGGGTGGGGTACGACACGATGTCCCTGGCGGTGTCGGGCTATCTAGCCTTTACGGCGGTGATTCAGATCCTAGCGGGGCCGGTTGCAGACAGATATGGTCGCCGTCCAGTCCTTCTTGCGAGCCTGGCGCTGTTTGTCGTCGCTTCGGTCGGCTGTGCATTCGCCGTCAGTTTCGAGGCGTTTCTCTTTTTCCGTGTCCTGCAGGGCGCGGTAGTCACGGGCACAGCCCTGTCCCGGGCCATTGTGAGCGATATCGCTGGACTGAAGCAGACAGCGAGCATACTCGGCTACATGGCCATGGCGATGAGTCTTGCCCCGATCATCGGCCCGTCCATTGGCGGGTTTCTGGGTGAAATAGCAGGATGGCGGGCCAATTTCTGGGTGTTCACCGGTGCCGGGGTCGGTTTGTGGGTGTTGGTTCTGGTGCAACTCCCGGAAACCGCGGGTGGAAATGCCGGAAGCGGTTCGGACTTTGTGCAATCCTACCTGGAATTGCTGACCAACCTGCATTTCTGGGCATATACGCTCATCATGGCTTTCTCGGTCGGCGGGTTCTTTGCCTTTATCAGCGGCATACCGTTTGTCGCCGGCGAGCAACTGGGGTTGCCGGAGTCTCGGATCGGTCTTGGAATGGCGACGATCACTGTTGGCTTCCTGTTCGGCAGCTTCCTGTCCGGCAGGTACTCCGCTTCCCGTGATCTGGACAAGATGATCGTGTTCGGCCGCATCATGGCGAACCTGGGGCTTCTTGGATGTCTGGCGGTGCTGTTGGCGGGATGGGTGACGCCATGGAGCCTGTTTAGCGGGATTGTCTTCGTGGGATTTGGAAACGGCCTGACGATGCCGGGCGCAAGTTCCCTGGTCATGTTCATGCGCAAGGAGCTGTCGGCGAGCGCGTCAGGCTTGTCCGGTGCGGTCGTTGTGGCCGTAGGGGCGGCCGTCACCGCTGTCACCGGACATGTCATGGAAGTCCAGCCGAGGGCCGAGGTACTGATTGGCCTCATTCTCGTGCTGGCCCTGGCAAGCCTGGCTATTGCCGTGTGGATAGCAAGGAGGCGGCCCGGCAACATGGTTGCTGGAGTCTGATTTCGGCGCAGAACCCGGTTGCGACCGGTTGCCGTACGCCGCACGGCACCGGTCCCGGGTTCGTTGGTTTGGCGAATCGGCAAGGCGGAGGCTGGATGATTTTGCTGCAATGTGCCACCGACTTCGACTATATTAGCGCGGTTTTGTCTGGTGAGTCCTTTCCCTTCCTGTCATGGCCAATACCGTCGTCAATTCCTGGAACGAGTTCGATCCGCTGAAGCATATCATCGTCGGCCGGGCCGACCATACCTGCATCCCTCCCAGCGAGCCTGCCACCGAGGCCAAGGTGCCCGAGGACAGCGACATGCACGGCATGTGGGGCCCAAGGCCACTGGAGACCGTGGAGAAGGCCAACGCCCAGCTGGACAGCCTGGTAAGTGTGCTGGAGGAAAGGGGCATCCGGGTGGACCGGCCTACACCGATCCAGTGGAATCAGGCCGTGGTGACGCCGGACTTCACGACCGGCAGCCAGTTCGGCTGCATGCCGCCCCGTGACGTTCTGCTCACGGTGGGGAACGAGATTCTTTCCGCGGCAATGTCCTTTCGCTGCCGCTACTTCGAGTACCTCGCTTATCACGACCTGATGCAGCGGTATTTCGATGAGGATCCCAACTTCCGCTGGGAGCAGGCGCCCCGTCCTCGCCTAGATGACCGCTCATACAAGGCGGGCTATTTTGACGACATCACCATCGAGGAGCGGCTGGAGCGCACCGCCGCGCTGGATTTCGTGACCACGGAGGCCGAACCGCTGTTCGACGCGGCCGACGTCATGCGCCTTGGCAAGGACCTGTTCTGCCAGCATGGACTCACCACCAACCGCCGGGCCATGGAATGGCTGCAACGGCATTTTCCCGACCACCGCGTCCATGGCGTGAATTTTCCCGGCGACCCCTATCCGATCCATATCGATGCCACCTTCGTGCCGCTTCGGCCGGGCCTCATCATCAACAATCCCAACCGTCGCCTGCCGGAGGCGCAACGGAAGATTTTCGAGGCCAATGACTGGGAAATCGTGGACGCCGCCCAGCCTGCCCATGAGACCCCGCCGCCGCTCTGTTACTCCAGTATCTGGCTGTCCATGAACTGCCTGGTGCTGGATCACGGAACCGTGATCGTTGAGGCCAGCGAGGTTCATCAGATGGAACAGCTGGATCGTCTGGGGATGAACGTGATTCCGTTGCCGTTCCGTGACGCGTATCCGTTCGGCGGCGGTCTGCACTGTTCCACCGCCGACGTTTACAGGGAAGGCGGCTGCGAGGACTTCTTTCCCAAGCAGGTTCCGGGTACCCGGATCAGGCCCTGACCGGCAGGGGCGGGGCCGGTATCCCGGTGCAGTTCCCACCGGAATTGTGCCAGCCAAATTCCTGAAATCACGGTAGAATAGGCGGCCGTTCCAGATACCACGATGCCGGATTTTCCATGACCCGACAATGGACGCCATCCAGCTGGCGCGACAAACCCATTTGCCAGGTGCCGAGCTACCCCGACCCGGAAGCCCTCCGGGCTGCCGAGGAGCGTATCGCCACGTGGCCGCCCCTGGTGTTCGCGGGCGAGGCCCGTGCGCTCCGGACGTCCCTCGGCGAGGTGTGTGAAGGCCGTGCCTTCCTGCTCCAGGGGGGCGACTGCGCGGAGAGTTTCAGCGAGCATGGCGCGGACAATATCCGGGATTTTTTCCGCGTGTTTCTCCAGATGTCCATTGTGCTCACATGCGGTGCGTCAAGACCGGTGGTCAAGGTCGGGCGTATCGCGGGCCAGTTCGCCAAGCCAAGGTCGGCGGATTTCGAGACGCGGGACGGTGTCAGCCTGCCATCCTACCGCGGGGACATCATCAACGGGATCGAGTTCGACGAGGTCGCAAGGGTTCCGGACCCGGAACGGTTGAGGATGGCATACCGGCAGTCTGCGGCCACGCTGAACCTGCTGCGCGCCTTTGCCCAGGGAGGTTATTCCAACCTGGAGAACGTGCATGAGTGGATGCTGGAGTTTGTCGCGGGCAGTCCCCAGGCGGACCGGTATCAGGAACTCGCGGATCGTATATCCGAGTCCATGGCTTTCATGTCCGCCATCGGCATCAATGCGAAAAACAACCCGCAGATCCGGGAAACCAGTTTCTACACCAGCCACGAAGCCCTGCTTCTCGGTTACGAGGAAGCGCTGACCCGAACCGATTCCACCACCGGTGAATGGTATGCCACTTCGGGACACATGATCTGGATCGGGGATCGCACCAGGCAGCGGGATCACGCCCACGTGGAGTTCTGCCGAGGTGTGCACAATCCCATCGGGATCAAGTGCGGGCCGTCGCTGGAACCGGATGAACTCCTGTCCCTGATTGACGTACTCAACCCGGACAATATGCCCGGCAGGCTGACCCTGATCGCGCGTTTCGGTCATGACCGGGTGGAACAGTTTCTGCCGCGGCTGATCCGTGCCGTGGAAAGGGAGGGCCGGAAGGTGGTCTGGTCCTGCGATCCGATGCACGGCAACACGATCACGGCCAACGGGTACAAGACCCGTCCGTTCCAGCGGATACTGGCGGAGGTGCAGCGGTTTTTCGATGTAACCAAGGCGGAAGGCGTCCATCCTGGCGGTATCCATATTGAAATGACCGGCAAGAATGTCACCGAGTGTACCGGCGGTGCGCGGGACATTTCGGAGGACAATCTTTCAGACCGCTACCATACCCACTGCGACCCCAGGCTGAATGCGGAACAGGCGGTGGAACTGGCATTTCTGGTGGCGGAGCTGTTGAAAAACGATCGCGCCGGCACGGCAACCCGGATAGCGGTCAACGGCTGACGGCCAACATGGGCGCAGCGCCCGTCCCACCGGCATCTGCCGCCGGGATAATCCGAACCCGTTTGTGGAGAGTTCCGGCGAGGACATGCCGTCGACATTGCCGATATGAAGCCCGGCGCTTCCGGCATACCGGGGAGAGCCGGCCGAATTGATGTCCACCGGCGTCCTGGCAGGTCCTGAACCGGCCGTGTACTGCTCCATGATGCTGCTGGCGGTCCTCGTGGACGTCGCGGTCGGCTGGCCACAGGGACTCTTCGTACGGATCGGCCATCCGGTCTCATGGCTTGGCCGTCTGATCGGGTTGCTGGATGCGTGGCTGAATGTCCCCCGGTATGTCGAATCCGTACGTCGCGTGGCCGGTATTCTGGCTATGCTGTTCGTGGTCACGGTTACCGTCTTTCCCGCAGTCCTGATCCAGCAGTCCCTTCCGGCAGGCATCGCGGGCCTGATGATCGGTGCCTGTCTCAGTTGGCCGCTGATCGCGGCACGATCCCTGTACGAACATGTCAACGCAGTGTTTCAGCCCCTCTCGCGAGGCAATCTGGATGAGGCGAGGCAAGAAGTATCCCGGATCGTCGGGCGTGAAACTTCACAACTCGACGAGGCTGGTGTCGGCCGTGCCGCGCTGGAAAGCCTGGCGGAGAACACCGCGGACGGCATCATCGCCCCCGTTTTCTGGGGGGCGATTCTTGGCTTTCCGGGCATTGTCGCCTACAAGACGATCAATACCCTGGACTCGATGGTCGGACACCGTACGGAGCGTCATGCGGCGTTCGGCTGGGCCTCCGCAAGGCTTGACGATGCCGTGAACTTCATTCCTGCACGGTTGACGGGGTTGCTGTTCGCGGTGTTCTCAGCCAGACCCCGGGAGTCCCTGCGTTGCATGAGGCGGGATTCTGGACACCACCGTTCCCCCAATGCCGGCTGGCCGGAGGCGGCCATGGCGGGAGCGCTCGGTGTCCGGCTCTCCGGACCCCGGGTCTATGCGGACCGGGTTGCCGACGAGCCGTGGGTGAATCCGGGCTTTGCGGATCCCGGAACCGGGGAGCTTGGCAATGCGCTCAGGCTATATGTGCGCAGCCTGATTGGAATGATCGGCATGCTGGCCCTGGTCGCATTCGCACTGTCATCCTGATGCGGGCACATCGTGAACATGGCGGTAGCCCGGACCGGGGCACCCGGTAATACGATGACGGGAGTCGCCGGATCACCGATCCGGTACCAGCCCCGCCTTCACGGCGAAGGGATCGTTTCCCGGGTCCTCGTTCCAGAAGTATTCGGTCCAGTCCGCGGCCTGCAGCGCCTTGTCCATACCGAGAACATCGGCGATCACCGCAAGGGACATGTCCGTGCCCGCGGAGACGCCGGATGAAGTGTAGATGTTTCCGTCCTGCACCCATCTCGCCTGTCTGATCCACTGCACTTCGGTGCCGAAACCGGACACCCACTTGAAGGCGTTCTTGTTGGTGGTGGCTTTTCGGCCATCCAGGATGCCGGCTTGGGCGAGGAGGGCGGATCCGGTGCACACCGAGGTAATCAGCCGGGCGATTTCGGACTGTTTTTGCAACCATTCCATGATGACCGGTTGGTTCACCGCCTGCCGGGTCCCCTTTCCCCCGGGCACCAGCAGTAGGTCGAACCGTTCGCCATCGGCGAAAGTGTGATCCGGCAAAGAGACCGGTTTCTGGCTGCTCGTGACGGGGTCGCCGGTCTCCGCAACCAGCCGGATGTCGAAATTCTCCGGGTACATCCCGAACATTTCCAACGGCCCGAACAGGTCCAGCAGTTCAAAGCCAGGAAAGATGAGGGCTCCGACTTTCATGGTTTTCATGTATCACCGGGGATTATATAACCTAAAATTCAGAAGTGATATCAAATCGTACGAAAGACTGTTGGATGATACGAATAATAATTGTATTTCTTATAGTTATGTTTGATTTGGATATCATCTGATCTGTTTGTCCATCGTCAATCGCGCTATTGGAATCGGTTGAAATGGACTTCAGTCGGTTGCGATTCGATTACGGTTTAAGTATCATTTCTCCTGCAACTTTGCCGAGTTCTGGAGAATCCCCGTGGCCGCCCCGCAACCCCTCAAGCTTACCAAACGCGCCGTCGATTCGCTGCATGTTTCTTCCGGCGATACCGTGGTCTGGGACCGGGACCTTCCGGGATTCGGAGTCCGGGTCTATGCCTCGGGCCGGAAGGTCTGGTGCGTCCAGGTCCGTGGGCCTTCGGGAAAACCCAGGCGCAGGACTTTGGGCCGTTTCGGCGAAGTCACCCCCGAAAAGGCGCGCCGGGATGCAGTCATCGCCATCGACCGGATCAAGCGGGGCCTTTCGCCGGATCCTCCTCTGGAAGCGCCGGAACCCACGGTGCTCGACCTGGCCGAACGGTACATGGAGTTCCATGTGAGGGTCAACTGCAAGCCCCGGACTGTCGCGTCCTTCGAATCCCTGGTACGCGTTCACATCGTTCCGGGGTTGGGGCACATCCGTCTTTCGGAACTGGAGCGTTCCCACATCTCGGGACTGCATCACAGGTTGCGCATGACACCCTTCCAGGCGAATCTGGTGGTGAAGGTGCTTTCGGGGATGTTCCGCCTTGCCGAGGCCTGGGAGATGATCCCGCCCGGCCGGGACCTTTGCCGCTCGGTGCGGCCCTACCGGGAGAAACCCCGGGAACGTTTCCTGTCTTCCGATGAATACGGGAGATTGGGGGATGCGCTGGACAAGGCGGAGATGGACGGTTCCGTATACCTGCCGGCCATTCACGCCATTCGTCTTCTGTTACTGACGGGGTGCAGGAAAGACGAGATCCGGACCCTGAAGTGGGACGATATCGATCGGTCATCGGGGATGATGCACCTGAGGGACGGAAAGACGGGATTGCGGCATGTGCCGCTGGCCCCGGCGGTACTGGCGGTACTGAATGAAATCCCCCGCATCGACGGCAATCCCTGGGTGATTGCCGGGAACGGTCCTGAAGATCATCTGGGCACTGGTTCTCTCGACTATCACTGGCAGAAGATCCGGTCACTTGCGAAGCTGGAAAAAGTCCGGCTTCATGACCTGCGTCACAGTTACGCCTCCCGGGCCCTGGCTCTTGGCGAAGGACTGCCGATGATCGGGGAGTTGCTGGGCCACCGCAAGGTGGAGACCACGGCCC
>VYFG01000075.1 GCA_009842505.1 Gammaproteobacteria bacterium
TTATTATATAATACGTTGTTTTTAAACATATATTTTGTGTATTTCATGCCATTTATCCATGAAGTGTTTTCTTGGGTTGAAAATTTATGTTGCTTAAAGTTGCCTAATAGGGTACATATCTGCCTCGCTTAGGGGCAAAAGTTTCCAAAAAGTACAACAAAGCGTGAGCGAGCGTTGCCCAAAGCACCCGTGGTGACCCTGTGGTGAAGGAGAGTTTGCCAAACAGCCCCAGGGGAACTCAAGTTGAACGCAGTCCTCGGCCGAAAGCGGTTGAGGTTCTCAATTTCGGGAGATTTGGAGAGATGAAACAATCAGAGATGAAACTATCGAGGAAACTTGCAAAAGGATTGCTCACGGGTGCGTTGTGCCTGTCAGCGATTGCAGCAACCGCAACTGTAAGTCTTGCGGCCGATAACCCCGTTCGGTGGAAAATGCAGAGCTGGTTCCCCAGCAAAGCTCCCCATGCGGGGACCACCGGCTTTGACATACAGACCAAGATTAAGCGTGTCTCAGGCGGAAATTTTCAAATCCGCTTCTTTGAGCCCGGCGCGCTGATTCCTCCGGCAGAATGTTTTGATTCTGTGAAGAAAGGCGCGGTCGATGCATGTTGGTCAACGCCGGCCTACTGGTATGGAAAGGATCCGGCATTTGCCTTGTTCTCGGCGGCGCCCTTCGGACCGGATTGGCCGGGTCTGCTGGCTTGGTTCAATTATCACGGCGGCAAGGAGATTTACGAGAGGCTCTACCACAAGCACAATATGCACGCCATTCATTGCGGCGGAATGATTCCGGAAGCATCAGGCTGGTTTAAGGAAGAGATCAAATCCGTTGAACAGTTCAACGGCTTGAAGATTCGATTCCTTGGGCTGGGTGCGCTTGTGTTGGACAAGCTTGGCGCTTCCACGCAGTTGCTTGCAGGCGGTGATATTTTTCCAGCGCTGGAACTTGGAACGATCGATGCGACTGAATTCGCAGCACCCTCGGTGGATTGGAATCTCGGCTTCTGGCAAATCGTCAAGAACTACTACTTCCCCGGCTGGCACCAGCCAGCAACCATCTACGACATCATGATCAATCTTGATAAGTGGAACGCGTTGAGCGACACGCAAAAGGCTCAGCTCGAAATGGTTTGCGGCGACAATGTGCGGCAGGCTATCGCTCTGGGCGAATCCATGCAGCCCGATGCATTGGCCAAACATCAATCCAAAGGCGTAACAGTTCGCCGTTGGCCGCCGGAGGTTCTTGAGAAATTGGAAGGGACGTGGCGCACCGTTGCCGCTGAGCTCTCAACCAAGGATGCCACATTCAAGGAAGCGTACGACTCTCTGACCGCTTGGCAAGACAAGCACAAGATCTGGTTAGAACTCGGGTACCTGGATCGTTAAGGCCAATCAAACGGGTCCTCCCTTAGCTGCCGGACCGACCGAGTGGTCCGGCAGTCTTTTCCCTGATCATAGTCTGGTCCGGCCCCATGAACACGTTACTGCATCTCGCCAGGCTCTCTGACCGGATAGTTGTCGCCATCGGGCGGGCGTCAACCTGGCTTGCACTGGTCCTGATTGCGGTGATTCTTTTTGACGTGGTCACTCGCCGGTTCTTTGTGCTTGGCTCTACGAAGCTGCAGGAGTTGCAATGGCACATCCACACTATTTTGTTCATGTTCTGTGTCGGGTTCGCATACTTGAGTGACGATCACGTTCGCATTGATCTGTTTCGTGCGAAGATGTCTCAACGCACCCAAGACTGGATTGAGCTCATTGGTTGCGTGGTGTTTGTAATCCCCTACTGTGGAATCATATTTTATTTAAGCATCGGGTTTGCCTATGATTCTTTCGTGGGTGGCGAGGTGTCGTCCGCGGGCACAGGCCTATCTCACCGATGGATCATTAAATCCTGCATGACGTTCGGATTCGCGTTGCTCTTGCTCAGCGGGATTTGCATCGCATTGAATCGTATTGTGATCCTGCTTGGGCCACCCGAGCTCGCGAACCTAGCCCGTCATTCCGCCAGTGTTCACAAGACCGATCTGGTCGCCACCCCAGACCAGCCCGTCGAGCATGTGCGGACCTCCCCACCAACCCATTCGATAGCCGAGCCCAGCCCACAGGGCAAGCCCAGAAGTTCGACCAGAAGTTCGACCGATGATCCTTCTAGTTGATTATTTGCCCGTGCTCATGTTTGCGGCTCTGGCAGTCCTGCTGTTTACGGGCTTTCCGGTCGGTTTCATCCTTGGCGGTGTTGGCCTGGGCTTTGGATTTCTCGGCGCTCTTCTGGGCGTATTTTCCGTGAACGAGTTTTTCAATCTTGTGGTTCGAATCTATGGTGGTGTGGCGGAAAATATGATTCTGACTGCGATCCCCATGTTCATCTTGATGGGGACGATGTTGGAACGAAGCGGTGTTGCCCACGAACTCTTGCACTGCCTTCAAATTCTCTTTCGGCGCACCCCAGGTGGGCTGGCGATCGCTGTTACCATGATGGGTACAATCATGGCGGCGACGACAGGAATTGTTGGCGCCAGTGTTGTGATGATGACCCTGATGGCCCTGCCGGTGATGATGGCGAGAGGCTACTCAATTCCGATGGCGACGGGCACAATCGGCGCGGCAGGTACGCTCGGAATTTTGATTCCGCCGAGCATCATGTTGGTGATTATGGCGGATCTTCTCGTCACCTCCGTGGGAACTTTGTTTATTGCGGCGCTCATCCCGGGGTTGCTGTTGGCCAGTCTTTTCGTGCTGTACATAGCCATATTTGCTTGGAAGTTTCCGCACTTTGCCCCACCCCTTCCACGCGATGATGGACCTGATACGTATGGCGATCTGGCTGCCTTGGTGATCAGGGCTTTCTTGCCTCCCCTGTTTTTGATGTTTCTCGTGCTGGGGTCCATTGCATTTGGATGGGCAACTCCGACCGAAGCTGCGGGAGTTGGAGCCTTTGGAGCCATCCTTTTGGCTGCATTCAGCAGAAAACTGAGCCTGTCGGTTTTGCAAGATGTTCTGGTTCGCTCAATGCGTACCAACGCAATGCTCTTTTTGATTTTCATCGGTGCGACAGCATTCGCCTATGTCTTTAGGTCTCTTGGGGGCGATTTTATCGTTGGCGATTTTGTTGAATCCATGGGGTTGGGCTCTTGGGGGGTCCTTCTTCTGATGATGGCAGTCATATTTCTGCTGGGATTTTTCCTCGAGTGGATTGAGATCACACTGATTGTCATTCCCATCTTCACGCCGATCATTCGGACGCTGGATTTTGGAGCGCATCTGCCTCAGGAAGACGTTATTCACTGGTTTGCGCTTTTGGTTGCAATCAACCTTCAGTCATCATTTCTCACACCTCCTTTCGGAATAACGCTGTTCTACATGAAGGGCACCGCGCCCGCCGGCATCAAGATGGAGCAAATCTATTTGGGAATTATCCCATTCGTTGCTCTTCAGATGATCGGTCTCGGTCTCATTATCGCATTCCCCGCAATCGCTCTGTGGCTACCCCATCTCGTGTTTGACTAACTAAAAAGCTCATGTCGACGAAGTACAACATCCTGATTTTTGGCGCCTCTTACGGCTCACTGTTTGCGGCCAAGCTGCTGTTGGCCGATCACTCAGTTCAACTGGTTTGCCTTCCCGACGAGGCGAAGCTGATAAATGATGCGGGCATAAGAGTTCGTCTGCCTGTAAGGGGTCTAAGCGACCTGGTCGAAGTCGACTCTCGAAATCTCAACGGACAGCTCTCCGCTTGTGAACCTTGTAATGCAACTGTGAAAGAAACTGATCTGGTCATACTTGCGATGCAAGAGCCACAATACGGTGCGCACGACGTGAGGACGTTGCTGGATGATGTGGCCCTAGCCGGCGTTCCCTGCATGTCGATAATGAACATGCCGCCGTTGGCCTACATGAGGCGAATCCCGGGAATAGACAGCAAGCTGCTTGAAGAGTGTTACACCGATCCGAGCGTATGGGATAATTTTGATCCCGCCAACATCACACTTTGCAGCCCGGATCCTCAGGCGTTTCGTCCTCCCGATGAGAAACCTAACGTTCTGCAGGTTAGCCTGCCAACCAATTTCAAGGCTGCAGCATTTGAAGTCGAAAAACACACTGCGATTTTGCGGGACATTCAAGCTGATATCGAAGCCATTACGTTCGATGCGGGATCCGAATCGGTAAATCTTCCCGTGAAATTGAAGGTTCACGACTCCCTGTACGTACCGCTGGCAAAATGGAGCATGTTACTGACCGGCAACTATCGTTGCATCCAAGAGAGCGACATGCAGTCGATTCGGGATGCGGTGCACTCAGACATTGAGGCCTCGCGCGCAATGTATGATTGGGTTTGCGACCTGTGTGTCTCGATCGGCGCGTCGCGGGATGATCTGGTGCCATTCGATAAGTACGCGGCTGCTGCGGGCGGTTTGGCAAAGCCCTCGTCCGCCGCCCGTGCGCTTCTGGCTGGTAGACCGAACATCGAGCGCGTAGATCGCCTAATTCGGGACATCGCCAGACAAAAAGGCCGGCGATCGCCGGTGCTCGATTACACTGTCGGATTGGTCGACGTATGGTTGAAAAGAAATCGAAAACACAACGGAAGAGTACAGCGCCACAATTAACTCGGCCAATCAGCGCAAGTATGTAGTCAGTCGAACGACGATGACCATCGCTGACACACTTCAGAGCTTTGCGATTACAGCCAGGCTGAAGGCCGATCTTTTAGAGCATAATCTGCCGGGCTTTATGGTGTCCGCGATGATGGCCGGTGCGTACGTTGGAATGGGTATTCTGCTCATATTCAGCGTAGGGCAAGGGGTGGACGCATCAGCTCAGCCGATCGTAATGGGCGCAAGTTTCGGCATTGCATTGACACTCGTGATTTTTGCAGGATCTGAACTGTTCACAGGACACACGATGTACATGATGCAGGGCCGGCTCATGGGTTCGGTATCGACGAGTGAGTTGTGCAAAACCTGGGTTGGCAGTTGGCTCGGAAATCTTCTTGGCGCTGCGGGTTTGGGAATGATCTTTGTGGTGGGGTCCAGCGAGTTGGTGCTCGGAGGAGACGGAAAGAGTCTGTTGCACGCTGTTGCCGCAAAGAAGATGAATGCCCCGTCATTCGAACTCGTTGCACGAGCTATTTTGTGCAATTGGCTCGTTTGCTTAGCTATTTGGATGTCATCTCGAACCAAGAGCGATACCGCGAAGTGCGTACTAATATTTTGGTGTCTTTACGCATTCATAGCGGCGGGATTCGAGCACAGCGTTGCGAACATGACAGTGTTTTCAGTTGCGCTGCTCTCACAACATTCTGGCGCGATCTCCGTCTTGGGAGCTATGCACAATCTGATTTGGGTGACGCTTGGCAATGTTATCGGTGGAGCAATTTTTATGGGGTCAGCTTATTGGCTGGTAGCCGGTCGTCCCCTGTTCCAAAACGATCAGGTTCAAGCGCATACAAGAAAAACCACAAACCCATCAAATATGGAGCAAGAGGCCCTGGATTGAACATTGCCTGCAAATTCAGTCCCGTATTGTGGCTCGATAAAATGCAGAGAACCAGGAACCGCTACCAGAGTTTGAACCACCTGGAGGGGTAGTTCGAACCCTGGGTTGAACTTTGTCGAAGGGGCATTATTGGCGCTCTAACATGGATCAATATGTTAGAGGTAATTTTCCCTTGTACAATTTAGGGATTCTGTAATCCTGGGTCACATGATGCGGGTTCACGAGGCGCCGGAAGACGCGCTCAATGCCTATTGCAGCCAGCGCATGGTGCGGACGGCCCGGGTCCAGCTGGGCGCCCGCATCATCGGCGACTACATTTACCATCCCTCCGGCGCAGCGGCCAGGGTCAGGGACCACGTCATGGGAAGCAAGACGCCCGAACAGTGGTACGACGATCTTGAGTGGCTGTACGGCGGCAACGGGCTGGAAGCCGGGTAGTCGGCCATCCAACAAAGAGAGGAAACCATCATGCCAGTCATCGAAACGCCGGAGGTCACGCCGGAAAGGGCCCGGTACTACGACAAGATCCGGGAGCAGGGACTGTCCCCGCTCTGGATGGTCTTCAACCGCCTGATCACGCGAACGCCCGAGAGCGACTGCCGGCCGTACCTGTGGCGCTATGCCGACCTGAAACCCCTGTTGCTCGAGGCGGGGGGGTTGATCAGCGCCGCCGAGGCGGAGCGGCGGGTCCTGATTCTCGAGAACCCCGGCATGCCGGACTCGGGCAGGATCACCACTTCGCTCTATGCCGGCCTGCAGCTGGTGCTGCCGGGAGAGGTGGCGCCCGCCCACCGTCACAGCCAGTCCGCGCTTCGGTTCGTGGTGGACGGCGACGGCGCCTACACCGCCGTGGACGGCGAACGCACCGTGATGCGTCCCGGGGATTTCGTCATCACCCCGCCCTGGGCATGGCATGACCACGGCAACGAGTCCGGGGAGCCGATGATCTGGATGGATGGACTGGATATTCCGGTACTCCAGTTCTTCGATGCGTCATTCGCCGAACCCTACAGCGGTGACCTGCAGCCGGTGACCAGGCAGACCGGCGACAGCCTCGCCAGGTTCGGGGCCAACATGCTGCCGGTGGATCATGCAAGGGGCGGGTCGGTCTCCCCTATCTTCAATTACCCCTATGCCCGCAGCCGGGAAGCACTGGAGCAGCTGAAGCGGCAGGAGGAGTGGGACCCCTGCCACGGGCTCAAGCTGTGTTACGTGAATCCGCTCAACGGTGACGCGGCGATGCCGACGATCTCCGCTTTCATCCAGCTGCTGCCGGCGGGATTTGAAACCGCCCCCTATCGGTCCACCGACGCCACGGTGTTCACGCCGGTGGAGGGGCGCGGGTTCAGCACCATCGCAGGGCAGCGATTCGACTGGGCGGAAAAGGACGTCTTCGTTGCGCCAAGCTGGGCCACCGTGGTGCACCACCCGGAGACGGAAAGCGTCCTGTTCAGCTTTTCGGACCGCACCTGCCAAGAGAAACTGGGCATTTTCCGGGAACAGAGGAACCCGGATGACGGGTGATGCGACGGGACGGGCGGCGGCAAGCGAACGGGAACACGCGGCCGGGACCGGAATCACGTGAAAATCCGCATCGTCGGCGGCGGGCCCGCGGGCCTGTATGCCGCCATCCTGCTGAAGAAATGCCGGCCGGACATTGACCTGCGCGTCTACGAGCAGAATGCCGCCGATGCGACCTGGGGCTTCGGCGTGGTGTTCTCGGACCGTGCCCTGGAATTTCTTCGCGCAGATGACCCCGAAACCGCCGACCTGATCGGGCGGCGGATGGAGAGCTGGTCGAGGATCACGATCTCCCACAAGGGCGAGCGGATCGATATCGACGGCATCGGCTTTCGCTCTATTGGCCGGCTGGCCATGCTGCAGCTCCTGCAGTCAAGGGCAGCATTCCTCGGCGTGGAGACCAGGTACGGAACGCGCATTGAGGATGTTTCGGAGTTCGACGATTGTGACCTGGTGATCGCGGCGGACGGACTGAACTCCGTCGTGCGGGCCGAGGCCCCGGGTGAATTCGGCGAGTCGATCACCCTGCTTGACAACCGTTTCATCTGGTACGGGGCCAGCAAGCCGTTCGGGGCGTTGACCCAGACCTTCATCAGCACGGACCGCGGGGACTTCAACGCGCACCATTACCGGTACTCCCCGGACCGGAGTACGTTCCTGGTGGAATGCAGTCCGGAAGCCTACGCAAACTACGGGTTCGGGAACATGCCCGAGATCGAATACCGCGAGATCTGCCGGGACATCTTCGCAAGGGAACTCGGGGACGCGACGCTGATCAACAACCATTCCATGTGGCGCCGGTTCCCGGTGCTCAGGAACACACGCTGGTTCCGCCGGAACCGCGTGCTCGTCGGAGACGCCCTGCATACCGCGCATTACTCCATCGGATCCGGGACCCGGCTTGCTCTGGAGGACGTGGCCGCACTGGTGGATTCGCTGCGCAGCCACGACTTCGACGTGGCCCGGGCCCTGCCCGCCTATCAGGTCGGGAGGGAGCCGGTGTTGAACAAGCTGACAGCCGCCGCCCGCCGTTCCGGAGACTGGTACGAACGGTTCGGCGAACACATGCGGCTGGATCCATGGCCGTTCGCGCTCAGCTACATCATGCGTTCCGGGCGCCTGGACGGGGACACCCTCGCGAGGATGTCGCCGGTGTTCTGCCGGGAACTGCAACAACGCGGCATCGGGATCCCGGAGCTCGACGAGACGTAATCCGCCGGGCCGTTCGGCCGGTGACCGCACGGTGCAAGCAGGCCGGCCGGGGCTACAGGTCGACGTGGTGGCCGAAGTTCTCCTTGAAGCGGTCCGCGATCTCCTGCCGCCGCGGGCGGTGATTCTGGGTGCCGTGATGTTCGATCTTGATGCCGCCCATCAATGATGCGAGCCGGCCCGTCGTCTGCCAGTCGAAGCCCCGGTCGATTCCATGCAGCAGCCCGGAACGGAACGCGTCGCCGCAGCCGGTGGGATCGTTCACTTCGCGGACGCTTACCACGGGGATGTCCAGGGTAGTGCCGTCCACCATAATTTCCGCCCCGGAACCGCCACGGGTCACGATCAGTGCGTCCACTTCCGCGGCGATATCCGGCAGATTCCTGCCGGTCTTGTCCACCAGGAGCCTGGACTCGTAGTCGTTCACGCACAGGTAGGTGGCCTGTTCCACGAAAGTCATCAGCTCCTCCCCGCTGAACATGGGCAGTCCCTGGCCCGGATCGAAAATCCACGGGATCCCCGCCTCGGCGAACTGCTCCGCATGCTCCACCATGGCATCCCGCCCGTCCGGCGCGACGATGCCGAGGGTGACGCCCCGGGCGTCGCCGACCCGGTTCTTGTGGGCGTAGTTCATCGCCCCGGGGTGGAAGGCGATGATCTGGTTGTTGTCCGTGTCGGTGGTGAGAAACGCCTGTGCAGTGTAGGTGTTTTCCACTTCGGTGATGTGGGTGATGTCGATGTCCTGCTTTTTCAGCCACTTCCGATACGGCTTGAAATCCTCCCCCACGGTGCCCATGGGCAGGGGGTCTCCGCCCAGCAGTTTCAGGTTGTAGGAAATGTTGCCGGAGCAGCCGCCGAATTCCTTGCGCATGTCCGGGACGAAGAAACAGACGTTCAGGATATGCACCTGGTCGGGCAGGATGTGGTTCTTGAACTGATCCTGGAACACCATGATGGTGTCATAGGCAAAGGACCCGGTAATCAGCGTGGGCACGGTGGACTCCTGGAAATGCGGGTGGAAGGGGCTTTCAGTCGGACCGGTTCCTGCAGCGCTTGCAAATCCCGTACAGCGTCAGCGCGTGATCCTGGATCACGAAAGCGTGGTCGTCCGCGACCTTCTGCTGCAGCTTCTCGATCATGGGATCGATGAACTCGATGACCTTGCCGCAGTCCATGCACACCATGTGGTCATGGTGGTCCTCGTCATTGAGTTCGAATACCGCCCGGTCCCCCTCGAAATTGTGCCGGATGACCAGGTCCGCGTCGACGAACTGGGTCAGGACACGGTATACCGTGGCGAGCCCGATGCTTTCGTCCTCACTGAGAAGCTCCCGGTAGATGTCCTCGGCGGACAGGTGCCTGACCTTGCTGGACTCAAGGATGGACAGAACCCTGAGGCGGGGCAGGGTGGTTTTGAGGCCCGCCTGGCGAAGGTCGTCGCTGTAGCTCACGGGTCTTCCCAAAAATCACCATTATACTATGGGATTTCCTCCTCGATCGCGGGCCTGCATGCCATGGGCAGATCGCCCCTTGTGCCCAGGGCATACTGCGCCAGCCAGTGTTTCAGCGGCATGACGCCATCCGCGACGCGGAAGGCCGCCTCCCGGGAATGGCGCACGGGTTCCAGGGTACTTCCGAAAACACGCTTGAACCCCTTCATGGCATTGATGGCGATGCCGTTTTCCCCCCGCCGCCAGCGCTCGTAGCGCCTGAGGACGCTGTGGCTGCCGATGCCCTTGCCGGCGTCCCTGGCCGCGGCCACGGTTTCCACCAGGGCCGCGGCATCCTGCATGCCGAGATTGGCGCCCAGCCCCGCCAGCGGATGGACCGTGTGGGCGGCGTCGCCCACCAGCGCCAGGCGGTTCCCGAGATAACTTTCCGCGTGCCGGCTGCCCAGCGGAAAGCTGAGCCGGTCCCCGACGAGCCCGACGGAGCCCAGCCGGCTGCCGAAGTGGCCCTCCAGCCGGCCGCAGAATTCGGCCGCATCCAGGGCCAGGAGGTCCTCGTCGTCCGCGCGGTCCCGGGACCACACAAGGGAACACTGATTCCCCTGGAGCGGGAGCATGGCAATCGGCCCCCGGGGCGTGAACACCTGGTAGGCGGTCTGCACGTGCGGACGCGAGGTCTCGAGGGTCGCCACCACGGCGTCCTGGTGGAAGTCCTGCTCGTCCGCACCGATGCCCGCGAGTGCACGCAGGGTGGACCTGGCGCCGTCCGCGGCGACGACCAGCCGGCTGGCGATGGTCTCCCCGCCCCGGAGGCGGAGCCTGACGACCCCGTCGGCATCGCCGTCCGCAGGCTCCATGCCGTCGATCGGGACCTCGTGATGAATGCCGACGCGATAGTTCTGGCGCAGGCGTTCCAGCATGGCGACGGCCACCAGGGCGTTTTCGACGATGTACCCCAGTGCCGGGACGCCTTCCTCCGCGGCGTCGAAACGGATTCTGGCGCCGCTGTCGCTGTCCCACACCGACATCGCCCGGTAGGGCGTGGCACGACCCTCCAGGATGGCGTCCCATACGCCGACGTGCTCGAGAAGGCGCTTTGTGGCAAGGTTCAGGGCGCTGACGCGGCCCGGTATGTCCGCAGGATCCCAGGACGCCGCCGGGCCGGCGTCCGCAACGATGACTTCGAACCCTTCTCGGGCAAGCAGGCAGGTGCAGGCAAGACCGACCATGCCGCCCCCGACAATGGTGACATCGGCGGTCTTCACGGGCCCGCCGCCCCGTTTTCCGGGGGCCCGGCATAGTCCCCGCCGCCGGCGGCAAGACAGTCCAGGGGCAGCCCCCTCGCCAGCAGACCCAGGGGTCCCGCCAGACCCATGGTGCGGCGGAGCAGAAACCGCTTTGCCGGCGGAAACAGTTCGACGCCCTTGAGGCCGAGATTGCGCGCAAGCCGCGCCCCGGGCAGGTCGGCGCAGAACAGCGTGACCATGCTATGGGTGAATTGCCGCACCATGAACGTATCGCGCCGCCTGAGATCGTTGTATTCCTGCAGCAAGACTTCGGAGCCGATGTCCCGCCCGGCCAGGCGGGCGCGGAAAACCAGTTCCGCGAGCACGGCCACGTCCCGCAGTCCGAGGTTGAAACCCTGCCCGGCAACCGGATGCACCGTGTGAGCGGCATTGCCCAGCACCACGCGGCGGTCCCGGGCGGGATGCCGCAGGTGGCTGCGGTGCAGCGGGTACGCCTTCCGCGCAGAGGGTCTTTCCAGGTTACCGGCCCGGTCGCCGAAGGTGCGCTGGAGATGCAGCACGAACCCGTCGTCGTCCATGGCCTGCCGGCTTGCCAGGTTTTTCGGCATCGATGTCCATACGACCGCGAGCCGGTTCCCGCTGAGCGGCAGCATCGCCAGGGGGCCCTCGCCGGTGAACCGCTCCCAGGCCCGCCCGCGATGGGGCCTGTCCGTGGTGACGATGCTGAGCAGCGCCTGCTGCGGATAGGGTTTCGGATGGCTGTCCTCCCCGCCCGCCAGACCCGAACGGCCGCCGTCGGCAACCACCACCAGGGGCGCCGACAGGTTGACGGTCTGCCCGTCCTGCTCCAGTGCCAGGTGGCCTCGGTCGCCCGTGACCCTGAGTTCCGTGGCTCTGGCCGGGCAATACAGGGTGACGCTGTCGGCGGATTCCATGGATGCCAGCAGGGCCCCACCAAGGACCCGGGTCGGCACGACATATCCGAGCGCCGGGGTACCCGCATGGCGGTGCGACAGGTGGGTCATGCCGAATCCGCCCCGGTCGGACACGTGGATGTCGCGGATGGGTTCCGCTTCGCCGGAGATTGCGGACCAGACCCCGATGCCCTCATAGATACGCCGGGCGCTCCAGGTCAGTGCGACCGTGCGATCGTCGTAGCTGGGTTGTTTGTCGTGCTCCAGGGGCCAGCGTTCCACCACCGCGGTGCGCAGGCCGGACCCGCGCAGGGCCGCCGCGAGGCTGGCGCCGGCCAGGCCGCCGCCGACAACGATGAGATCGAATTCCTGCGGGGTGGACATGGGCCGGCGCCGGGTCAGCCTGACATCAGGTGTTCGATGTCGTCGGCTGCCTTGGGGGCCTTCTCGGTCAGGTTCTCGTGCCCCGCCCGGGTGACCAGGATGTCGTCCTCGATGCGAATGCCGATATTGTGCCAGCGCTGCGGGATATCCCCAGCGGCGGGGATATACAGGCCAGGTTCCACCGTGAGCACCATGCCGGGTTCCAGCAGCCGCCACTGGTCATCGATCTTGTAGTCGCCCACGTCATGCACGTCCATGCCCAGCCAGTGGCCGGTGCGGTGCATGTAAAAACGCTTGTATGCCTGGCTCTCGATGAGTTCGGCGGGATCGCCGGTGAGGAGTCCCAGGTCCACAAGGCCCTCGGTCAGGACCTGCACCGCTGCGTCGTGATATTCGATGATGGGCCTTTCCGGGACCACCGCCGCAATGGCGGCCGCCTGGGCGGCCAGGACCACTTCGTAGACGGCGCGCTGCTCCCCGCTGAACCGGCCGTTGACCGGGAAGGTGCGGGTGATGTCTGCGGCGTAGCAGTCGAATTCCGCGCCGGCGTCGATCAGCAGCAGGTCCCCGTCCCCGAGCCGGCAGCTGTTCTCGGTGTAGTGGAGGATGCAGGCGTTGGCGCCCCCGGCCACGATGGAGGGGTATGCGGGCCACTGGCTGCCGCCCAGCCTGAACTCGTATTCCAGCTCCGCCTGCACCTGGTATTCGTATAGCCCGGGCGAGGTGGATTGCATGGCCCGGATATGGGCCCTCGCGGTGATGCCGGCCGCCCGGCGCATCAGGTGGAGTTCCTCCTTGCGCTTGATCAGCCGCATTTCGTGGAGCAGGTGGCTCAGGTCCACGATCTCTCCGGGAGCGTGCACGCCGGAGCGCTGCCGGTTCCGGATCTGGCTCAGGCCGTGGATGATTTCACTGTCGAATTCCGGGTAGCGGCCCACCACGGTGAACACCCGGTCCTTGTTTTCCATCAGGGAAGGCAGGGTGGCCTCCAGTTCGTCGATGGGGAATGCCTGGTCGGCGCCGAAATTGGCGGTCGCACCCTGGACCCCTTCGCGCCGGCCGTCCCAGATTTCCTTTTTCGGGTCCTTCTCGCGGCAGAACAGGATGAACTCGCCTTCCGGCCTTCCCGGCGCGAGCACCATGGCGGCCTCCGGTTCCGGAAACTGCGTGAGATAGA
The DNA here is from genome assembly GCA_009842505.1 of Gammaproteobacteria bacterium. Classification (GTDB taxonomy): domain Bacteria; phylum Pseudomonadota; class Gammaproteobacteria; order Arenicellales; family Poriferihabitantaceae; genus VYFG01. The sequence continues at coordinate 13,399 of VYFG01000075.1, forward strand.
AGAAATCGCTGTCCGCCCGGAAGGGAAACAGCACATCGCCGTTGCGGGGCTGGTGCGGGGCAGTGGGCAGGACGGCGATCCCGTCTCCCATCTGGCACATGAGGTCCTGGCGGCGTTTCTGGAAAACGGATGGATCCATATCGGGTGCGAAGTTCAGTTGAGTTGGGTTGATTCCATGGTGGAAGCCTTGCCGGACTGCAGGTCGTCGTGAACCAGTTGCACGGCAACGCGGAGAAACTCCACGATCTCCGTCAGGGCGCGCTCACTGCCCTCGGGATCTTCGGGCCCGGTCTCGAGATGGCCGATTTCGCGGATGTCGTCCACGGCCTCGCGCACTTCTGGGCCGGCGGCGCCGGGCAGTCGGCCATCGGTATGATAGATCCCGAGCACGAAGCCCTGGCACCAGTCGGACACCGCCTCGACGCGGTCATGCACCGGGCTTTGCTCGCCAGGCAGCAGCAACCGGAAGCCAAAGCCGTCGTCCCTGAGGTCGCGGCAGACCATGGCATACAGGCTGTCCAGAATCTCCAGATGCTCTTCCCCGTCCAGATGCAGCAGCCGTGCCTTGCTGCGGACCGATGCCGGCCCGACTCCCAGGCAGGCCAAGGCGCTCAGCAGTCCATGGGCCTCGGCGGCACTGCCGTTCCCGGGCGATTTCCTCAGCTTGGCATCCAGGTCCTGGTAGATGGCGTCATGAAATGCCTGCCGGGAAGTGCCGCCGGCGTCTGCGGGAGGGGATTCGGACATGTGATCGGCTTCAGTCATCAATCGGCTTGCCGGGCAACCCGGTATTTTACCGGTTCGCGGGAGGAGCCGGCGGATTTCGTTGTAGAATAGAATGCCGAGGGAGTCAAACCGACCGAATGCCCCTGGCATGGCGGCCGTGCTCCACCGGCCCGGACATACCGGACCGGTCGTGCGCCGCCGGGTTCCCTGCTGCTCCCCGACGGCAGACTTGCACTGCCGCCCCGGGGATCGAAAAGACTGGAAATTTCCCGAAGATGGCTGATGACTATCCCGGAAGGCGTGCAGGTGTTTCGGCGGAAGGCCCATGACCGCCGATAAGGCCCCGGAAACACTGGCGGCCCAGGCGCTGGGGCTTGAGGACCCCGTGAGCGGTGCGCTGGTGCCCCCCGTGCACATGTCCACCACGTTCGCCCGCCGTGATGACTATTCCCTGCCGGACGACCGGTCCTACATCCGCGATCATGGCGCCACCCAGGAACAGGTGGAGCAGGTGATCTGCGACCTTGAGGGCGGTTACGATGCGATCAGCTTTTCCTCGGGCCTGGCCGCCTGCACCGCCCCGTTCCATGCCCTGGAGGCCGGCGACCATGTGCTGGTGTCGGATACCATCTACCACGGGGTGCTCAGTTGGCTGGCGGAGTTCGCCGAAGCCAGGGGAATCGGGTACGACCTCTTTCCCGCGGGTGACCTGGAGCGGTTTGCGGGGATGATCAGGCCGGGCGTCACCCGCCTGGTATGGCTGGAGACGCCTGCCAACCCGGTATGGACCGTGACGGACATTGCCGCGGTCTCGACCATCGCGCATGCCCGGGGCATCCGGGTGGCCGTGGACTCCACCTGCGCCACGCCCGTGCTGACGCGTCCCATCGAGTTCGGCGCCGATTTCGTCTGCCATTCGGCCACGAAATACCTGAACGGCCACTCCGACGTGCTGGCCGGACTGCTGGTGGCGGCAGCCGACTCCGCGTACTGGCAGCGCATCCGCCGTCACCGTCTGCTGGCCGGGTCCATGCTGGGAAGCATGGAGGCCTGGCTGCTGCTGCGCGGACTGCGCACCCTGTATCTGCGGGTGCGCCAGCAGAGCGCCAACGCGCTCGCCCTCGCCGGCTGGCTGGTGGAGCATCCCTGCGTGGAGCAGGTATTCTATCCGGGGCTGCCCCGGGATCCCGGGCATGAGACCGCCTGCCGTCAGATGTCGGGCGGATTTGGCGGCATGCTGTCCATCCTGGTGCCCGGGGGGCGGTCGGAGGCTGTCGCCGTGGCCTGCAGGGCATCGGTGTTCAAGCGCGCCACCTCCCTGGGGGGCGTGGAGAGCGTGTTGGAGCATCGGAAATCGAGTGAAGGGGACGTGACTTCGACCCCGGAGAACCTGATCCGCATTTCCGCGGGAATCGAGCATATAGACGACCTCATCGGGGATTTCAGTCGAATGCTGGCCAAGGAGCCTGCGCCGTAAGAATGATCGATATCGCGCAAAGAGACAGCTAAGGTCTCTATAGACTGTAGGGTCAAGGTCTGGCGCGCGCACCCGCGGACGAAGTCCAGTGATTTCGGGATTGGAAGACCGGACCGGGCAGGGCTGCGATCACATGCGTCCTTAGCCCGTTTTCGCATCCTGCCCATGAAGAAGTTCGAAGCGTCTGAGTTGCCAGGCGGTTTGCGCCAGTGCCAATGCGCGACCGAAGGTCGCCAGGAACGGTGCTGCGAACCCGAATGCCACTTTCTGAGGATGGCTCCTTGATCCGGACCTTCCTGACCACCGAGGATCAAGGCGGCATGAAGGCAACCGATGTCGACAAGTCCGATTTCATCGCTGCGGGCCAGCGGGTGCAGGACCGTTATGCCGCAGAGAAGGGCGATGACTTCAAGAAACTGCTCGCCGCAATTCGGGCAGCTGCAGAATAGTTGTTCCTTTCCCGCTTCTCCCTTGCGGTGCATGATGGAACGGAGTCAGGGCTTGTCCTGACAGGGCCCGTTGGGTCGCTGCCGGAAGCATGGTCATTGGTGCCTTGAGGCGGGCCCATCGAGGAAGGGCGTGAAAGGCATGAATAGCATGGTCCGGAGCATGAGCCGGTCGCAGTCTGTTGTTGCGACGGGCCGGCCAGTAACTGCGGCCGGGAATGCGTGATCTGTTGGACGGCATGTTGCGTGACCGGTTTACATTCTCCGACCGGGGGGAAGCGTGTTCCGGCCTGGCGGGCTGGCGTCCATGGGCGTGTACGACGCCTCCTGGCAGTGCTGCAGGATTTCGTCGTGCGGGATCCGTTACTGCCGATACTGCCCGGTGCTTCCCGATATTACCCTGACCAGGCGAAATTCGCCGCCCGCTGCGGAGAAGTCCCCGCCCGGGTCGCCAGAAGATCCTGCAATGCCTGCAAGGAATATGGGCATCACTCTGCATTCGTGAATCGCCTCCCCCCATAACCAGATACCGAATTGCTTTCCAAGCTCGATAAGTATTTTGAGGATGTCCTGTGCACCATCAGTTTGTCGGTGGTCGCGTGCAGCGTGATGATCCAGGTGATCCTGCGGTTCGTGTTCTCCTCTGCCAGTGCCTGGGCCGAGGAAACCGCCGTGTTCGGCATGATTTTCGCGATCTATCTTGGCGCCTCCCTGGGGGTTCGCGAACGGACACACATACGCATAACGTTGCTCATCAGGGTGTTACTGCGACCGATGCAGATCGCATGCATCGTTATTGCCGACGCCCTGTGGTTCGGCTTTGTCTGGTTCATGGTCCATCAATCCATTCTCTTTACACAACTTCTGTTTGAAGTGACCTACATTACCCCGGGCCTCGGTATCGAGCAGAGATGGGTTCAGATACTCATCCCGGCCGGATTCGCCCTGATGGCCTTTAGGATGGTACAGGTCTACTGGCGCTGGGGTCGGTCCGGTTGGAAGGACCTTCCGTTATGAACGGTCCCCTGATCATGGCGGGCATCTTTGTTCTCACCATGGCCATCGGAGTCCCGATTCCCTTTGCTGCCGGGATCGCGACCGTTGCGGCATCCTGATCGCGGACATTCCGCTCACGTTGATGGCGCAGTCGGCCTGGACTGCGTTCGAGCCATTTCCCCTGGTAACGATACCGTTGTTCGTGCTGGCCGGACAGTTGATGGAATATGGCGGCATGTCGGAAAAACTGATCTCCATTGCCCACAGACTCGTTGGCGCCTACAAGGGAGGTCTTGGGCTCATGACGGTCGTCGCCTGCATGTTCTTTGCCGCCCTGTCCGGGTCCGGTCCTGCAACCACGGCCGCCATCGGGTCGATCACAATTCCGGCCATGATCGAAGAGGACTACAAGCCCCGGTTCGCCGGTGCCATTGCCGACGCCGCCGGGGCGCTCGGCAGCATGATCCCTCCCAGTAACCTGCTGATCATTTACGCACTGGTGTCGGATGAATCCATTCCACGGCTGTTTCTCGCCGGAATCCTTCCGGGGATTGCCCTGGGTCTGCTGCTGATGTTGGTCACGTTCATCGTCGCGTCGCGCAAGGGCTATGGCGGTGTTGGTGAAGGATTCCGGTGGAGGCCGCTTCTCGAAGCGTTGTGGGACGGTAAGTGGGCAGTGTTCGCACCAGTTCTGATACTTGGTGGAATCTACACGGGGATCTTCACGCCGTCCGAAGCAGCGGGTGTCGGTATTCTACGGCCTGTTCGTCTGTCGGGGACTCACTTGGATGAAGGTGTTTGAAGCTTGCAGGTTCACCGCCATCGTGATCGGGACTGTGCTGTTCATACTCGGTTCTACCAAGGCATTCGGACAGCTCGTCACCCTCTACGACGTTCCGCAATCGATCCTCGCCCTGTTTGCGGGCCTGAAGGCCTACCCATGGCTGGTCCTGCTCCTGATCGGCGTGTTCTACATCATTGTCGGCATGTGGCTGGAAAGCATTCCGCAGATCATCATTTTCACCGCCGTCTTTCTTCCACTTGTCACCAGTCTGGGTGTAGACCCGGTTTTGTTCGGCATCTTCACCGTCATGACCTGCGAGCTCGGATTCCTGACACCGCCGATCGGGGTGAACCTGTTCGTCGCGGCCCGCATCAGCAATGTTTCGATCGAGCAGATATCACTGGGTGTACTGCCATTGCTGATCCCTTATGTCGCCATGATCTTCATCCTCGTGTTCTTCTCCGAATGGGTCACGTTTCTTCCCGATCTGGTCTACGGGAAGCGGGCATGCTAGAACTGCTCACTACCCCGGATATTGCGGTGCGCCGTGGAATAGCGCACTGAAATTTCCGGGCTAATGCGGGACTTCAGATTCCCACATGGCTGTCAACGGCTTTTCAGACGGCCCCAGGGGACTCGGCATTCTCGTTCAATGTACGCTTCATGAATTCGATGAAACAATGTGACTGCGGTGTGGGAACCCTGTCTCTGCGCCATACGATACCAAGGTTCATCGTAGGTACCGTTTCTGCGATGGGTTTGGAGATAATCCGGGTTCCATCGAGTGACCAGGGACGGTAGAGCAGGTTGGACAGAATGGTGACGCCCTGTTCCCGCGCAATGAAACTGCGCACAGCTTCAACCGACTGGGTTTTCAGCCAGACGTTGGGTTTGCGCCCGTAACGCCGCCAGATCTGGGTGATGTTTATCTCAGCCTCGTCCAGTGAGAGCATGATGTATCTCTCTTTTTCGATTTCTTCCAGGGAAACTTTGGGGATGGAAGAAAACCGATGCCCTTCGGCACACCAGACCGTACGCTCGGAGCGAAACAGCGTGTGGACCTCCAGCCCCTCGGAGATGCTGATGTTTGACGTGATGATGAAGGCGATATCGATTTCTCCGCCACGCAATTGCCGCTCCAGGTCACTGCGGGCGTTTTCGACAAGGCGAACCTTGACGTTGGGGTAGATTCTCTCGAACTGGCTCAGCGGCACCGACAGGAAATAACCGATTACCGCTACGGATGCCCCCAGCACCAGTTCCCCTTCAACATGGGTGGTTTTGTTCTGGAACTCGAAGATCGAATCGTTGAGCAGGCGCAGGATGGAGCGGGCATCATCAAGAAAACGGTGCCCGTCGTAAGTCAGGTGAACCCCGGTGCGGTGGCGTTCAAACAGCTTGACGCCAAGAATGTCCTCGAGATTCTTGATTGCATTGGCGACCGCTGAAGGGCTCATATACACCCTTTCCGCCGCAACCTGGATCTTTCCGCATTCCGCCGTGGCGATGAAGTAGCGCAAATGGCGAAGGGTAACCTGGCTGGTCACTGGAAAATCCTTGACGGGCTCCCGTTTAATGTACCCGGGTTTCCCTCAAATAAACAGCGGTTTTCGCCAAGATCACAAAAAAACTGTTGTCTGGTTCCAGAAATAATCATTTTCTTTCCTGTGCTGGGCGGGCATATGCTACTGCCTGTCCGCACCCAGCCTGCATCGGAAAATCAATGACGACATTGGCCGAACTCGACTGGCAGACCTATAACGAGATGGTAACGGCACCGGACTCGATCATCTTTTTGCCGATCGGCGCACTCGAGCAACACGGGCCGCACATGTCGATGAATCCCGATGTCCTGATACCCCAGGCGATCGCCGGGCAGGTTTGCTGTCATCTCGACAACGCAATGGTCGCTCCGCCGATCACCTACGGTTACAAGTCGCAGCAACAGTCCGGCGGCGGAAACCATCTTCCGGGCACCACCAGCCTGGACGGCATCACGCTGACCCAGACGATCCGGGACGTGATAAAGGAATTCGCCCGCCACGGTGCACGCCGAATCGTCATGATGAACGGACACTACGAAAATTCGATGTTCGTGGTTGAAGGCATCGACCTGGCAATCCGGGAACTCGGCTGGGCTGGAGTCGACGATATCAACGTGATGATCCTGTCGTATTGGGACTTCGTGGGTGATACCACCATCGAAAGGCTCTATCCGGACGGCTTCACCGGATGGGATTTGGAGCACGGCGGCGTACTCGAGACTTCGTTGATGCTGCACCTCTATCCGCACCTGGTGGACATGAGCAAGGTCGTTGACCATGAACCGGCCATGTTTCCGCCCTACGACATGTTCCCGGTAAACCCCGAACTGACGCCGCCATCCGGCACGCTGTCCTCGGCCAGGAATGCCAGCCGCGAAAAGGGAAAAATCCTCATGGACGTGTGCGTTGGCGGAATCGCCCATGCGGTTCGGGAGAAGTTTCAATCAAGCCCTGCAGTCTCTGCACTGGAAACAGGCGTAGCGTGAGGCACGGGCCTTCCATACCCTTACAAGAGGCAATCGATATGAGTGACAAACACAAATCTGAATCAATATCGCGAAGAGATTTCGTTGTACTGTCCGGTGGCGTGGCCTCCGCCATGGCCTTCCCGGCAATCCTGACGTCGCGCAAGGCGTTGGCGGACCCGACCGAACTGAACCTGCTTGCCTGGTACGGCCACGGCGAGCCGGACGTGGTGTCCGAATTCGAGGCCACGCACAACGTCAAGTTCAAGCCGAAGTATTATGCCGGCGGCGACAACATGCTGGCGCTGATCGCCCAATCGCCGCCCGGGACCTACGACATCATCCTGTCGGACAGCGAGTTTGTCCAGCAGCTGAACGAGGCCGGCTTCATCGAGAATCTCAACCCTGAGGACTATCCGTTCGATGATTTCATTCACGATGACTTCAGGAATTTCCCCGGCCATTGGCGGGACGGCAATCTGTATTCCGTGATGGTGCGCTTCGGCCACCTCGGCGTTGCCTACAACCGCAATACCATCAGCGAGGAAGAGGCATCCAGCTATCGGTGCTTCTGGAATTCTAAACTGACGGGGAAGGTCGGTCATTTTGACTGGCACTTGCCGACGCTCGGCATGATGAGCCTGTACAACGGCAACAGCCAGAGTCCATTCGATCTCGACGGCGCCGCCTGGGACGAAGTAAAGAAGACCACGATGAGCCTGCGGCCCCAGGTCGGCGGATTCTTCGACTACGGGGGCACATTCAACTCGCTCAAGAACGGCGAAATGCTCGCCATGTGCGGCATCGGCGATTGGATAACCGGTGTTCTCGAAAAGGACGGGGCGCCGGTGACATCCGTAGTTCCGGAGGAAGGCGGAATCCAGTGGACCGAATCCTACTGCATCGGCAAGGATTCGAAGCGGGCCGATATCGCCAACCGGTTCATCCAGTACATGCTGTCGCCGTATGGCCAGGTGCGCTCGGCCGAAATGGCGGCCTATCCGGCGTTCTGCGTGACCAAGGCGGGACAGGCTGAACTCCGCAAGGTGAACATGGCGGAAGCCGAACGGACCGGGCAGGTGCCTGGGGCGGCAAACAATCCGGTGACGCTGATCGAGGAGGGCCGTATTCACTATCGCGATATTCCTCGGCAGCAAAGCCTGGAGGACTGGAACGACTTCTGGTCGGAGTACAAGAACGCATAAGGTCTTGGCTACGGTCACCTGTCAAGGGGTGATCGGAGGTCAAGCCATGCGCCATGTATGACTGGTGTGCGGACCTGCCCGCTGCACTGTTGCACGACTTCATGATCCAGGCGGCAGTGCCGTCCCGGTCTATTCCAGTGCTGTAAGCGGCACTAAACGGAACCAAACGGAAATGACGCGTCAGGATGAAGCCTAGACACAACATGGATATCTATGCGTTGACCTGGCGTCTGCCGGTCCTGGTCTGGCAGACGCTGTTTTTCATCGCCCCGCTGGTTTTCATGATCGCGATGTCGTTTTTCCTGGTGAAAAACTATCGCATGGTTGAGGCTTTCGAGCTCGTCAACTGGATGAAAATGTTTTCGCGGGACTATTTCTGGGACAGTTACGTCCTGTCCCTGGGCCTGGCGGCACTGGCCACGATTTGCGCGACTGCCCTGGCTTTTCCCGCCTCTTACGCGCTCGCTTTCATGGTTTCGGACAACATCCGGCGATGGGCCATATTTTTTCTGATCATTCCGTATTTCACCAGTTATCTGGTGCGCATTTTTTCCTGGTACGTGCTCCTGGCGGAAGCCGGGATCGCCAATGGTGTGCTCGGGTACCTGGGATTGGGTCCCTTCACGATGCTGAATACGGCGTTTGCCACGATAGTAGGCTACATGGCACTGACCCTGCCGCTGGTCGTCATCCTGCAGACGCTCTCGATGGCCAACATCGACCGCAGCCTGATCGAGGCCGCGCACAACCTTGGCGCCGGGCGCCTGCGCACGATCGTTTCGGTGGTCGTGCCGGCAGGGAAAGTCGGACTGATTGTCGGAGCGCTGTTCTGCTTTATCCTGAGCTTCGGCGACTTTGTCAGTCCGTACTACCTCGGGGGGTCGAAGCCGCCCACGCTTACGATCCTGATCACCGACACCACCAAGTCAGGTCAGCAATGGCCGCGCGCGGCCGTGGTTGCGGTGACGATGATGGCCACGCTGATGGTGATCGCATACAGCGCGATCCGGTACGCCTACAACAGGAGACAGCCATGAGAAGGGACCGTCTCGTCACCTGGTTGCTGCGGATCTACCTGGCACTGATTTTCCTGTTCGTGTTCGTGCCGATCGCGACCAGCATGGTTTTCTCATTCAACTCGGACCGCTTTCCGTCACTGCCACTGGGTGGATTCACCTGGCACTGGTACGACATGGTGTACAAGGACCCGGACACCTGGGAAGCGATCCGAACCAGTCTACTGGTTGCCCTGACCTCATCCGTCCTCGCGACATTCATAGGATTCTGCACGGCCTACACGGATTTTCGCTACCGGTTTCGGTTCAAGGGCGCCTACCTCGCACTGGCGTTGCTGCCACCGACGATACCGCTGATCATCCTGGCGCTGGCGATGCTGGCCTGGTTTTCGAAGATCGGAATTTCGGGCCGGGTCGGGTCGATCATCGTTGCGCATACCGTATTGTGCGCACCCTTCGCGATGGCGGTGATCCGCCTGCGTCTTCAACAGATGGACAGGGATCTCGAGTCGGCTGCATGGAACCTCGGTGCCAATGAATTGGCGGCGATGAGGCATGTGGTTATTCCGTTCACACTGCCGTCGATCATTTCGGCGCTGTGCCTGACGATGGCGGTTTCCTTCGACGAGTTCATGATCGCCTGGTTTGTTTCGGGTCTCAACAAGACCGTTCCGGTGATGATTCTTGAAATCCTGCAAGGGAATGTGGATCCGAGAATCAATGCGATCGGATCATTCGTGTTCGCAGTCACGGTGACACTGGTTGTCGTTGCGCAACTGCTGTTTTCCGCGAAAACCACCACAACCCGATCGTGAGCGAAGAAGAAATGGGCGCCGCGCAATTCGTTCTGGAAAATGTTGCCAAGCGATTCGGCAACCAGGTGGCAGTCAATCCCATGAACCTGGAAATCCGATCCGGCGAATTCCTGGCGATCATGGGTCCGAGTGGCTGCGGCAAGACCACAACGCTGCGCATGCTGGCCGGGCTTGAAGCGCCGAGTGAAGGCGAAATTCGACTGAACGGTGTTCGCATCAACGAGTTCAAGCCCCACGAAAGGGAAACCCCGATGGTTTGGCAATCCTTGGCGCTGTTCCCTTTTCTGAACGTCCGGGAAAACGTCGAGTTCGGTCTGAAGATGCGTGGAGTCCCAAAGGCAGAGCGTGCCGAACGAGCGCACAGGTGGTTGCAGCGCCTGGAGATCGATCAGTTCGCTGAGCGCGACATAGGGAACCTGTCGGGCGGCCAGCGTCAGCGTGTGGCGCTGGCACGGGCGCTGGTAACCGAACCGCCTGTTCTGTTGCTTGACGAACCCCTGAGCGCGCTTGACGCCAACCTGGTGGTGCGAATGCAAACGGTATTGATACGGCTGCAGAAGGAACTCGGCATCACGTTCGTCTACGTGACCCACAGCCAGTCGGAAGCGTTCGCGATGGCCGACCGCATCGTCATCATGAACGAGGGGTCCGTCGAACAGGTCGGCACGCCGCGGGAAATCTACCGCGCCCCTACCAACCGCTTCGTCGCCGAATTCGTCGGCACCAACAACATCATCGAAGGGACCGTGTCGTCACGCAAGGCCGGGATGCTCGAATGCGACACCGCCCTTGGCTGTATCAGGACATTGTGCGGGGAGAACAATCCAATTCACCCCGGAAACCGCGTAGACCTGGTCATCGGTGCCGACCTGATCGAAGTATCGGCCGAACCCATCTGGTCCGACAACTGTTTCCCCGCTGCATTCATCGGCGAGGAATTCGTCGGTTCTGTAGCGACCCTGCATTTCGAAACGGAGAGCGGAGACGAAATCAGGGTGCAGAAACAACAGCGCGAGACCGAGTCGCTGGAGCTGGCTCACGGCAAACCGCTTTACCTGCACTGGGATGCTGACACGGTTTACTGCCTGGCAAGTCGAACTTCTGACGAGCGAGGCGAATGATGCGGCCATGTCCATGGCAATTTCACTTTTCCAACAGCTGATCGAAAAAAATCATGAGCAACGCAACGAGACCCCAAACCATCAACTTCGAAAATGGCGTCAAGGACAAGCCGACGTTTTCCGTCGGGGAAATGGACCATCGAGTGGCAAAACTACGCGCCCACATGGAAGAAGCCAGCCTGGATGCCGTCCTGTTTACTTCGATCCACAACATCAACTATTACGCCGACTTCGTTTACTGCTCCTTTGGTCGCCCATACGGTCTGGTGGTGACGCATGATTCACATACCACGGTCAGCGCCAATATCGACGGCGGCCAGCCCTGGCGCCAGAGTTTTGCGGACAACATCGTCTACACCGACTGGCAGCGGGACAATTTCTTCCGGGCGCTGCAAAAACTCATCCGGGGAAAGGTCCGGGTCGGCATAGAATACGATCACCTGACGCTGGAGCGCCGTGAAAAGCTGGCCGGATTTCTGCCGGATGCCGAATTCGTCGATATCGGCGTACCGACGATGGAGCTGCGCATGATCAAGTCTCCGGAAGAGCATGCGCTGATCCGTCAGGGAGCACGAATCTCGGACATCGGTGGTGCAGCCTGTGTGGAGGCTATTGCCGAGGGCGTGCCTGAATACGAAGTGGCCCTGCATTCAACCCGTGCAATGGTGCGTGCGATCGCGATAACCTACCCGCACACCGAGTTGATGGATACCTGGACCTGGTTCCAGTCCGGGATCAACACTGACGGGGCGCATAACCCGGTTACGACCAGGCGCATCGAGAAAGGGGACATCCTGAGTCTAAACTGCTTCTCGATGATTTCGGGCTACTACCAGGCACTTGAGCGCACCCTGTTTTTTGACCATGCGACGGATCGCCAACTGGAACTCTGGGAAATCAACTGTGAAGTACATCGCAAGGGACTGGAACTGGTACGTCCGGGGATACGATGCTGCGAGATTGCCGCCGAGCTGAATGAGGTGTTCCTGCATTACGGCCTGTTGCAGTATCGTACCTTCGGTTACGGGCATTCCTTCGGTGCCCTTTCGCACTACTACGGCAGGGAGGCGGGGCTTGAGTTGCGCGAGGACATCGAAACCGTACTCGAGCCGGGAATGGTGGTATCGATCGAACCGATGATCACCCTGCCCGAGGGCATGGAGGGTGCGGGCGGTTATCGGGAACACGATATCCTGATCGTCACCGAGGGCGGGTCCGAAAACATCACGCACTTCCCGTTCGGGCCGCAGCACAATGTGATCCGCTGAACCCCAGAGAGGAATTCGCAGATGGGATTCACCTTTCAGGAACCAGCGAAACCCGAGCGGAACATGCTGGTTTTACTAAATGCACGTCGGAGGTCATTGTCTGAGACGCCGCTCGGGTACAGACAATGCTTTCGCGCCGGACGACGGGCGCCGGCCTCACGGTGATTCAGAATATCTCCGGTTGGATGCTCATCGCGACCACAGACCTCAATCTCCTGATGGAGATGCCGGGATCCGCTGACCCCAACGTGCGTGCTGCGCGATGCGCCAGCCGTGATCGGGCGGGGCCTCGGGAGATCCCGAAGACCACCCCGGACACAAACCATTTTCGCAACCATCATCGGAATCTAAATGAAGACAATAAATCCAGCGACAACTGTCATCGTATCTGCTCTCGGACTGCTGTTGGCAGCATGCGGCGGTGGAGGCGGCAACAATCCCGGAAGCGGCGAACAGTTGGAACAGATGCCGGGCGACGGCTCCCAGCAAATGCCAGGGTGGCTCGATGAATGAACAGGAGCCTGACGAAACGATTCAGCCTCCCGGCCAGGGAGGGGGAGCACCGGCCGGGTCCGGCGGGCCGGGTTCCGGTCCGGCAAGTTCGACGAAACGGCCCAGTCTCTCGGCCGGGGGAGTGACGGTCGGTATCTCCCACAAAGACGGTCTTGCCACATTTTCGGTCAATAAGGGCGGCACCCCCTGGACAGACGACGGGTTCAAGCATTTCCGGGGCGGTGCCGGCAGTGGTGATTGGACTGGCACAGCAACGAAACTGAACACCAACGCAGCCACCGCAACCGAGCGTTTCCGCGTGATTACGGACATTGACATTGTTGAGCCCAACGACGGGGACTACATCGCCTACGGGTACTGGAGCAGGAACCCGTCCACTTCCTACGATAGTTCGGGTGACAGCTTCACCAACATGGATCTGGACAATGGCTTCGAGCCGTTCTACTACGGGAGCATGCCCTATGCCGGCGATGTCAAGAGTCTGGTCGGGGAAGCAACCTACACCGGCGACGCCATGGGCGCATACCAGATATCGGATTTGAAACGACCCATGGGTTTTTCGAAGCGCAGGTCAGCCTGACAGCGACTTTCGGGCCTGATGGGCGGGTAGAAGGACGCATGACCGGAATGAATGACACCGAGAGGCTTGTCCTCGAAGGAGAAAATCCATTATCTATCCTCAGTGATCCATTGTCGTTCTCCGCCGATTACGACAGTTCGGGTCGCAGCTTCGTCAACAGGGATTGCGGCATCGCCAACTGCGATTGGGGAGGGTATTTCCTCGGGCCGACCGGGCAGGCTCCGACCGGCGCCGCGGGCTGGTTCAGGAACCTGACCATCGACAAAATCATCGGCAGTGGTATTACCGCGAGACGTATCACCACGAGACTGGACGGATCCTTCGGCGCACAGCGGCCATAGCGATGACCCCAGCACAACATGATCCTCTGATCCACTCACAAACATGACGCATTTGCCCAACAATCACCGCAAGAAGCTGATCCGGGTGAAGGGAAGGTTTCCCGGACACCGGGTTTCGTTTCGCGATTGCGACCAGACTGGAACGCCTGATCGAAGGTTTATCAGAGTTCAAATCAAAGGCGTCGCCCAGGCGCTTTGATACTCCGTAGTTTGCCGTGTCTGGTCCCTACCATGTTCCGCTGCCCTCGATACGCGCCCTGCGTATCTTCGAGAGCGCCGTCCGGCACCTGAGCTTCAGCGCCGCCGCCGAGGAGTGCCACACCACGCAGCCGGCCGTCAGCCGCACCATTGCCGACTTGGAGCGCCGGCTCTCGGTCCGGCTGTTCGAACGCGACCACCGTATCATCAGGCTCACGGAGGCGGGGGAGATATTCCATCGCTCCGTCGCCATCGGTATGGAGCGCATCGCCGCGGGCGTGATCGCGGCTTCGAGCATCCCGGAGGGCCAGCGGGTGGTCGTCGCCTGTGGTCATGGCACCTCGCACCTGTTCGTGATGCCTCGCTTCGAAGCCCTGCGTCGGGCGCTCGGCGAGGACATCTGCCTGCGCATCCTCACGCTCGACTACGACATGCTCGACCGCATGGACGACAGCGAAGTCGACTTGATGCTCATCTTCGAAAAGAACTCCGACGCATCCGAGGATATGGTGGCGGTTTTCAACGAGGCCATCACGCCGGTTTGCTCGCCCGGCTTCGCAGCAACCCACACACAGATCCTGGACCGTCCCGTTGCGGAGTGGAGTTCGATGCCGTTTCTCCGGCTCGCGCGGTCCGCGCAATGCTGGGCGACCTGGCACGACTGGTTCGAGTCCGCCGGGTATCCGGAGCCGCTGCCCCGGTATACCGGTATCGAGGACTACGTCTACCTGCTCGAGGCGGTCATCTCCGGTCAGGGTCTCGCGCTCGGCTGGCGCCACTTCATCGACCACCACATTGACTCGGGGGCCCTGGTCACGGTCTCCGACAGCTTCGTCGAACTGGACCGGGGCTGTTTCGCCAGGTTCACCAAACGTGGACGCCTGCGGCCGGTCGCCCATCAGTGCCTTGACGCTTTCGTAGGCCTGGCGGGCGAACCGCCGCGATTGGTCAGTTGCATGTCCTAGAGGAGGGCGTCATCGTGGTGTTCGACCGGTGCTATTTCTCGTTCATATTCCCGCACGCCGTCGTGCGGATCGACACCCACCAGGTGTCCCGATTCTAGGATAGTAACAAGACATGTTGGCGTCACGGTTGGAATCTTTCCGGATTACCTTCTTGGATGTTGTTCCTGCAGTTGTAGCTGACTGCGGCAGCGAATTACCCCGATCCATCCTGATGGAGGAATTCCGGGAAAAGCTGACAGGCTCCGCAGTCCGTAAGAAAGAAAAAGGCAGAACAATAAAACACCGACACATACCGGAGCCATCCATATGAGAAGAAAATCCCGCCGGGAGGAGCTGATGTACTCCTGGCATTGCCAGTACTATTTCCACTTCACCAGCACCCGCAAAGAGGTCCACGCGGGACTCCACCGCATGATCCGGGACCTCCAGGTGGACCACTTCGCCTGCTTCCTCATCCGCATCTCCCAGGACCGGTCCCCCATCCTCCGGCCCCCGGAGGCCTTCACCAGCTATCCCCGGGCATGGATCGAATCCTATATCCGGAGTGCAAGCTACCTCCCCGACCCGATCATCCACGAGGCCCGGGGGACCTGCGAGCCCTTCTACTGGGGGACGGACCGGTTCCTGAAGCCCTACAGCCCCCTGCAGCGCCGGGTGATCGAGGAGGCCGGGGAACACGGCATCCGGTTTGGCCTCGCGATCCCGGTGCATGGACCCACGGGTTCCTTCGGGGTGTTCATCGTGACCCACCGGAACCTGGCGTGGCTGAAGAAGAGAACGGAAGGGGAATACGCCCGGCTGTACGCCGTCGCCTTCGATGTGCACGAATACATGCTGGACCGTGCGGTTGCGAAGGTGCGGAGGGTGGAGGATGCATTGGACCTTAGGGATCCGGGGCTGCTGAGGAAGCACGAGAAGGAGGTCCTTTATTGGACCCTGGAAGGCTATCCGGCGAAGGTGATTGGCCATATTCTGGGTCTGACGAAGAACACGGTGAACCAGTACCTGAATGTTGTGAGGAAGAAGCTGGGATGCCGGACGAAGTTCGAGGCGGCGGTTCGGGCGTCCCGGTACGGGTTGCTGGACGGGTGTTTCGATCGCGGGCGGAGGGATCTCCGTCGGGAGGTGTACCCGATGGAGCCGGACGGGGACCGTTGGATCGAGGGGACGGTGATGGTGAATCGGGAGGGAGAGGAGGTGGTTAGGGGGGAGAAGGAGGACGGGGAGGAGGGCGATAGGTAGGGCGAGTTGATCTTTCGGGTGTTGGTTTTCATGGGCCAATCGCCGTTGGAGCCGGTCCTTATCCAGGAGTCGGAGGTATTTCTTACGGTTACGCGAACCAGACCCTCCAGGGCCGGCCCTGACGCGGCAGGAAATCCATCCTTCGCGGTGCACCGCATATCCGGGTGTGCGAATTCATGCGCTGGTTGTCCGCCGACAGGTTTCAGGGTCCAGGGAGCGTGAATGCCGGGGAAGAAGTCCCGTCAATCCTGTCCGAGAAGGTCCCGGTGGGCCTGTTTGAGGTGGGAAATGATGATATCCGCCGCGTGGTTCTGGTCGCGTCGCCGGATGGCGACCATGAGACGCCAATGATCCTCGTTGTAGAAACGGATGCGGTCCGGCGTCAGCACGTGATCCTTGCGTGCGCTCCACTGGTTGTGTGACCGGATGTCATTGATCAACCGGTAGATCCATTTCAGCAGCGGATTCTGGCAGCAGCTCGCCAGGGTCATGCGAAAGGCCTCGTCGGCCATGGAAAACGCGTTGGGATCGTTTTCCGTCCCCTCGGCCAGCTTCAGCACTTCCTCCAGCCGGTTCAGGTCCCGGTTGCTCGCATTCAGAATGACCAGCCGCACGATATGGGGCTCGATGGCCATGCGGGTCTCGATCAGTTCCAGCGGACTGGTCTCTTCCGAGATGTCCTCCCGTTCGGTATCACTGCGATAGGTAACGAACGTGCCGCTGCCGAACTTGCGTCGCACCAGGTTTGCCTGTTCCAGCTGTTCCAGCGCGGTACGGATGGTGCCCCTGGCCGCCTTGAAGCGGGCGGCAAGGTCCCGCTCCGAAGGCAGGCGTTCGTTGTAGCCGTACTGACCGGAAATGATGGATTCCCGGATCCGGTTGAAAACGCCAGCGGAACCGGTGCTGACCTGAAGGGGATGTTCCATGGGCCCAATCGGCGAACGGTTCAATAATGGTATACAAAAAAGATCATATATCATCTAATGAGGTATTGCAAACACCCCGGAACTTGGGCTAAATATATCCCTGTAGTGATAAACAGCCCGGCATGTCGCCCTGTTTCGGGATTTGGTTCCTGAAATTATGGACCAAAATTATACCATATGGTTCCCGCATGTCGCGAGGAGTTGACTGTCTTACATACGACACCGGAATTGTGAAATCATCGCGTTTCGTTAAACACTAGACCTACACCTTAAAGATGGAGAAGTTTTATGGCCACCACCAAAAAGAAGTCCACGAAGAAGAAAACCACCACCAAGCGCAGAACCACCCGCGTACAGACTTCCACCGACCTTGAGCGTCACGTCAACGCTCCCGGGCGCGCGGACCTGGTGAAAAAAGTCCGTCAGAAGATCAACAAGCTCGGCATCACCTATATCTATTACCAGTTCGTCTCTGTCACCGGCCGCATTGTCGGCAAGGGCATACCGGCGGACCATTGGGAACGCAACGCCGAGCGCGGCTTCCAGCTCGTCTACGGTTCGACGGCGAACCTGTTCATCGACCGCCACAGCAATTACATCGGTTACGGGCCGGAAGCGTCAGAGCTTGTGGGTATTCCGGATCCGGAGACCTTCGTCCAGCTCCCTTGGGACAAGCGTGTGGCACGGGTGTTCTGCACCTGCTTCCGCAACCGGGAGGAACGGGTCAATCCGGGCGGGCACCTGACTTCGGACTGCCGCGGAAACCTCCGGATCATCCACGAGGAATTTCAGGCCAAGCACAACATGCACTTAAGGGCCGGCACCGAGCCGGAGATGATGTGGCTGAAAAAGGACGCGGAAGGCAAAATAACCGGCGGGGTCACCAAGCCCAACTGCTACCACATCGACCAGTTCGAGGAACTGCGGCCCGCGTTCATCAAGGCCATCGAATACAGCCAGGCCATGGGCCTCGACATGATCCAGGGTGACCACGAGGACGCCCCAGGGCAGCTTGAGCTCAACATCATGTTCGACGATGTTCTGCGTAACTCGGACCGGCTGACCACCTACCGCCAGGTCTGCGCCCAGGTGGGCCGGGAACTGGGGCTGCATGCCTGCTTCATGTCCAAGCCGTTCATGGGCGTGTCCGCTTCCGGCTGCCACCACAACCTGTCCCTGTGGTCCGGCGGCAGGGACGTGGTGAACCGGCTGCACCACAAGGACCTCCCGGGAATGGAGGGCGCGTTCACCTATCGCGTGGACGGCAAGAACCACTTCATGCCGGACCCGAAGATCGACCCCGTGAAGCCGGGCCCGGTGGGCCTGCAGTCTATCGGCGGCGTGATCGAGCATCTCGGCGCCCTGACCTCCATCGGCTCTTCCACGGTGAATTCCTATCGCCGCCTCTGGGATACCGGATTCTGGGCGCCCGTGTTCGCGGACTGGGGCTACCAGAACCGGACATGCGCGTTGCGCGTGTCCGCGCCCGGGCGCTTCGAATACCGCTCAGTGGACTCCATGGTGAACCCGTATCTCATGGGAGCGGCGCTGCTGAAGGCCTTTGACGACGGCATCAGCCGGAACATCGACCCGGGTGAGCCCGAGGAACGCAACATCTACGAGGCCATGGAGGCCGGCAAGCAGGTCAAGCGGCTGCCGATGAATCTCGGCGAGGCGCTGGACCGCCTGGCGAAGGACGATGTCATCCGCTCCTCGATGCCGGACGAGATGTTCAAGGTGTACCACCACTACAAGAACGACGAGTGGGAGAGGTTCAATCACACCGTGACCGACTGGGACATCGACACCTACATGGACTGCCTGCCCTGACGGGCGGGTACCCGGTCTGCCCCCTCGGATGCGGCGCATCCGGCGGGGCGGCCCGGACCTTTTCAACCTGACAATCTTCGAGGAAACCACACATGTGCGGAATAGCTGGACTCATACACCGGGGCAAGAATGCCGATGTCGGGTCGGAAATGACCGCGATGCTGCAGTCATTGAAGCATCGCGGACCCGATTCCACCGGTTTCGCGCTCTACGGCGTCCCTGCCGAGGACCAATTCGTGATGCGCTTCAAGGTTGCCGAACAGGAGGACATGAAGCACGGGTTCGACATTCATCAGGCGGTCATCGACCGCAAGAACAAGGTCAATGACCGCCTGGACAAGCTCGGCGCGAAAATCGTCTCCGAGGAAACGTCCACCGAGTACGCCCACCGCTACACGTTCAGTTACAGCGGCGACATGCGCAAGCTGGCGGACTTCGTCGAGGACATCGACGGCGCCGAGATCCTTTCTATCGGCAAAGGTCTTGAACTCATCAAGGACCTGGGCGACGCGGCCGAGGTGTCCGGCCAGTATTCTCTGACCGGCTTCCAGGGCACCCACGCCATCGGTCATACCCGGATGGCCACGGAATCCGACGTCGATATCCGCTCCGCCCATCCCTACTGGGCCTATCCGTTCAACGACGTGTCGGTGGTGCACAACGGCCAGCTCACCAACTACTGGACGTACCGTCGCGCCATGGAACGCAAGGGGCATCGCTTCATGTCCAACTGCGACTCCGAGCTGATCGCTGTCTATGTGGCGGACCGTATCGATTCCGGCGACGACCTGGAAAGCGCGATGCACCGGTCGGTGGACGAACTGGACGGCGTCTTCACCTATCTCGTAGCCACCAGCGACTCCCTTGGCATGGCCAAGGATGTCATGGCTGCAAAGCCCATGGTCCTGTACGAAAGCAACGATTTCGTGGGCCTGGCATCCGAGGAAGTGGCCATCCGGAGTATTTTTCCAAACGAAATCGAAACCTGGGATCCCTATGAAGGCGAGGTGAGAGTATGGCAAGCGTAGAACACAAGTCCCATGACATGGGGCTGCACACCGAGCAACTCTCGGGCCGCACGCAGCAACGGTTTTTCGATGCCAGCGCGCAGGAGAATTTCACCTATCCCTGGGCCCACGAGGTCGACTTCGGCGAGCAGGCGGAATTCGACGCTGCGGACATGGAGTCCACGGCCATCAATCTCAGGATCCGCGAACTCCTCGAAAGCGGTGTCGGCTCCATCACGGTGAAGAATCCCAGGGCCCGCCATGGGGTGGGCGTGGGCATACTCAACCGGGCGAACATCACCTACGAGGGCAGCCTCGGGTATTTCGGCTGCGGGCTGATCGACGGGCCCAACGTGCACATTACCGGCCGGGTGGGCTGGTCCTGCGCCGAGAACATGATGGCGGGCACCGTGGTCATCGAGGGCAACGGGGGCTCCACCTTCGGCGCCGCGATTCGCGGCGGCGACCTCGTCTGCAAGGGCGATGTCGGCTCCCGTACCGGGATCGACCAGAAGGGCGGCACCATCATCGTCGGCGGCCGCACCGGCGCCTTCTCCGGCTTCATGATGCAGCGCGGCCGCATGGTGATCTGCGGCGACGCTGGCAAGAACCTCGGGGACTCCATGTATGACGGCACCATCTACGTGGGCGGCGACGTGGAAGACCTCGGTGTGGACTGCGTGCCCGGGGAACTGACCGAACTGGACGTCAAGTGGCTTGCCACCAAGCTCGGCATGTATGGCCTGGAGCCGGAGTGCGGGATCGGGAACATGAAGAAGTTCGTGGCCGGCAAGCAGCTCTGGAACTACGACAACCTCGAGCCTTCCGAGAAGAAACTGGTTCTCTAGCCCACAGATTGAGAGGAACAACACATGTCCAAAGTCAACCGAGACGTCAACAGCCTGGGCAAGAGCTTCATCTTTCCGCCCAATGTCATCGACGACATCCATATCAAGTCCGAACTGGGCCGCTACCGGATGCGCGGCTTTTCGCTGTTCAAGAAAATTCCCACCTGGGATGACCTGACCTTCCTGCCCGGTACCCTGACCCGGTTCGTGATCGAAGGCTACCGGGAGAAATGCCTGACCCAGACCGTCATCGGCCCGAAGGCGAAGCGCCCCCTGGTGCTCGACATCCCCGTCTACATCACGGGGATGAGCTTCGGCGCGTTGTCCTACGAGGCCAAGACCGCCCTGGCGCGCGGCGCCACGATGGCCGGCACCGCCACCTGCTCCGGCGAGGGCGGCATGATCCCGGACGAGCGCCGCTACTCCGAGAAATGGCTGTACCAGTGCATCCAGTCCCGCTACGGTTTCAACCCGAACCACCTTCGGCTTGCCGATACGGTGGAATTCTTCATCGGCCAGGGCTGCAAGGTGGGCCTCGGCGGCCACCTCATGGGCCAGAAGGTTACCGACCAGGTCGCCGAAATGCGTTCGCTGCCCGCGGGCATCGACCAGCGCTCACCGGCGCGCCACCCCGACTGGCTCGGCCCCGATGACCTGGCGCTCAAGATCAACGAGATTCGCGAGGCCACCAACCACGAAATCCCCATCCAGCTCAAGCTCGGCGCCGCGCGGGTCTACGACGACGTGCGCATGGCGGCCAAGACCGGGCCGGATTCCATCTACATCGATGGCATGGAAGGCGGCACCGGTGCCGGGCCCCACCTCGCCACCGAGGAAACCGGCGTGCCGGGAATCGCCGCCATCCGCCAGGCACGCCGGGCCCTGGAGGACGTCGGCAAGTCGGATGATATCTCGCTGGTCTACGCCGGCGGCATCCGCAACGGCGGAGATGTCGCCAAGGCGCTCGCCCTGGGGGCCGACGCAGTGGCCATCGGCCATTCCGCGATGATGGCGCTCAACTGCAACAAGGCAATTCCGGAAGCGGACTTCGAGAAGGAGATGGGCGTGGAGGCGGGCTTCTGCTATCACTGCCACTCCGGCCGCTGTCCGGTCGGCGTGGCGACCCAGGACCCGCAACTGCGGGCTCGGCTGAACCCGGACGAGGCCGCGGAACGGGTATACAACTTCCTGCATACCCTCACCATCGAGGCGCAGATGCTGGCGCGTGCCTGCGGCAAGACCAACATCCATTCCCTGGAACCCGAGGATCTCGCGGCCCTGACCATGGAGGCGTCGGCACTGGCCCAGGTGCCCCTGGCGGGTACCCAGCATACCGTAGGGCGTCCCGACCTGACCCGTTTCTAGGAGGCAGCGATGAGCGAAGATATCAACAAGTACATCGAAGGCGACGGCGTCGACACCGAGCGCGAGAAACTGATCGGCCAGCACATCGGCTACCGTTATGATGTCAACCTGGTGCCGGACATGGACCGCTGCACCCCGTTTCTGCACAAGTACATGGAAGTCATGGGCTGGAAGGACCTGAACTGGCTGGAAGACGTGCACATGGGGTACGAGGAGGGCAAGCCCGCGGTGTTCGACCGCAACATCAACGGCTGGGTCCAGGTGCCGGAGGACATCCGGCTGCCCGACAACCAGCAGGACCGGGACATGATCGCGCGGGAACTGCTGATCAAGTTCCAGATGTCGCCCGGCCATCCCATGGTCGACCTGATGAGGGCCTACCGCAAATTCTAGCTCTTTTTGGTGTGAGCCTTGGCGTGGCATTCGGAAGGGGAATGCCACGCCCTTTTCTTTGGACCCGGGAGAGTGGCACGATCGACACCGGCCGGATATTTCAGGTGCGTCGCGGACCCGGATGGCGGGATCGGCGCCGCCGGGCCGGTCGAGGGGAAGCCTTCCGCCGTCATTTCTGGGATGATCAATCCCTCCTGGCGTCCGTCAGGGACGCTTGACCATGAAGAACGACCAACGACCGGAACTCTGTCTTAGGTTTCTTGGCTGGCAATGCCGGGTGAGACAGTATGCGGTGCGTCGGCAGGCCGGCCGGCCGCCTGAGGGAGCCCGGGCATCGGTGCGGCTCGGCGGGGAGGCCGCGGGGCAGATCAACACCGTGATGTACAAACTGGACCCGGAAAGGATCACTGCCGAATTCCGTTTCATGGTGCAGAAAAGCAATGACCCCAGGGCGGTCTATGAAAACGCGCTTGGCCTACTTGGCGAACATTACTACCAGGTCCCGGCGGAATTCGACGACAGGATAACCGCCCTCTTTTCCCTTGACAGCGACCTTGCCGGCCGCCTGCTGGCTGCGGAAAGATGCACACTTGATTTCTGCCAGGGAGCCCAGGAATTTACCCTGACCTGCGCCGTACGTGGCTGCGAACCGGGATCCGCTGAATACGAAGCCACCTACTGGCACAACCACCTGTTCAATCCCAACCTCCCTGGACGGGTGCGGGTGGTGTTGTTCGAAACCGATTGGGACCGTTCCGGTTCAAACGGCTGAGTCATCTTCCGTGCAGTTTCAGATTTGATTCTTGAATGGCCGAAGCAATCCTGCGGTCTTCGGCAAGGAGTGCTGCTCAAGCGTGTCGATATATTCGCTGGGGGAAATGGGGGGGTTCCGCAATCTGGCCCGGATAGTGGCAACGACAGAATGAACACGCGCAGGGGCAAGGTTGATCAGATTACCTATGAACTCGTCTGGATGTCGGGCCTCGATCCCGTGAATCTTTAGGTTCCTGCGAGGAAAATCCCTGAGATTGCAGGTGATGATGAGGCTCGCCTGGGCCACAATCGCGGCCGCCAGGACGTGACGGTCATCCGGATTCGGCAAGTCCAGAGAAGGAATCAGCGCACGGTAATTCTCCACCAGGCAATCCCGCACGCCGGCGTCCATCAGTTCCCGGGTTCGCTGGAGTTGGTCGGGTGCCAGATCTGGGCAGTTTGCAAGAAGGCTTCGGATCCATTCGTCGTGAATTTCACTCGTCCAATGAGCCGGCACAAATCGGAGCACGCGAGCTGCAAGAGCAGGTCACGAACCGGCGCCGGGTACAGGACACTGGCATCGTAAATCGCCGAGATATTTGTCACTGGGTGCTACAGTCAGTAGCCCATGTCCAGTTCCTGGGCCTGGCGGGCCAGCTCGTCCAGCGCAACTATTTGCTCCCGGTCTTTCCGGCGCTTGTAGGCAAGAAGCTCGCCCAGAAGAACGCGCCGGTATGTGCCTACCCTGCGATGTCTGATCGTTCCCCCATCCAACAGCTTGACCAGATAGGGTCGTGACACATTCAGTAGATCGGCTGCCTGTTGCGTGGTGAGTTCGGTCTGCATCGGCAATAATGCGACCGCTTTGCCTTCAGCCATTTCCGTGAGCAAGTCCATCAGCAAGTGCACCGCCCGGGCGGGCAGTGAGACAACCTCCCGCCGGCCTTTCTCTCCTACTTCGATTTGCAGTTTCCCGGTACGGTGAACGTATGCCGACAGCACCCGGCTCGATTCGCGTGCCTGTACTGATTCCTGCTCGGAGGGAGGCAGGAGTTCGAAATTCTTTCTGGCGGTAACCATGGATCAGTCCGTTGGCGGCCATGCGGCCCTTTCGTCAAGCAGGGCTATTTTGTCCAATAATCGAAATATACGTAACATACAAAGGAAACAACGAAGCGAACAGACACCCGGAGTGGAGTAGAAAGAAAAAGCCGAATTCCATCCGCCCATGCCCCTGCCTTGACACTTCATCGATACAAGTTTCCGGTTTCTGAAGACGAATCAGCATGCTGCGGATGTGCCGACGCACACCCATGTCAACGGGCGTTCAACCCAGCTTAAAAACGGCGGGAGGAGGATTGATCTATAGGTTTTTCAAGCGCTTGGATGTCCCAGGACGGGAAGGCCTTCTGCCATCAATTCAGGTATGATCAATCCCTCCTTCAATCCCAACCTCCCCGGAAGGGTGCGGGTGGTGTTGTTCAAAACCGATTGGGACCGTTTCGGTTCGATCGGCTGATTCATCTCCCGGTACCACGCCCCTGAGCCGCCACGCCGGCACCCCCGCCGGTCCGTCCGGGAATGGTGCCGATCAGCCAGTCCTTCACCAGTTCGGCCTGGGGAGCGAGCGGCGTGCGCTCCGGCCACACGAGATAGAACCGCAGGCCGGTCCGGTGGACCAGGGAGCCTACCCGCACCAACAGCCCTGAGTCGATGAGGGGGCCCACGATGTGGCCAATGCCAAGGGCGATGCCCTGGCCTGCGAGGGCGGCCACGAGAACCGGTGAGTAGTCTGACATCCGGAGTCCCGGAAGTTCGGCGTCCTGTCTCAGGCCGAAGGCCGCGAAGTACTCCCGCCAAGTCACGGTCGGAAGACCCTTCTGGTCTTCGTGGATGAGCCGCTGACGTGCAAGCGAGGAGAGGTCGTCGCTGATATCGAGGGTACGGGCGAATGCGGGGTTAGCGACGGGGAACACTTCCTCGAGGGCGATTTCCGCGCATTCGTACCCTGGTCTCGGTTGCTCGCCGCTCCAGATTCCGAGGACCATGCCCTCGGGGCCGGCAGGCTCGAGATCGATGTAGCGCTTGATGACCTGCACCCGAAGGGAAATGTCGGGATGTCGCTCCTGAAAGTCTGACAGGCGCGGCATGAGCCACCAGTGGGCATGGGTATCACTGCAAAGCAGGGAAACGTGCGAGTGAGTGATGCGGCGCAGCCGGCGGGCAACCTGGTGCATCTGGGAGAAGCCCCCGTGGACGGCCTCGTAGAGAACGCCCCCGGCCTCCGTGAGTTCGACGGCACGATGTCGGCGGATGAAGAGGGGGACGCCGAGGGCCTCCTCGAGCTGTCGCACGGAACGGCTGACCGCGGGCTGGGTCAGTTCCAGTTCGCGTGCGGCAGTCGTGAAGGAGACATGGCGGGCGGCGACCTCGAAGACGAGGAGGTGCTGTCCGGAGACCGCGATTTCCCGCAATTCCTTCATCTTCAGTATGCCATGGCCCTACAGGTTGGCCTCATACAGTACCGGGGACGGTGAAGGAAGTCCATCGCCGTGGCGGCCATCGTCCGGATACGGGAAACTATTGTGTTTGACTAAATATATAGATCTCAATGACAAATATTGAACAATGCAAATTCATACTTGAGAGATGCACATGATAAAATATAAAATTATGATTTATAAAGATTTATTAAATATGAAGTCAAATTTATTGGACCACTTATTTGAATAGATAGAGTAATATGTATATAATTTAAAATATGTCAAAATGAAAGATACAAAAGCCATGTGGCGGGCAGATTGATGTCGGATAAAACGATTTTTAATGCACGGGATCCATACCTGGCCTCGTACGGGGTCGAATTGCCCAAGGGGAATGTAGCCAGCGGGTCATTGCTGGCATCGAGAAAGAAGATTGATCATGAATAACCGGATTCCGGACTGGGGTATCGACAACGACTACAGCCTTCTGCGTGATGTGTTGCTCGGACGCCCCGACCACTACCGCTGGGTCGATGCCGGACCGATTACCCGGCGTACGTTACAGAATCAGGAGCATACCGGGGTCGTCTTCGACCAGGAGACGGCGCTGGCCCAACACGCCGAAATGGTCAGCGTCTACGAGAACAATGACGTGGTATGCCATTTCATGGACGCCGACGAAGTGCTGCATCGCAATTTCTTTGTCCGGGACTCGAGCGCCATGTCTCCCTGGGGGGCGCTCATCTGTCACATGCAGGTGGAATGCCGGAGGGCCGACTATGTGACGGCGATCAGGTTCTATCAGGAAAACAATATCCCGATCTGGCGCCACGTCACTGCAGGCTACTTCGAGGGCGGAGATTTCGTGATCCTGGAACCGGGCTGCATACTGATCGGCTATTGCGGTGAGCGCACGGAGAAGGCGGGGGCCGAACAGGTGGCGGCATGGATGCGACAGGAGGGATGGGAAGCTCAGGTGGCGCCGATCTCGCGGGAATTTGTCCATATGGACGGTCTTGTCGTTCCGCTAGCCCCCAAGTTGCTGGTGGCGTGTGTTGATGCACTGGAGGACTGGCTCGTCTCGTGGCTGCGCGCCAGAGGCTTCGAATTCGTTGAGGTGGAATACAGGGAAGCGAGGGACCTGGGGGTCAACCTGGTTTCCCTGGGCAATGACCGGGTCCTTTCGATGGAAAGCAGCAAGGAACTGAACGGCAAACTGCGGGCGCTCGGTTTCGAGGTTTTCGATCCGGACATGTCCATGTTCACGCTGGGCGGCGGCGGTATCCATTGCCTGTGTCAGGCACTGAGACGTGATCCGTCGGGATAGGTCCACCAGGTGCCCGATGTCTTTTCTTTCAACAGTCATTACCTGTCAGCCCATCCGTACAGCGGATGCCGGTTTTCCTGTGAAACCCGGGACCCGGCACCTGAACGACGGTCGGAACTGTCATGGCATCTGCCGGTGGTTCCCCGGTATGGGTTGGCAAAGACAGCCGGATGAAGGATCCGGCGCAATTCCGTCGACACCTGTCGACGATTCCACCCTGATAGGAGGAGAGTGACCTATGAAATCAATTGAACACAAGCTGGGGCTGCTGAGACAGGGCCGCATGGGACGGCGGGAATTCATGGCGCATGCCCTGGCATGCGGGATGGCATTGCCTGCCGCGACCTCGCTGCTTGCCGGGACGGCCATGGCGGACGTGCCGAAGAGAGGCGGGCGGGTGCGGATTGCGCTCGGTCTGGGCTCGACGACCGATTCGCTGGATCCCGCGACCTACAACGACACCTACATGCAGGTGGTGGGCTTCGGCTTCCGCAATTGCCTGACCGAGGTGTCCAATGAGGACGAGCTGGTGGGTGAGCTGGCCGAGAGCTGGGAGGCATCCACGGACGCAACCACATGGACGTTCGAACTGCGCAAGGGCGTCGAGTTCCATAGCGGCAAGACACTGGATGCCAACGACGTGATCGCTTCCGTGGCGCATCATCTCGGCGAGGAATCGACATCCCCTGCCAAGGGAATACTCAATTCCATCACGGACATGAAAGCGGACGGCAACAACACCGTTGTCTTCACCCTGAACGAGGGCAATGCCGACTTTCCGTTCCTGCTGAGCGACTACCATATCGGCATCTGCCCGGTCGTGGATGGCGAACTCGACTGGCGTTCGGGCGACGGCACGGGCGGCTATGTTCTGGCTGAATTCGAGCCGGGGGTCCGTTCGTTCCTGACGCGCAGTCCCAACTACTGGAAAGCCGACCACGCATTCTTCGATGAAGCTGAGGTGCTGGCGATCATCGACGTGGCAGCACGGATGTCGGCACTGACCTCCGGTGCGGTCGATGCGATTGACCGGGTTGACCTCAAGACCGCCCACTTGCTGGATCGCAATCCCGGCGTGCGCCTTGTGGAAACCCAGGGTACGCTGCACTACGTCTATTCGATGATGTGTGACCGCCCGCCCTTCGACGACCCCAACGTCCGGCTGGCGCTGAAGTATGCCATTGACCGTGAGGAGCTCCTCCAGAAGCTGCTGAACGGTCATGGATACCTGGGTAACGATCATCCCATCGGCCGGTCGAACCGGTATTTCGCGGCCGACCTGCCGCAACGGCCCTATGACCCGGACAAGGCCAGGTTCCATCTCTCGAAGGCTGGTCTGACGAGTCTCACCGTGCCGCTCAACGTAGCGGAGACGGCATTTGCAGGGGCGACGGATGGAGCGGTGCTCTACCAGCAGCATGCGGCAGCGGCGGGCATCACGATCGACGTCGTTCGCAGACCCAACGACGGCTACTGGTCGGATGTCTGGAACGTGGAGCCCTGGGTTGCCTCCTACTGGAGCGGCCGGGTGACCGAGGACTGGGTGTTCTCACAAACCTACGCAGCGGGAGCGCCCTGGAACGAGACGCACTGGGCCAATCCGCGCTTCAACGAACTCCTGAAATCCGCACGGGCGGAACTTGATCCCAGTATCAGGCGACAGATGTACTTCGAGATGCAGCAGCTTTGCAGCGATGACGGCGGGGTGGTGGCGCCGATTTTTTCCAACTATGTCTTCGCGGTGAGCGAGAAAGTTGCCCACCGGCGCCTGTCCGCGGCCTGGGACCTCGATGGCATCAAGTGCATGGAACGCTGGTGGTTCCGGGATTCCTGAATCGTGCGTTCGGATTGCCGAAGTTGAATGGCCATGACGGGTTTTTCTTTCATCATCTTCGGGATGTGCTGTATTTGGCCGGGTGAGCCAAGTCGGGGGCGCGTCCTCAGGGGACGAGGACGCGCGGCCCACCCTGAAGGGGTCCTGGGGCGGCGGGTGACGACACGCTGGTGAAAGTCAGGCTGACGCGCGATGGACATTCGGGTCCGATCGGGATGCCTCCCCGGCGTCCCCGGCTCCAGGCGGATCAGCGTGCCCGTGCCGCCGAGGCATGACCACGGTCACATCGCTGTGCCCGTGCACCCCCGGAAGGCCATGCTTTTCCGCCAGTACCGGCAGCAAGGGGGCGTTGTGCGGTGAATCGTGGCCATTGAAAACCTCATCTGTGAAATTTCCGGGCTGGTCCTGCCAGAATCACTCCCCGGAACCGCAAGCCCGCTAAAACAGGATGTCCTCCTCGATGGCGTCGATGCCAGCTTGTGCACAGAGGTCATCCAGGTCCCCGCCCGGGGCCCCGGATACGCCGATCGCTCCCACGGTGGAGCCGCCGGCATCGATCAGCAGACCGCCGCCAAGCATGATGGCATCCTCGACGTGCCGGATGCCGGACAGCGTCGTGCCGGCAGCGGTCACCGAGACAAGTTCGGTGGTGCCGGACCGGAAGCTGGCGGCCGTCCAGGCCTTGCGGCGGGCGGTTTCGGGAGTGTGGGCGCCGGCATACCGGTCCCGGATCATGACCTGCGGAAGACCGTTACGATCCGTAACGACAACCGCAACCTGGTAGCCCTCGTCGCGACACTTCTGCAGCGCGGCCCGGGCTGCCTTCAGGGCAGTATCCGGCGTGAGATTCTCGGTGGTGAAAAGGGCGGGCTCGTCAGCGTGTCCCTGGGCCGAAAGGAGGATCAGGGCCGCTGCAATGGCTTGTAGTGGTTTCATGTTCGTCAGAATTGTTTTCACCGGAACATAGCTTGGCCCCATTCGTGCCGGATGGCAAGCCCGGCCAATCTTCCCGGCGGTGGGCAGAGGAGATATCACTGCACCGTACCGGTATCCAGAACTGGTTGGGAGGGCTTGGCGGGAGGGGATATGCCCGACTACGTGTGCCGAGTGGTTGCGGACGGGGCCGGGCGGCCTCGCTTCGCCCGGGAAATTTCACCGTGGAGGGATGGTGACGGCCGCCGGTGCCTGCCGGGACGCGCCGTGCCGTCGGCATGAGGCGACGGATCTCCCGTGTCAGGTACCGCAGAACGTCTCCAGAACCACCTCTTCCGGCGCCGGCGGCATCTGGTAGCGCTCCTTTCCGGGCTGCCGTTCGTGGGGATTGCGCAGCACCGCGTGAAATGCATGGAATTCCGAGAAGTCCCCCGCATCCTCGGCGGCCCGGATCGCGGCTTCGATCAGGTGGGTGCGTGGTATGTAGAGCGGATTCACCCGGCGCATCCGATCCCGGCGCTCCCGGTCGTCCAGGGACTGACCACGCAGGCTGTCCCGCCACCTGGCCAGCCATTCGCCGGCCGGGCCGGGGGTCCCGAACTGGCCGGTAAAGGCCTCGTCTTCAGGTCCCTCGCGGCTGCCGAGGGACGACAGGTGGAAGAACGACAGGGTATAGTCCGCCCGGCTGTTTGCCATCAGGTCCAGCAGGTCTCCGATCAGCTTCTTGTGATCCTCGCCTGCCTGGCCGGGTGTTTCACCAAGGCCGCACTTGGCCCGCATGCCCTGCAGCCATGCCACCTCGTAGCGCGGTATGAATTTCTCCAGCGCTTCGGTGGCCTGTTCAACGGCCTTTTCCCGGTCGTCATCCAGTATCAAGGCCAGGCATTCGGCCAGCCGGGTCAGGTTCCACAGTGCGATGTACGGCTGGTTGCAGTAGGCATAGCGGCCCTGGTGGTCAATGGAACTGAATACCTGCTGGAAGTTGAACTGGTCCATGAAGGCGCACGGGCCATAGTCGATGGTCTCGCCGGCAACGGACATGTTGTCGGTATTCATGACGCCGTGAATGAACCCCAGCTGCATCCATTGGGCGATGAGCGAGGCCTGCCGGCCGATGACTTTCTCCAGCAACGCCAGGTAGGGCCGCTCCATCCCGT
Source organism: Gammaproteobacteria bacterium (assembly GCA_009842505.1). Classification (GTDB taxonomy): domain Bacteria; phylum Pseudomonadota; class Gammaproteobacteria; order Arenicellales; family Poriferihabitantaceae; genus VYFG01. The sequence continues at coordinate 44,457 of VYFG01000075.1, forward strand.
CAAGGTCGGGGTAGTTCCGTCGGATGACATGATCGGCCAGTGCACTCACGGCTTCGATATTGCCGCGCCGGGCGTAGAACTCGAAGGTTCCCACCCGAACGAAACTGCGGGCCACGCGGGTGATGATGCCGCCGGGCAGCGCCCGTTCCCGGAAGACGCTGTCGCCCGTGGTCACGACCGCCAGGGCCCGCGTGGTGGGTACGCCCAGCCGGTGCATGGCCTCGCTGACCAGGTATTCACGCAATACCGGGCCGAGCGGGGCGCGTCCGTCCCCGTTGCGGGAAAACACTGTCCGGCCGGAACCCTTCAGCTGGATTCCGTACCCCAGGCCGTCCCGGCCGACCACCTCGCCCAGGAGCAGGGCGCGCCCGTCGCCCAATTGCGGATTGAACATTCCGAACTGGTGTCCGGAATAGACCATGGCCAACGGGTCGGCGCCTTCGGGAATCTCGTTGCCGGCGAACACGGCGGCGCCGTACTCCGAATCCAGCATGTCGGCATCCAGGCCAAGGTCTCGGGCCAGATCACGGTTGAAGCAGACCATCCTGGGGCCGGACACCGGCGATGGCCGTGTACGGACAAAAAACCCCTCGCCAAGTGCGGTGTACTGGTTGTTGAAAGGTATCGCTGTCACGGGGTCAACGGATGGATTCACGGTGGTCCATGGCTTCAGGAACCGTCCGGGGCGGGACCACGTGGGCCCACGGTACGGCCCATCACCCGGCCCGGCTCCGATGGCCATGCCGGCCGGCGCCGGGCGGCATCCGGCTCACTGCGGGATCGGTTCCAATGGACAGGCCGACTCTCTCCGGCCGCCTAGGGCCCTGATGCATGCAGGAAACGGGGCAAGTAGTGTAACTTTTTGTTTTTATGGTGGCTACGGGTAGATTCGGGTAGATTCGAACTACCGACCCCATCATTATGAGCATGACCTGATAATAATTTTTATATATTAATCCACTAGTGTCCCAACGTTTCATCCAATACATTCAATTGCTTATACGTCGGTGACATGTCGTTTTTGTGAGCCGTCATGGTAACCAGTTGATTCAACGGGATTCTCTCGAACGGGGTCAAGCTCAAAATCTGTAGAATTGTGTGGAGACTTTCATTCAGCCAGAGGCGGCTCCGGATGATCGCCACCAGCACATAGACGGAGATCGCGATCCAGATTTGAGTCTTCACCGCATTCTCCGACGTTCCGAAGAACGACTTGATCCGCAGGTGCTGCTAGATCCACTTGAAGAACAGTTCTACCTGCCATCGTGCCTGGTACAGTTCAGCGATGGTCAGGGGCGGCAGGACGAAGTCGTTGGTCAGAAACACCAGGGACTTGTCTCTTTCCCGGTCGACGTACTGGATGCGGCGCAGCTTGTCTGGATATCTTCTTGGGATCCGGCAGGACGACCTGGTCGCAGAGGACCTCGGTGGTCCGGTCCACTTCCCTTGAGTACAGTCGCCTGAGCGGGGCGTTCTTCTTCGCCCGCAACACGAAATGCGCCCCGTGCAGGTGGAGCGTGTCCAGCTTGACGGCGGCCTTGGTCTTGCGGAACCGGGCCCATGGAAAGAGGGACAGGCACAGGTCGATGGTGGAGGAGTCCAGGGCATAGACCGTGCTGTCGATATCGAGCCCGTGGCTGTCCTTGTCGTAGAGGCCTCTGGCTTGTGTGATCAGGTGTTGTGCGAACGAGGCATGGAGCCGCCAGTCCCGGACGTTGTTGGCGTTGGCGAGCGTGTTTCTGGCCACGCCGCCGCGGATGCCCATGTGATAGAGTTTGCTGGACTGGGCGTGTAGACAGGCCTCGATGTCGCGCAGGCTGGAACGGTAGGTCAGCTGGGCGAAGGCCATGCACCGGTACGGGTCGCCGCAACTGAATGACTTGACCTTCCGGTGACCACCGTACTGATCCACGAGATGGTGAAACCGGGACTTGGGGAGTTGCTCCATGACCTGGGCGAAAACGAGCTTACCGGAATACATGGCCAAACGCCTTTCGGGTGGTGAAAGAGGAGTTTGACGACGCCGTCCGGGCGGGCCCGATTCAAGTCGAAAACGGCCGGAATTCCCATTATCAAAGATTAATCAAGCAGTTACAGTGCTCCATCCGAAAACATTGGGACAGCAGTGATAGAAAATATAAAGTCTCGTAGAGATTTCGTATCGAACTACTTACATGATCTCGGTCTGGACATACCTGATCCGATGGGGGGATTTTATACCTGGATACCGTTGCCAAAATTACTGGATTCAAAGGGATTAGCGACAGAGATAATCGAAGAAACGGGTGTGATCGTTTTTCCGGGAATTGGATTTGGTGAAAATGGAGAAGGACATATTCGAATATCATTGGTTCAGGATATCCCTGTTTGGAAACAGCGCTAACCAAGATAAAACCCTTTTTAGAAAAATATTTTTAGAACACAGGAAAATTGCGGGCACGGACGATAATTTGGTATTCATGACGAGATGAGGCCTACACCCATTGGCTAGACGAAGAAAAAGATCTGCAAGAGATTCCTCCGCAAGCGGTGTTATACAACAGCCTTGGGCGCAGCCGGTTAACAGGTTCGGTCCGATATCCATTGTTAGCGAGGACGGGCTAGAAAGTCTTCACCAGGCCTCACTGCGCCTGTTACAGGAAACCGGTATGGAGATCTTGAGCGAAGACGCGCGGAATCGTTTTCGAAAAGCCGGGGCCGAAGTCGATGAAGCCACCGCGCGGGTGCGGCTGGAGGCAGATTTGGTCGAAGAAAAAATCACCCTTGCGCCAGATAGCTTTACTCTCTACGCGAGAAACCCGGTTCACAATCGAGGTACTTGCAAAATTCCCCGGCCAAGCAGGTTCCTGCCTGACCGGAGGCTA
>VYFG01000021.1 GCA_009842505.1 Gammaproteobacteria bacterium
GCCGGGAATGTACTCGCTCAGGCCCAGTGAGTCAACTGTGGGACGTTGTGAGGGTCCGCCCCGCCCAGTCGGGCAGCTGTTGCATGAATTCCGCCAGTTCGTCATCGGTCACCCGGGGGGCGTCCGCGCGGCAGGCCTCGCACCGTTCTTTCTCCAGTTCGGACATCGTCATACCATTTGGGGTACATTCCGACACTATACCAACTTTGCATCCGGAACCCATACCCTGAGCGCAACATGATCGCCGTCATTTTCGAAGTCTGGCCCGACCCGGACCACCGGCAGGCCTATCTTGAGCATGCCGCCTCGTTGCGCCAGGAGCTCGAATCCATCGACGGCTTCCTGTCCGTGGAACGGTTCGAGAGCCTGACCGAGGAGGGGAAACTGCTCTCGGTCAGCTTCTTCGAGCACGAGGACGCCGTCAGGGACTGGCGCAACACGCTGGCGCACCGCCGCGCACAGGCCCTGGGCAAGGGGGGATATTTCGCGAATTACCGCCTGCGGGTGGCGGAGGTGCTCAGGGATTACGGACCGGACAGCCGGCTCGAGGCACCGGAGGACAGCCGCGCCGTGCACGGCTGAACCGCCGGCCAAGGACGGCCGTCCCCGCGAATCGGCAACGGTCCGTGGGCGGCCGCGCGGCCTGGGACCGGTTCAGTCCGCGGGGTACGGCGGTTTTCCGGGCCGGTGCTGGCGGGGGTGCACCAGGAAGAGCCCGGCCATCATCAGGCCGAGAGCCAGGAACGCCCAGTAAGAGTACCGCTCGTCCAGAAGGAGTGCGCTGAAAAACACGCCGCCCAGGGTCACCACGTAGGCAATCTGGCTGGCGAACACCGGGCTGGTCGCGCCGACCAGCCAAAGATAGCCGGCATAGATGAACGCGTGGATCAGCGCGGCCAGGACCAGAGCCCGTTCCGGGTTGTCCCAGGGGCCCGGCAGGTCGACCCAAGCACCCGAAAACCAGGCGACGGGGCCGGTGATCAATGCCCCGACCACCGAGGCGCCGCAGATCACCTGGATCGGACCGTATCCCCGGAACGCCCGCCAGGCCACGTAGTTGCCCTCCAGGCCGTAACAGAAATACGCCAGTACGGCCACCAGGACGAATACCGCCTTGTCGGGGTCCGGGAGGCTGGCGTCCGGACCCACCAGGATCACCACGGCAATGGCGCCCAGCAGGACCCCCGCAAGTCGGACAGGGCTGAACGCCTCGATCCGGATGGACAGCGAGATCACCAGGGCGAACATGGGCACCGTGGCGATGACAATGGCCACGATCCCGGCGGGCAGCTGCGAGATGGCCCGGTAGATGAAACTGAAGGGCAGGATGGAGCCGAGCAGCGCGATGACCAGGCAGTGGCCCGCAAGGGCCGTGCCGAATCGCGGCAGTTTCCCCCGAAGCCCCAGGTACAGGCCGGTGAATGCGGCGCAGATGGCCAGCTGCCAGAAGATCAGTCCGATGGGATGATGCCCGCTCGAGACCGCCACCTTGTTCAGCGGCACGGTAACGGCCCAGCACAGGCCCAGCAGGACCAGAGCCGCCAGCGAGCGGGATCTGGTCACGGCAGCGGCAGCGGGCTCCCGGGCGGTATCAGCAGAAGGCCTGCAGCCCGGTCTGCGCCCTGCCCAGGATCAGAGCATGGATGTCGTGGGTTCCCTCGTAGGTATTGACCGTCTCCAGGTTGTTCATGTGGCGCATGACATGGTACTCCCCGGAGATTCCGTTGCCGCCGTGCATGTCCCGGGCCATACGGGCGATCTCCAGCGCCTTGCCGGCATTGTTGCGCTTGACCAGGGAAACGTTCTCCACGGCGCAGCGGCCCTCGTCCATGAGCCGCCCCACGCGGAGCGCGGCCTGCAGCCCGAGGGTGATTTCCGTCTGCATGTCCGCCAGTTTCTTCTGCACCAACTGGTTCTGGGCCAGCGGACGGCCGAACTGCCTGCGCTCCAGGGTATAGCTGCGTGCGCCGTGCCAGCAGGCCTCCGCGGCCCCCATGGATCCCCAGGCGATTCCGAACCGGGCCTTGTTGAGACAGCCGAACGGTCCGGCGAGGCCGCTGACGTTCGGCAGCAGGCTGTCCTCGGGCACCGCCACGTCCTTCAGCACGATCTCGCCGGTGACCGACGCCCTGAGGCTCATCTTGCCCTCGATTTTCGGGGTGGAAAAGCCCGCCGCGCCCCGCTCCACGATGAAGCCGCGGATCGTGCCGTCCAGCTTGGCCCAGACGATGGCCAGATCCGCTACCGGGGCGTTGCTGATCCACGACTTGCTGCCGTTGAGACAGTATCCGTCCCCGGTTCTTTCCGCCCGGGTCAGCATGCTCCCCGGGTCGGATCCGTGGTCCGGCTCGGTCAGGCCGAAGCAGCCGATGAGTTCCCCCGTGGCGAGGCGCGGGAGGTATTTCTGCCTCTGTTCCTCGCTGCCGTAGGCATGGATGGGATGCATGACCAGGGAAGACTGCACGCTCAGGGTGGAACGGTATCCGCTGTCCACCCGCTCCACCTCCCGCGCGAGCAGGCCGTAGCAGACATGGTTGAGGCCGGCGCAGCCGTATTCTTCCGGCAGGGTGGAACCCAGCATGCCGAGTTCGCCGAATCGGGGCAGGAGACCAGGATCGTATTTTTCCTCCCGGTACGCATCCACGACACCCGGCTGCAGTTCCGCCTGGCAGAAGTCCCGGGCGTTGTCGCGCACCAGGCGCTCCTCCTCGGAAAGCTGTGAGTCGAGATCGAAGGGATCGTCCCAGGAAAAGGGGTGCGTGGCCATATGCAGACTCCGTCAGGTCAGGCGGCGTGTTCCTCCGCCCGGGTGTTCGAAATGGCGCGGAAGTATGCCGCAACCAGCGTGGACTCGTAAACGACGCCGATGAAGTATCCGCCCCGATCCACCACGGGAATGCTCTGGGCGCCGGACTCCTGGACCATTTCCAGCGCGTCCCAGACCGCCTGGTCGGGCCGGATTCGCAGGTGGCCTTCGTTCGCGTGGGCACCGGCGGCTTCGACGGCCGGATCGGCGTCCTTTTCAAGCCTGAGGAGATCGAACAGGTGCAGCCTGCCGTGGTAGCGCGACAGCTCGTCCAGCACATGGCACTCCTGGTGTCCGGCAGCGATCATGCCGTCCCGGGCATCCGCGAGGGACTGGTCCGACTTCACGGTAACCGCGTCGTCGGTGACATGGTCGGCAACGGTGGTCCGCTGCAGCATCAGCCTGTCCCGTCCCAGGGAGAGGTCAAAGCCGGACCGGGCAAGCTGGCGGTCGTACAGGGAGCGGCCGAACAGGTGGTACGCGACCACGTTGGCGAACACGACGCTGATCATCACCGCGATGGTGAGTTCGTAGTTCCGGGTCAGCTCGAACACGATGAGCACGGCGGTCAGGGGGCCGCCGATCACCGCGCTGGCCACGGCGGCCATGCCGCACACGGCGTAGAGTGCCGGGTCGGATGCCATCTCGCCCAGGACCGCCCCGGAAGCATGCCCGAGAAGCGCGCCGGCCAGCACGCCGATCAGCAGCGACGGGCTGAATACGCCGCCGGCGAACCCGAAGCCGATGCAAAGCGACGTGGCGAGCATCTTGGCAAGGAGAATCAGCCCCAGGTGCCAGGGGGCGGTTTCACCGCCGCCGATGATCCCGCTCAGCACATCCTTGCCGAGACCGAGGACCTCCGGCACCCACTGCGCCATCAGGCCGACGCCGAGTCCGGCTACCGCGGGACGCAGCCAGGCCGGCAGCCGGCTCCTTTCGGCCAGGTCGGCGCTCGTCAGCAACAGGTGCATGAATGCGACGGCCACCAGGGCACAAGCAAGTCCGGTGATCACGAACGCGAGGAATTCCGGCGCGAACACGGAGCGCTCGACATGCACCTCGAACAGGGGCGGGCGGGCGAGCAGGTGGTGCTCGATGAAAAAACCCGTGGACGAAGCCACGGTGATGGGCGCGAAGGCGCGCAGGGAATAGTGCCGCAGGATCACTTCGTGGGCAAACAGGACCGCCGCAATCGGGGCGCTGAAGGCCGTGGAAATCGCCGCCGCCACGCCGCAGCCGATGCCCAGCACGGGATCGTAGCGGAAACCCCGGCCGAGGTTGGTGCCGAGAGCCGCGCCCATGTTGGCCAGCGGGCTGTAGTGGCCCACGGACGCTCCGCTGCCGATGCCGATCACCGTGGCGACCGTATTGAGTACGCCGTCACGCCAGGGAATCCCCGTCTCCCGGGTCTGGACCCCGTAGATGATGTCCGCCACCCTGGCGGCCCGCCGGATGGACATGCCGCGCATCATCAGCCCCACGACCAGCCCCCCCGCCACCGGACAGAGCAAAAGGACAACGTTTAGGGGCCCGGCACCCCCGGCCGTGACCGCGGACAGCCGGTCGCCGAGCCAGAATATGGAGTCCACCACCACGATGGCGAGCACCGCGCCGATGATGCCGACCAGCAGGCCGAACGCCAGGATGGACACCACGCGCAGGAACAACTGGCGGGATTCGCCCAGGGAAACCGGGAGGCGGGGTCGCCGGCTTCCGGAGCCGCTCATTCCCTGCCGAACCAGTTCCTGGCGATCAGCACCAGCCCGCCCAGTCCCAGGATCCAGCTCGCCGGGGCGGTGTCCCAGGGTATCGCGGCCTGTGTCAGCACCAGCGCCAGCACGATCATGCCGAGCCCCCCCACCAGGCGACGGGTCCGGCGCCCCGAGATTTCCATCTGACGGCGCAGGGCGGCAATCTCCCGGTCCCGGGTACGGATCACCAGTTCGTCGTTCTTCAGGCGATACAGCATCTGGTGCGCCAGCGTCGGCAGTTCCGGCGCCAGGGTGACCAGATTGGGCAGTTCCCGGCGGAGGGAGCGCAGCGCGGCCCGGGGTCCGATCTGCTCGCTCATCCAGCGCTCCAGAAACGGCTTGGCGGTCTCCCACAGGTCCAGGTCGGCATAGAGCTGCCGGCCGAGACCCTCGATATTCAGCAGGGTTTTCTGCAGCAGCACCAGTTGCGGCTGCACCGGCATCCGGAAACGGCGGGCGATGCGCAGCAGGTCCACCAGCAGGGTGCCGAAGGAGACCTGGCTGATCGGTTTGGCGAAGATGGGTTCGCAGACCGTACGTATGGCGGCCTCGAATTCCTCCACCCGGGTGTCCGGCGGCACCCAGCCGGCACGGATATGGGCATCCGCCACGGCATGGTAGTCGCGGTTGAAGAATCCGAGGAGGTTCTCCGCCAGGTAGCGCTTGTCCGCCTCGTTCAGGGTGCCCATGATGCCGAAATCGACGGCGCGGTACTGCCCGGACTCGGAGACGAAAATGTTGCCCGGATGCATGTCGGCGTGGAAGAACCCGTCGCGGAAGGCCTGGGTGAAGAAGATCTCGACGCCGTTGTGCGCCAGCGTCCTAAGGTCGATCCCGGCCTCCCTGATCGCGTCCAGATTCCGGATGGGAATCCCGTAGATCTTCTCCATGACCATCACGTTGCGGCGGCAATGGTCGAAAAAGACCTCCGGAACGTAGATGAGATCGGAATCCCGGAAATTGCTCTTGAGCTGGCTGGCGTTGGCGGCCTCCCGCATCAGGTTCAGCTCGTCATGGATGATCCGGTCGTAGTCGTCGACGATTTCCCTGGGCTTGAGCCGGGGCGCTTCCGACCAATACGCCTCCGCCAGGTCCGCCAGGGTCCTGAGCAGGGTGAGATCCCGCTCGATGACGGGCTCGATTCCCGGGCGGATCACCTTCACCACGACTTCCGTGCCGTCCAGGAGCCGGGCAAAGTGCACCTGGGCCACCGATGCCGACGCGGTGGACTCGGTTTCGAAGCTGCTGAAATGGTTTTCCAGGGCATCGCCGTAGGCTTCCTCGATGATCCGGCGCGCCTCGCTGCCCGGGAACGGCGGTACCTCGTCCTGCAGCTTCACCAGTTCACGGTGGATGTCGTCCGGCATCAGGTCCGGCCGGGTGGACAGCTGCTGTCCGAACTTGACGAACACGGGCCCCAGTTCCTGCAGGGCCAGCCGGAGCCTCACCCCGCGCGACTCGCCGTGGTGGCTGCGCCACTGCCGCGGCACCAGCTTCAGGAGCATCGTCATGGGCCGCGCCAGGTGCAGCGCCAGGACGAACTCATCCAGGTTGTGGCGCAGCAGGACCCGGGCGATCCGGTACAGATGCCAGATATTCGGCAGCACGACTCAGTCCCGCTGCTTTTGCGGCTTGCGCGACGCGGCAAGGCGGTCCAGCCTCCGCGCGACGCGGTCGGTGTCCGCGCGCAATGCGGCCACATCCTCCCCGAACCGGCGCAGGGCGTCGGCGCTGACGGCCAGCCGGCGCTCCTCGGCGAGGAAGTCGGCGAGATTTTCCCGCGAAAGTTCGGCGCTCTCTTCGGCCCAGCGCGCCGCGCCCCGGATGGCGTTGCCGGTCCTGCGCGCGGGCAGGTCCCCGATCCGCCGGGCGATGAGCTCTTCCCAGTCGAAGTCGAAGCGGGCGAGAATCTTCTGCAATGACTGCCCGGCTTCCGCGTCGCCCTGCATGGTGACCTGGCCGTCGGTCAGCACCCCGCTGGCCGGACCCCGGCCCGCCAGTCGCAGGAACGCGGCCAGCGGACCGGTCAGCGTGACATCCGGGGCCGACTCCGTTTCCCCGGCCAGGAAGAACCCATCGGGTTCCGGAACCAGGTACAGGACCATCGGGGGCAGCGTGATCTCGACGCAGAAGGTTTTCCCCCTGAGCCTGCCGAACTCCCGCGCGGTGTCGGGGTCCACGGACAACACCTCCCGGACCCCGCGATTGAGGTATTCAAGGAACAGCAGCCGGAAACCGGGGTTCAATAGCGAAAGCCCACGTGGAGAGCGACGATCCCCCCGCTCAGGTTGTTCACCCGTACATGGTCCAGCCCGGCGTCCAGCATCAGCCCCTTCAGGGTCTCCTGGTCCGGATGGCGACGGATGGACTCCACCAGGTACCGGTAGCTGGTCTCGTCACCGGCCACCAGCCTGGCGATGCGCGGTATGACCTGGAACGAATAGGTGTCGTAGATCCGATCCAGCGCCGGCAGGAGGGGTTTCGAGAATTCGAGCACCAGCAGGCGTCCGCCGGGTTTCAGGACCCGGCACATGTCCGCCAGCGCCCGGTCCATCCGGGTGACGTTCCTGAGTCCGAAGGCGATGCAGACGCAGTGGAACTGCTCGTCTCCGAAGCAAAGGCTCTCGGCGTCCGTCAGGGCATAGGAGGCGTTGTCGACGATGCCCGCGTCCACCAGCCTGGCCCTGCCCTCATTCAGCATGGCGGCACTGAAATCCGTGACGACCACCCGACCCTGCCGGCCGACCCGGGCGGCAAACAGCCGACTGAGATCCCCGCTGCCCGCCGCAACATCCAGGGCGCTGTCGCCGGGCCGGAGCCCGCTTTGGGATGCGGTGAACCGCTTCCACAGGCGGTGCGCGCCGAGGGACAGCAGGTCGTTCATCAGGTCATAGTTTCCCGCCACCGAGTGGAACAGCTCCCCCACCAGTTGCGCCTTGCGATCGACATCCACCTCGCGAAAACCGAAATGGGTCTTGCCGTCCTCGGCCGCGGAGGACGTCCCGGGATCCGGTTTGGCGTCGCTCTCAGGCATCCAGCTTGCGCTTGTGCCCGGCCTTTTCCAGCTTCTCCAGATACCTGGACCAGTTCAGCTCCTGGTTGACGCCGAGCGTGTACAGGGTTTCCCAGGAATAGATGCCGCTGTTGTGTCCATCATTGAAGCTTGGCTTGATGGCGTAGTTGCCCACCGGCTCGATGGCGTCGATATTGACGTTTTCCTTGCCCACCTGGAGCACTTCCTGTCCGAGTCCATGGCCCTGCACTTCCGCGGACGGCGAATGCACGCGCAGGTATTCGCAGCTCATTTCGAAGCGGGCGCCGTCATCGAACGATACGGTCAGTATGCGCGTCTTGCGGTTCAGGTTGATTTCGGTTGGCGTGGGCTTACTCATGGCAGGGTGAACGGGGCCTTGAGGGGGCTATTGTAACTGCGAGCGGCCGGACTGCGGAAACCACCCGGAGGGGGTGGGAGCCCGCCGGTCAGCGTTCGTCGAGCCAGCGGGCGGCCGTTTCGGCGAAATAGGTCAGGATTCCATCGCAGCCGGCCCGCCGGAACGCCGTCAGGGTTTCCAGCACCACCTTGCGCTCGTCCAGCCACCCGTTGTCGCAGGCCGCCTTGAGCATGGCGTATTCGCCGCTGACATGATAGGCGAAGGTGGGCATGCCGAAAGACTGTTTCACCCGCCAGATCACGTCCAGGTACAGGGTGCCCGGCTTCACCATCACCATGTCCGCCCCCTCACTGATATCCATGGCCACCTCGCGCAGCGCCTCGTCACCGTTGGCGAAATCCATCTGGTAGGTGTACTTGTCCCCGCCGGCGAGATTTTCCGCGGACCCCACGGCATCACGGAACGGACTGTAGAAACTGGAGGCGTACTTGGCGGAATAGGCCAGGATGCGCGTATGGATGTGGCCGGAGGATTCCAGGGCGTCCCGGATGGCGCCCACCCTGCCGTCCATCATGTCGGAGGGTGCAACCACATCCGCCCCGGCATCGGCATGGGACAGGGACTGCTTCACCAGGGCCTCCACCGTGGCATCGTTGACGACGTATCCGTCCGCATCCACCAGGCCGTCCTGTCCATGGCTGGTATAGGGATCAAGCGCCACATCGGTGATGACCCCCAGGTCGGGCGTCGTGTCCTTGATGGCCCGGATGGTGCGCTGCACCAGGCCGTGGGCGTTCCAAGCCTCCTCGGCACCCTCGGATTTCGCCGATGGCGGGGTGACCGGGAACAGGACGACCGCGGGGATGCCGAGATCATGGAGCGTCCGGCACTTCCCGGCGGCCAGATCCGGGCTCAACCGGAAGATGCCGGGCATCGAGGGAACCGCCTCGGTATGGTCGGTGCCCTCGCAGATGAAGAGCGGCTGCAGCAGATCCGACGGGGACAGAGTGCTTTCCTGCATCAGCCGACGGCTGAACGCATCCCGCCGCATCCGGCGCGGCCGGGTCGCCGGGAAGTGTGCTGACTGGGGGCGCTTCGGCATGGGTCCGCTACCGCTTGCGGCCCGTTGCCTTGCCTGCCGGGGCCTTCCCGGTCCCGGTCTTCTTCGACACCTTTTTCGATGCCTTCTTCCCGGCACCGGCGCCTGCCGGTTTCCCTGGGGCCGCCTTTCCGGCCGTCTTTTTCTTCGCTGGCGCCTTCCGGGGCGCCAGCTTCGCGGATGCTTTCCCAGTCACGACTTTCCTGGCCGGGGTTTTCTTGACCGTGGCCTTCCTGGCGGTAACCTTCCTTGCCGTCGACTTCTTGGCCGCGGCTTTCTTGGCGGTAACCTTTTTTACCGTAACCTTCCTGGCCGCGGCTTTTTTGGCGGCAACCTTCTTGGTCGCGACCTTCTTGGCCGCAGCCTTCTTAGCGGCAACCTTCTTTACCACGACCTTCCTGACGGGAGTCTTCTTCTGAGCGGCCTTCTTCGTCACCTTCTTGGCGGCCGCCGTCCTGGTTGCCGCCACTTTTGCCGGTGCGGCCTTTTTCGCGCCGGTCCCGCCGGACCCGGATACTTTCGGGGCAACCTTTTTCGCGGCGGTCTTTGTTGTGGATTTCACGGCCGGCTTCCTCCGCCCGGGGGTAGCCTTCGGTTGTTTTTGCGACACGATCCGGTTGATCTGTCCCCCGGCAATCACGGTCTTGTCCTCTTCTGCGGAAGAATCCGCGGCGCTGAAGACCGCGCCGATTTCCAGGGGACGGATTTCCAAGTCAACGATGGCGCAGACCTTGTCGTGTATTTCCTCCAGGGATCCGTTCGCAACCACCGTCCGGAGCTTGTGCTGAGCCCGGAAATAGGTGATCAGGGGCACTGTTTTCTTCTTGTACTCGGCAACCCGCGACTCCACCGCCTTCGGGGTGTCCTTCCTGCGGACCCCCAGCGGCGCGGCGCACTTGTCGCACACATCCGCCACGGCAGGGGGCGAGAAATTCCGGTTGTAGATCTCCCCGCACACGGTGCAGACCTGGCGGCCCACGTTGCGCTTGACCAGAAGCCTGTCGTCCATCTCGGTGAAGATGGCGATCTGCAGGGGCCGGCCCAGCATGCCGAGGAGGTTGTCGAGGGACTGTGCCTGGGGGATATTGCGAGGATAACCGTCAATCACGAACCCCCGCTTGGTGTCCTTGCGCCTGAGCCTTTCCTCCAGCAATTCCCGGACCACGTCGTCGGACACCAGCTGGCCTTCCTCCAGCGCCAGGCGGTCCTCCTCGGACAGGCGATCGGGGATCCGGGCCTCCTCCCTGAGAAGGTCGCCGGTGGAGATATGGGAAATCCGGTACTTTCCGGCAAGCAGTTTTGCCTGTGCACTCTTGCCGGACCCGGAGACACCGATCAGCGCAATACGCATGGCGAAAGATTCTGTACGGCCTGCGGGCAGGAGATTTTGGGGGCCGCCAGACTACTCTTTGTGGGGCATCAGGTCAACAGTCAGTCTGCCATCCGGGGCAAGGGCCGGCAACAGGAGACAGGGGTGCGCCGGGCCTCAGGGCACCGGGAAATCCGGCTCCTCGATGCCCTCGGCGGGGGCACGCCAGTCGAACTCCGGATCGCCGCAAGCGAGAAACCAGGGATTGAGAATGTCCGGCTTGTTGTAGACCAGGGGGGTTCCGTCCAGCCGGACGACGCACCCCCCGGCGGCCTCCAGCACGCAATGCGCCGCGGCCGTATCCCATTCCGACGTCGGCCCCAGGCGGGGATAAATGTCGGCCCTGCCCTCCGCCACCAGGCAGATCTTGAGGGAACTGCCCATACTGGCCAGGGTCACCGGACCGGCCAGCCGCTCCAGGTTTTCCCGGTAGCTGCCGACCGCTCCGCCGGCATGGGACCGGCTCGCCACCATGACGGTTTCCGAGGGGTCCCGCCTGCGCACGGCGACCGGTGTCTGCGTCCCGTCCGCGCCGATGCGAAAGGCGCCGCTCTCCAGGGTGGCGAAATGGGTCATGCCGAGCACCGGGGAATGCACCACCCCAAGCACGGGCCTGCGGTCGGTGATCAGGGCGATGTTGACCGTGAACTCGCCGTTGCGGCGGATGAACTCCCGGGTGCCGTCCAGGGGGTCCACCATCCAGAAACGGTCCCAGCGGTGGCGGTTCTCGAAGGCGGACCGGCCCGACTCCTCGGACAGGAGCGGTATGTCCGGCGTCAGGCGCCCGAGCCCCGCCTCGATGCACTGGTGGGCACGGCGGTCCGCAAGGGTCAGCGGGGAGCCGTCGCCCTTGGTTTCCACGCCGAAGTCGTGGCGTTCGTACACCTCCACGATGGCTCCGCCGGCTTGCACCGCCAGGGCAACGACATCCCGGATATCGATCAGGGACATGGCATTCATTCCGCAGCCAGCCGCCGTTCCAGCAGGTGCAACAGGAACAGGGTGCGCGCGTCGCTCACTTCCGGGTGGTCGTACAGGGCGCCGATGCGGCCGAGCGGCCAGCGAACCTGCTCCAGCGGCTCGATCTCGTCCCCGCCCTCTTGCGGGCATGGCCGAAGGCCGGAGGCGATGAACAGGTAGGTGGTGAAATCACTGTAACCCGGGCTGGTGGTGACGCCGCGAAGGAGTTCGAGGCTGCCCGGCTCGAACCCGATCTCCTCGCCCAGTTCCCGGGCAGCCGTCTGCGGGGCCATTTCCCCGGGATCGATCCTGCCCTTGACGAATCCCAGTTCATAACGGTCAAATCCCGCCGCGTATTCCCGCACCAGGATTAGCGCATCGTCATCCACGGCCGCCACCATCACCACCCCGTCGCCCTGGTTGCGCAGGCATTCGAACGTGGCGCGCTGGCCGTCCCGGAATTCCATTTCCAGCGCCTCGATCCGGAAAAGCCGTGACTGGGCCACCAGCGATGTTGATAGAATTTGCGGTTTGGACATCCCGGATCAAGCGCGAAGCGAGAACGGATTTTAACCTGAAGCGATGCGTGACACTTTCTCCCCCATGGCAGCAACCGGTTCCCGAACCGACCCCCCCGATGCCCCGGTGACCATGCCGAGGTGGCGGGACATCGACACCGTGTTCCTGGACATGGACGGGACGCTGCTGGATCTCCATTTCGACATTCATTTCTGGCAGACGCATGTGCCGCGCCGCTACGCCGAGCATCACGGAGTGTCCCACGACGAGGCCCGCGCCCTGACCCTGCCCCACATGCGCGAGATCCGCGGGACGCTGGACTGGTACAACCTCCACTACTGGAGCGAATACCTCGGCATGGATATCCCGGCCCTCAAGCAGGAGGTCGCCCACCTGATCCGTCTGCGGCCGGGGGTCGACGACTTCCTCTCCTGGCTGCGGTGCGCGGGCAAGACCCTGGTGCTGGCCACCAACGCCCACCCGGACGCCGTGGAGATCAAGTTCTCCCGGGTGGCCCTGGGGGGCTGCTTCCACCATATCGTCAGCTCCCATGAACTGGCGGCTCCCAAGGAATCGGCGGCCTTCTGGCGGGGGATGGAGGGACGTCTCGCGTTCGATGCCGGCCGCAGCATGCTGGTGGATGACCATGCCGGCGTCCTGGACGCAGCCCGCGAGTACGGCATCGCCTGGCTCGTGTCCATCCGGCAGCCCGATCTCAAGGCGCCCCCCCAGCCGTCCACGGGGTATCCGGCCCTGGGACATTTCCGCCAGATCATCCCCCGGGACTGAAGCGCCATGGCGATCCCTTCCGGACATTACCAGCAGGATGTGGAACAGTGCCTGATCCGGTCCGACCCGGCCCAGCTGGCGGCGCTGGCGCACCTCGACACGCTCTATCAGGAGATCACCGACTCGCTCTCGGTGCCCTGGTACCGGCGCTGGCAGCGCCGGGAGATGCCCCGGGGGCTGTACCTGTGGGGAGGCGTCGGCACGGGCAAGACCCTGGTGATGGACTTCTTCCACCGCGCCCTGCCGGACGGGGTGGCCTGGCGGATCCACTTCCACCGTTTCATGCAGTGGGTGCATGAGCGCCGCCGGGCCCATGGCGACCGCCGGGAACCGCTGGACCTGATCGCGCAGGAACTCGCCCGGAGACACCAGGTGCTTTGCCTGGACGAGTTCGCGGTCACCGACATCACCGACGCGATGATCCTCTACGGCCTGCTCAGGGCCCTCTTCGCCGAAAGGGTCATCCTTGTGACCACGTCGAACATTCCCGTCGGGGACCTCTACAAGAGCGGCCTGCAGCGCGACCGCTTCCTGCCGGCCATCGAACTCCTGCGGGAGCACACCACGGAACTCCATGTCGACAGCGGCAACGACTATCGCATGGCGTTCCTCAGGCAGGACTCGATCTACCATACGCCACTGGGGGCGGACGCCGACGCGGTGATCGAGAACGCCTTTCGCAATCTCGCCGGCGCCCACGAGCCCAGCAAGAGCCACATCGACATCGGCGGAC
This sequence comes from Gammaproteobacteria bacterium, assembly GCA_009842505.1. GTDB lineage: Bacteria > Pseudomonadota > Gammaproteobacteria > Arenicellales > Poriferihabitantaceae > VYFG01. The sequence goes on from VYFG01000021.1 coordinate 13,419, forward strand.
GCGAAGTGCCCGTGGTGGCGACGGGGTCCGGGGTGGTGTGGTTCGAGTTCTCGGCGCTTTGCGAGGCCAACCGGTCCAGGATGGACTACATCGAGATCTCGCGCCGGTTCCACACCATCATCCTGGCCAACGTGCCGGTGATGAGCGACGAGCGTAAGGACCCGGTCCGCCGGCTGGTGGAACTGGTGGATGAGCTCTATGACCGGGGCGTCAACCTGATTCTGTCAGCGGCGGCGGCGCCGGATGCCCTCTATGCCGGCAAGCGCCTCGAGGAGCCCTTCCGCCGGACGGTGAGCCGGCTGCAGGAAATGTCCTCCGAGGAGTACCTGGCCAGGCCGCATCTTCCCTGACGGCGTCACGCCGCGGCCGGTTCGGTGAGACCGCTGCGGTTCTCCCGGAAACGGACGCAGCCCGTATGCATGGCCACTGACGGGGGAATTCATCTTCTCCACAGCAACCGCTCGGCCTGCCCCAGCAGGTAGCAGAACATGTGGGCGGGCACCCGGACGAACCGGGTCCTGAGTCCCTTGAATCGGGTTACCCCGATATCCCGCTCCCGTTTTGTTACCAGGTAGGCATTGGGCAGGTCTTCCGTGCGGCAGAAGGTGGCCAGCCCGCCGGTTTCTTCCAGTTTCGTGCTTTCCCTGTACTTGATCTCGAAGGGAAAGGTGTAGGCCGGGCTGCGAACGACGATGTCCACTTCCTTGCCCGTAGCCGACTCTCTCCAGTACAAGATTTCCGGTGTATCGAGGTAATGGTATGCAAACAGATGCCGCAGCGCCGTGGTCTCCACGATGAGACCCATCTCGTCCGGATTGTTCAGGATTTCTTCCCCTTTCAGCAGGATGGCGTTCCGCAGTGCCGCGTCCACAAGGTAATACTTGCTTCTCGCCTTGAGCACCTTCTTGCCGCCCAGAGCCGCGGGTCCCAATCGGTAAATCAGGTTTGCCCGCTCCAGAAGGGCCAGGTGGCTGGCAACGGTCTGCACCGAGGTCTCCAGTGCCCTGGCGCAGGCGCTATGCGACAGGATGCCGCCGCTGTGCAGGCAAAGGTAGATAAACAGCTTTTCCAGGTCATTGACGTTCCGGACGCCGAACAGCGCAGTCATGTCCCGCTTGAGCACGCGTTCCACGACATCTTCACGCAGGAGCCGCTGGCTGAGGCTGATGTTGTCCTGTCGTGCGGTTTCCGGAAATCCCCCCACCAGCAGATAGCGCTGGAAAGGCAGCTGCAGTGGGCGCATCCGTCCGGCCAGGTCCACAAGCTGCGTTTGGGTCATGCCGGCCAGATCAGTGAGGCGCAGATCCTTCGGGATCGCCGGATATTCCTCGCTCCGGATATGGACAAACTCGAAGAACGAGAGTGTCGGTATCGGGACGGTGAGCCAGCGGCCAACCCCGCTTTCCGCCAGGCGTTCACGGTGTTCCACACTGGCGGACCCCGTGGCGAGAATGCGGTAGTGGGGCCGGTGGTCCACCAGAAGCTTGATTTCCGTCTCCCAGTCCCTGGAATACTGGACCTCATCCAGCAGGAGCAGGACGGACTTTCCTTCCGGATACACGGACTCGTGGTAGAGCGACAGGATGTCGCGCAGGGAAACCAGTTTCAGCAGGGGATGGTCGAGGCTCAGGTACAGGACACTGCCGGGTGGCTGACCGCTCCGGATCCGGTCATCGGCAAGCTGCTGGAGAACGGTGGTCTTCCCCACCCGCCGGGGCCCGGAAAGCAATACGGCGCGCCGCAGGGAAGTATCGTTCAGACTGGCGCTGCACGCAGTGAAGGCCAACCGCCTGAATTCCGGCGATTGGCCTGGCCTACCGCTCCACCAAGGATTCAGTCCCTGCAGGACGGGGAGCAGTTCGGATCGGTCAATAAATCCCATGAATAGGTATTACACTTTATATATTTCATGGGAAAATTATAAACTATACTTTATATTTTTTTGCAAGGAAATGGGTGTGGGGACCCGAAGGCGGTCCATCCGTGCAGGCATAACGGTTGGCGCCGCTGATCCGCCGGCGCCTGTCCGGGTCAGCCCTTTTGCAGATCGAGCGGGTCTTCCGGGTCCACTCCTTCCATGAAGACCTTGCCTCTTCGCCGGTCGGCCACCCGGTAGACCAGTCCAAGCCAGTTGTTGATCATGGCCTTGCCGGTGTCGGACCAGGTGTTGTCCACCAGCTCCGTCACCGCGCCGTCGGGAAACGGCGGCAGGTCGCCGTAGTTCCCCTGGGCCCGCTCCACCTTCTGCTTGTATTCCTCCAGTACGCGGCGGGCCCGGTGCGGGAAATAGTGTTCCGGATAGGGCGGATAGTGGTCCCGGATTCCCTCGATGTAGCGCACAACCTCTCGCTTGTACTCCTTCAGCAGGCTCACCGCGTCGTATTCGGGATGTCCCTGGAAGAAGACAAACCGAAGACCGTCCGGGCTCACGGCAAGATGCATGTCCGCCTCTTCGCTGGAGGCCAGCGTCCTGATTCCCTGTTCCGCCAGCTGTTCCATGTTCACCTCGTATACATGGGAATGCGGGGCGTCGAAGCGGGTATTGATGTTGGCCACCAGCGGATGACGGTCACCGGTAATGCGGTTGGAATACACGCCCCAGCGCTTGTCCGCCAGCTTGTAGCGGTGGATACCCCAGACATGCTGTACCACGGCGTGGGTGGCAAGGCAGGAGCACATCACCGAGCAGGTGTTTTCCCGGGCCCAGTCGACCACTTCCAGCAGCGGTTCCCAGTACGGCTCCTCCTCGATCCGCGGCAGTGCGGGATTGGCCCCCGACAGGATCAAGGCGTCCAGGCCCTCGTCCCGTAAGTCGGAGAAATCCTCGTAATAGCGGTCGATATGCGCCTTCGCCTGGGCCCCCCGGGGTATTTCCGGGAAGGAGAACAGGTGGACATGGAACTGGGCGATGCGGTTGCAGGATCCCACGAGCCGCATGAACTGCCGCTCCGTCGCCTCCAGCGCCGCGTCCGGCATCATGTTCAGGATGCCGATATGCAATTCCCGGATGTCCTGGTGCGTCGCCCGACTTGACGTCAGCACTTCCTGGCCTTCGGCGCGGAGGCGTTCGAATGTCGGCAGGTCCGAAATCTGTATCAGTGGCATGGGGCGGTCTATCGGTCAGGCCGGGGTCGCGTCGATAGCGGCGCACACGAACTCGGTGAAGTCCGCCTCGTCCCGCAACGTGGCGATGTCGCCGGCGTTGGCGGTATGGCCGAAGTGCCCGGCGATGCGCTCGTAGTGGGATCTGCGCCAGGACAGGAGGCGCGGAAAGATCCATTGCACGAACGCATCCGGATCGACTTCCAGTGCGCTTTCGAGCCGGTTATCCCGCAGGTACTCTTCCAGGTTCCGGTCGAGGAACGGTTCCTCGTAGTGCATCGGCTTGGGGTGCCTGCGGGCACGCTCGATCAGGGTTTCCTCCATGTCCTCGTCGGCCCGGAGGTAAAGCACCAGGGTGCTGGCGGACAGCCGGTCCCAGCACTCCGCGTCGCTGAGGCCGCAGATGCTGCCGCCGGCGTCGTTGACGAAATGGGGGTAGCCGTAGACGCCGAGCCCGCGTTCGATGAACGCGTCCACATCCCGCATCGCCCCCACCTCGGCATCGCGGAACAGGCGCTGGCGGCGCTTGAATTCCGCCACCTCCAGGCCGCCGAGATCGGGGTTGCCGATCTTGCCGAGGAATCCCGTGATCGGCCCCAAGTTGTTCACGGTGATGTTGTTGCGGATATAGATGGAGTCGCTTCTCAGCTGGGCCCTCAGGTAGGGATGCTGCATCGCCATCAGCTTCACATGGTCGAGGATGGCTTCATCCAGGTACCGTGTCCCGACCCGGTAGTCGCCGGAATAGTGGAACCACTGGTCCCAGGGCAGCAGTGACGCCAGCGTCGTCTTGCCGACCCCGGACATGCCGAGCAGTGTGACGCGCTTGGTTTTCCAGCCGAGATATTCCTGTCGGGTCAGCTTCATCTGGGGTCAAACGGGGACGCTTTTGCAGAGAGCAGGATTCTACCGGAAGATGTACAGGATAATGACGCCGAGGAATATGCGGTAGATCACGAACGGCATCAGGCTGAAACGGCGGAGAAACCCGAGAAACCAGTGAATGCAGGCAAGCGCCACCAGCCCGGAAATCAGCGTCGCGAAGACCAGCACCCCCCAGGCCACGGGCGCATCCGTCCCCACCAGGTGCCGGCTTTGCCAGGCCCCCGCGAGGGCAATGACCGGAATGGCCAGCAGGAACGAGAACCGCGCCGCGTCCTCCCGGGTGAGCCCCATGGCCAGTCCCGCCGTGATAGTGACCCCGGAGCGGGAGGTGCCCGGGATCAGCGCCAGCACCTGGGCGCTGCCGATGACGATCACGTCCCGCCAGCCAATTTCGTCGATCCGCCGGCGCCTGGCCCCCGCCCGGTCCGCCCAGCCGAGGAGAACGGCGAACCCGATGGTGGCCAGCGCCACCGGCACCGGCGAGCGCAGCCACCGGTTGATCACCGCCTCCATCAGCACTCCGGCAATTCCCACCATGACCGTGGCCCAGACGATGGCCCAGGCGAGCCGGCTGTAGGGCGTCTCCGGGGCGCCGGACAGGGAGCGCAGCCAATGGACCAGGATCAGGGCGACGTCCCTGCGGAAGTAGACCAGGACCGCCAGCAGGGTGCCCACGTGCAGGGCAACGTCAAAATGAAGCCCCTGGTCGCGCCAGTCCAGCAGGTGCGGCAGCAGGACGAGATGCCCGGAACTGGAAACCGGCAGAAACTCCGTCACCCCCTGGAGCGCGGCAAGCCAGAAGGCCTGGAAAAGGTCCGTCACGCCGCGAGCCGGTGAGACTGGTCGCCGTCGGCAAAGGCGGACAGGCCGCCCAGGTTCCGTCCGAGGGCGATGCACTTGAACTGCTCGCCCATCTCACCGGGCATGGTCAGGCGCCGCGCCTCCGCCGCCAGGGCCATGGCCTCTTGACTGCCGGCGCCGGCCTCGCGGTGCCTTCCGGCATAAATGTCGGCAAAACCCGCGCCGACCAGGAACCGCGCCTGGTCGGCGTAACCGAACAGCGTGAGCCCGGCCGCCCGGGCCGCCTCCCAGACACCCGAGAAGTCGACGTGGGCGGTGATGTCCTGCAGTCCCGGCCACAGGAACGGGTCGTCGTGGGCGAGGTGGCGGTAGTGGCAGCGCATGGTGCCCATGCTGCGGTCCGCGTGGTAGTAGGTCCGGCGGTCATACCCGTAATCCACCAGCAGCAGCACCCCGGCCTCCAGGCGCTCGGCGGCGGTGCGCACCCACGCGGGCACCTGGCGGCTCCACTCGCTCTCGTAGCCGGGCGGCAGTCCAAGCGCACCGGCGAGGTTCGCGGCCTCCGGCAGCGCCCTGCCGGGGTCCCAGCAAAAACCGTCGCCCGCCGCCTTGACACCCAGGGCCGACACCCGGCTGTCCGGCTGTACCCGGAATCGGTGAAAGGGCATCGCATCCAGAACCTCGTTGGCCAGGATCACGCCGCAGACCCGGTCCGGCATTTCCCGGAGCCAGCGCACCCGGCCCGCGATCGGCCCGGGCAGTGCGGCGATCCGCTCTTGCTGGCGCGCGCGCAGGGCCGCGCCGGTTTCCAGGATGCTGTAGCGGTCGGGCAGCACGCCGAGCCTGTCCAGTTCCAGCAGCAGCATCGCGGCCAGGTCTCCGCCGCCCGCACCGAATTCGACGATTTCCCGGGGCGCGTCCTCCTCCCGGACCGCGGGCGGCATTTCAAGCGCGGTCAGCACCTCAGCGACCTGGCCCGCGACACAGGCGGCGAACAGGCTCCCGAGGCCCGGCGCGGTGACGTAGTCCCCGCCGGCGCCGAAGATCTGCCGGCGGCCCGCATAGTAGCCAAGGACGGGGGTGTACAGGGCAAGGTGCATGTACCGCTCGAAGCTGATCCAGCCTCCCCGGTCCTGGATCTCGGACCGGATCCTCTCCGCCAGGGCCCGGGATTCGGCCTGCTGTTCCGCGGGCGGCGCATCGACCGTGGGAAGACCTTTCACGTGCGGGGATATTGGTGTGTAGAATCAGGGATCGGGCACAGAGGTTGGATTATGACCAGTTTGGAGGACAAAGTCGCGTTGGTCACCGGGGGCGCCCGGCGGATCGGGGCGGCCACGTCCCGGGCGCTGCATGCCGCGGGGATGCGCCTGGTGATCCACCATCGCAGCAGCCCCGAGGCGGCCGAGAATCTGCGTGCCGAACTGTGTGAAGTACGGCCGGATTCCGTCAGGCTGATCCGCTGCGACCTGAGGGAGATCGCCAAGGTCAAGAACCTCGTGCGGGAATCGGCCGTCGCCATGGGGGGCCTTGATGTGCTCGTCAACAATGCCGCCCTGTTTTTCCCCACGCCCATCCGCTCCGCCACCGAGGATCAATGGGACATGCTGATGAACATCAACCTGAAGGCGCCGTTCTTTGTTTCCCAGGCCGCGGCGCCCTACATCGCCAAACGCGGTGGCGCCATCATCAACATCGCCGACATCTATGCCGACCGGCCCCTGGATGACCATCCCGTCTACAACGCGACCAAGGCCGGCTTGGTTGCCCTGACCCGTTCCCTGGCCCGGGATCTCGGACCCGAGATCCGGGTCAACGCGGTGGCGCCGGGCGCGATCCTGTGGCCCGAAAAGGGTGAGCTGGACGAGTTGTCGAAGCAGCGGCTGATCTCCCGCACCCCCATGCGCCAGGTGGGCAGTCCCGAGGACATCACCCGGACCCTGCTGTTCCTGATCGCGGACGCGCCCTACATCACCGGCCAGGTGATCTGCGTGGACGGCGGCCGCTCGGTGGTCGCCTGAGCGGTTTCCCGGCCCGGTCCTTCGGTGGCGAAGATCCTCATTGCCGGGGCGGGCAGACTCGGCTTGCCGCTGGCGCTGGCGCTGTCCGGTGCGGGGCACGAGGTCGCCGCCATCCGCAGGGGAGAGCCGCGGGATGCGCCCGGAGACATCCGCTGGTACCGGCTTGACCTTCGGAACCCGGCCGCCTTGCAGGTCCTTGACCGCGACTTCGACCTCGTCATCGTCATCCTGACCCCGGCGGCGAGATCGCCCGAAGGCTACCGGCAGATCTACCAGGAGGCGCTGGACAACCTGCTCGGCAGCCTGGAGTCCTCCCGCGGACGCCCGGCCTGCCTGTTCGTGTCCGCCACCAGCGTCTACGCCCAGAACAGAGGCGAATGGGTGGACGAGGAATCCCCCACCAGTCCCGGAACCTACAACAGCATGAGCCTGCTGTCCGCGGAAGAGGCGGTTCTCGGGTGGAGCCCGAATCCCCTGGTTGTCCGGTTCGCCGGGATCTACGGGCCCGACAGGATGCGCCTTGTCAGGCAGCTGGAAAAGCCGCTGACCATCCAGCGCACACCGGCCGCCTATACCAACCGGGTCCACCAGGAGGACTGCGTGGGCATCCTCCGGTTTCTCGCCGGACTGCAACTCGGGGGCCGGAACAGCCACCGGATCTATCTCGGCGCCGACCATTGCCCGGCACCGAAATTCGAGATGATGTCCTGGCTGGCCCGGACGGCGGGGCTGCCCGAACCGCTACCCCTGGACGTCGCTGAAGACGCCCCCCGGAACAAGCGCTGCAGCAACCGGCGGCTCGTGGAGGCCGGCTACCGATTCTCGTACCCGGACTACAAGAGCGGATACCGGGCCATGCTCCAGGGGGGCCGGCCGGACCCGGACGGGCGGCCCGGATGACCCGGACCGCCGGGGATCCGGTCGGGGCCCTGCTGGCGGAGATCGCCGGGTGTACCCGGTGCGCGGCCGATCTGCCGCTCGGACCAAGACCGGTGCTGCGCGCCTCCGCAACCGCCCGCATCCTGGTGGCGGGACAGGCGCCGGGAATCCGCGTGCATGAAACCGGGATACCCTTCAACGATCCCAGCGGCGACCGTCTCCGTGACTGGATGGGAGTCGACCGGGAAACCTTCTATGACGCCGGCCGGATCGCCATCGTCCCCATGGGATTCTGCTACCCGGGCAGCGCCGAGCGGGGGGACCTGCCGCCGCGGCCTGAATGCGCCTGGCAATGGCACCCCCGGCTGCTGCCGCTGCTTGAGCGGATCGAACTGGTCCTGGCCATCGGGGCCCATGCCCACCGCTACCATCTGCACGGCAGGCGCAAGGAATCCCTGACGGAAACCGTGCGCTGCTGGCGGGAGTACCTGCCCGGGGTGATCCCCCTGCCGCATCCCAGCCCCCGTAACAACGGCTGGCTGAAGCAAAATCCCTGGTTCGACCGGGAACTGGTTCCGGAAGTGGCGTGCCGGGTGGCGGCGTTGCTGTAACCCGGATCCATGTTGCCTGGAATCACCACCTACATAAAACAGCATTCACCAATATGGGGATTTGGCCGGCGCCTGTAACAGGACTCGCCACCAAGGCAAGGCTAGAATTCCCTCGCAGATTTTCAGAACCTCGTCCTCGCTGTGCAGCAGCTGACCGCCGGCGATCCGATCCCAGTACTCCTCCTAGCGGAGCAGTCCGCTGGCGAATCGTGGAATGCAGGTAAATACGCTCATGGCTTGGGCGAATATCGCTCACACGATGGGCATTTTTCAAACACCCCGCAATCCGACGCGCAATCGCTTTGCAGGTGACACTGCATGTCAACCATGTATTCCACGATACCGGAGACAGATCCTATCCCCAACCTGAGGACCCCTGCCTCATGGATGCGTGCAAGCCATGAGCCGGGGACTCGGGACTGGATGACAGCTCATGGAAGCTGCTGCTCTCGATCGAGTAACTCGTACTGCGTCCTCCGCCAGGGTTCTTCTTGAGAGCGCCGCGTTCAATCAGATCCTTTATGTCACGGGACGCCGTGTCTTGTGAGCATTTCGCGATTCTGGCCCATTTTGAGCTGGTCAATTTGCCCTCGAAACCATCAAGCAACTTGTTCATGATTTTTATTTGCCGGCTATTGAGGGGCTCTTTGGCGAACCGGTCCCAGAACCTTGCCTTGATCATGACCGCGTCGAGGGTTACCGCACTGCCTCCGATTGCCCGGTGCAGGCATCCAAGGAACCACTCCTGCCAGCGCGTAACATCCATGTCGCCCTTCTGCGTCCATTCGAGAACATGGTAGTAGTCCTTACGTTCGGCCATTATTTGTGAAGACATGCTGTAAAAACGTTGCCGGATCATCTCTGACCGTGCAAGAGCCATGTCCGCTATTGCGCGGGCGATGCGTCCATTTCCATCATCGAACGGATGGATCGTTACAAACCACAAGTGCGCCAACGCGGCAACAAACAGCGGGTGCTCGTCTCCAGGGTCGGCAAACCACGCCAGGAACCGCGCCATTTCATCTGCGACGCGTGCAGCCGGCGGAGCCTCGTAGTGGACTTGCTCCCGGCCCATTGGCCCTGAAACAACCTGCATCGGCCCGTTACGGTCATCGCGCCAGGCGCCGGCAATGATTCTGACCATACCGCTTCGGCCTGTGGGGAAGAGGGCGGCGTGCCAGCCGTGTAGCCGCTCCTCAGTCAACGGCTCATCAAATTTTCCGGTCGCATCAAGCATCATCTCAACGACGCCTTCAACGTCCCTGTCAGCTGGCACGAGTCCAGCAATGTTCAGTCCAAGCCGTCGGGCTATGGAGGATCGGACCTGGTCCGGATCGAGCAGTTCGCCTTCGATTTCGCTCGACTTGACGACATCTTCTGTAAGGGTTCGGAGATGAGCTTCATTTCGCAGGTCGAAGCCCAAGGCCTCCATCTTGCCCTGCAAGCGCCCTTGTTCATGGGATACCGTGGCAAGCAGCCTTGAAAGCCGCTCCTTGTCCCATCGCAAATCCGGCCATATAGCCCTTTCCCATAGGTAAGGCATGCGTAATCTCCGTGAATTATGCGGATATTATGTGGAGTAATCTCCGTAAAAGCAAATAAAATCCGCAGATATTGCAGAAAATAGGCGATCTAATCTCCGCAATGCCAGATATCCCTCTTGGTCCTACGCCTCAGTGACTTACTGATTCATAAAGAAAAGATTCATGACGTTAGGTTCGACCTCAACCACGTGCAACCAACTACCGTGCTTCGAGATGTAGACGAACTCAAATCGGCCCTCTGGTGCCGTGGGCAGGCTTCACGGAGTACGCCAGCCGGTGGGGGTTGAGTTTCACTGTTGTAAGTCTAAAGTTTGGAAAAGTTGGAATTCTTCACATGGGCACGCTCTGTATCCTACTTTCTAAGACCCAAGGTTCGAGAAAGTAGGAAATGTTGTGTCTCGTTGGCGGAACCATCCACAAACACCGTGCCGAATATTGTGCGGATACCGGCAAAATCGTACAGGTCTTGCGGGAATCTATATTGCCAGGGAGGACGATGCCGACGCGGTCCAGTTCAATCACGCACTCTCTCTGGCGGGCAAGCGGAATCGTCTGTCATCCGGCGACCTTGTCCGGGCCGCGACGACCATGGGTCTCGCCGCGGGGGCTGCAGAGCAACTGCTCGCGTCTCTATGCCATTGTCTGAGTGCCCATCTCAAGGCATTGAACCCGCCTCAGATCGGGTCAACCGGGCGTTCCAGATCTGGGAAAGCAGGATCGACGTCCTGGCCGGCTGATCATTGAAGCGGATCCGACTGATCCGGGAAGCCCGGGACAGCGCCGTCAATCCCGGAATGGTTTCGACGGTTGTCCGGCGGGCAATGCCTGGTTGGGTCTTTCCGGCACCGCGCGATCGTCCATGGACAATCCATAAAAATCCCTATGAACGGTCGGGTTTCGGGTTGTACGGAGGCGCCGGAAAGGACGACACATTGCCCCCCGATGCCACATTCGCGTCCAGGATCTTGTTCGTCCCCTCCTTCTTCACCTCGTCAATGCGGATCACCGACTGGATCGGCACATAGGTCCGGTTGACCTGGCCGAATTCCGCCTTGAGCTTTTCCTCCGACGGGTCCACCAGCAGGTTGGAGCGTTCGCCGAAGATGATGTCCGCGATTTCCACGAAGGCGTACAGGTTGCTCTGGGAAACCTCGTGGGCATACAGCTCGTAGAGCTGCCCGTTGTTCACGAACTGCACTTTGTAGATGTTCTTTTTTCGGGGCATGTCGGGTGGGTGGCGTCTGGAAATCGTTCACCGACATCCTGTTGCCGGTTGTGCCAAAATTATATCATCGTAGCCGTCCGGGCCAGTGCCGGGCCAAGGTATCCACCAGAACCCCGACGAACAGCCGCCAAAGTGACTCCCTCCCGACGCCTTGCAGGCATCCTCCTGGCCCTCTGCACGATCACGCTCCATTCCGCCCCCGCCGCCGCCGGGGAGCTGCCCGGGGAGATTTCCCGCCTGCTGTCGAAATACGGGGTGCCCGAGAACTCGGTCAGCCTGGTCATCCGGGAAGCGGGACCGGACAGGGAGGTGCTCTCCCTGAACCCCCATGTGCCGCGCAATCCCGCCTCCGTGATCAAGCTCCTGACCACCGTCGCCGCCCTGGAGCTGCTCGGTCCGGCCTACCAGTGGGAGACCCGGTATTTCGTGGACGGCAAGGTGGATGCCGAGGGCAGGCTCCGGGGCAACCTGATCATGCAGGGCGGCGGCGACCCCTTCCTGACCGTGGAGCGGTTCTGGCACCATGTTCTTGCCCTGCGCCAGCGGGGGATCCGCCATGTCGACGGCAACCTGATCATCGACAACACCCTGTTCAAGATACCGCGCCATGACCGCGCCGCCTTCGATGGCAAGCCCCTGCGGCTCTACAATGTCGGGCCGGACGCGGCGCTGACCAATTTCTCCGCCACCCGCTTTGTCATCGAACCCCTGGACGGACGCATCCACGTCTTCGCGGACCCCCCGCTTGCGAACCTGGTGGTCATCAACAAGCTCACACCGTCTAAGGGCAAGTGCGCCAGCCGGAACGCCGGGTGGTCGCTCCGGCTCGAACGCGCGGAAGGCAGGATACTGGCACGGTTTTCCGGCAAGTACCGGACCCGCTGCGGCGCCCACTCGCTCTCCCGCAGCTACTTCAGCAACCAAGAGTACACGTACCGCCTGTTCCGCTATCTCTGGGAATCCGCGGGCGGAACGCTCAGGGGCGGATACCGCACCGGGAGCACGCCGGAGACCGCGACCCAACTGGTGACCATGACGTCGCGGTCTCTGGCCGAGAATGTCGCCGGCATCAACAAGTACAGCAACAACGTCATGGCGCGGCAGTTGCTGCTGACCATCGGCAGGGAACGGAACCCGGATTCCGAGGCGGACACCCGGGCCGCCGGAATCGAGGCGGTCATGGACTGGCTGGACCGGGCCGGCGTGGACACCCGGAGCCTGGTGATCGACAACGGCGCCGGCCTATCCCGCACCAGCCGGACCACCGCGGCGCAGGTCGCCAGGCTCTTGGCGGTGGCCTGGCACAGCAACTGGCAGCCGGAGTTTCTCGCCTCGCTCTCCCTGTCGGCAATGGACGGCACGATGCGCCGCCGGCTGCAGGAAACCGGCCTGGCCGGCAGGGCGCGGATCAAGACCGGCCTGATCAACGGCGTGCGCAGCATGGCCGGATACGTCCACGCCGCCAATGGTCGGCACTATACCGTCACCATGTTCATCCATTCCCCGAAGATCAATTTCTGGAACGGCAACCGGATCCAAGATGCCGTGCTGGAATGGATCTACCGGCGGCCCTAGCGCCTCAGGCCTTCCGCGCCCGCGACCCCAGGAAGGGCAGCATTGCCCCGGCGACCTCCGCGGGGACATCCAGATGCAGGTGATGGTTTCCCGGCAGGACAGCCTTTTCGGCATTGCCAAGCGCGGCGATGCGTTGGTGCGTGACATCGCGGTCGATGATCGTGCCCTGATCTGCCAGGATCACCAGGGTCGGTGCCTCGACGCCACGGACGAATTCCATGACCGCCGCCTCTGTCAGGTACATGGCTGAAGGATTCCTGAGCCGCCGGTCGGTATGGAGCCGGATTTCGCCGGCCTCCTCCCGGGCATTGCGGCGCACCAGCAGTTCCGCCCCGTCCCGGGAGACGGGACTGGCCCGGCACCGGGCGTCGATCAGCGTCTGCCAGTCCGGATAACCGCCGCGTCGCGGCGGTTCCGGGTCGAGTTCCGCCTCGATGGACCTGCGCAGCCGATTTACCGTGTCTCCGGCCTCGCCGCTGGTCGGCCCCACGCCTTCGATCAGCACCTGTGACCTGATCCGCTCCGGGAAGACCGCGCTGTACGCCAGCGCGACGTTCGCCCCCAGCGAATGCCCGACGAGATGGAAATGCCTCCACCCGAGCCCAGCCACGGCATGGGCGACATCGGCCACATAGTCGACAAAGAGATACCCGTCGCCCGCCGGCCGGTGGGCGGAATGGCCGTGCCCGGGGAAGTCCGGGGCAACGACGCGGTACCCGGACAGGTGCCCCGACAGGGGGATGAAACTGGCGGCATTGTCCCGCCAACCGTGGAGCGCCAGCACGGGCTCGCCGTCCGCGTCGCCAAGGCAAAGCGCGGCGAGATGGCCGCCCGGGCGATCGAGTTGAATGGATGTATGCATCGGGAATCCGTCTCGGGGTTGCGGCATCCGGATACCGGACTGTTGGATTGGACGGCGGATCAGCCGGACGGGCAGATTACACCATTCATTGGTCGCAAATCAGGATTGCCAGGTTTGTACTGCGGAACGAATTGAATTATCGTATATATAAAGAATTGGTTAAACATGCAATTAATTATTGGGTTTTTCAATAATTGCCCTCGAGGAAACAGTCATGGCCAAGTCCAGTACCAAAGACGACTTCACGCTCACGGACAACAGTACCGGCAAGTCCTACACGCTGCCCGCGCTCACGGGCAGCATGGGCAACCGCCTAGTGGACATCAGCAAGCTTTATCCGCAGACCGGCATCCTGACCTACGACCCGGGATTCTCGTCCACCGCCGCCTGCAAGTCCGACATCACCTACATCGACGGAAACAAGGGCGTGCTCATGCACCGCGGCTATCCCATCGACCAGCTCGCAAAGCACAGCGACTACATCGAGGTCTGCTATCTCCTCCTGTACGGGCAGCTGCCGACCCCCGAACAGAAAGAGCAGTTCGACACCGACATCAAGCATCACACGCTGCTGCACGAACAACTGATCCGGTTCTACAGCGGCTTCATGCGCAGCGCGCATCCCATGGCGGTCATGGTAGGCGTGGTCGGTGCGCTGTCCGCGTTCTACCACGACAAGATGGACATCACCGACCCCAACGAGCAGCGGGTCGCCGCCCACCGCATCATCGCCAAGATGCCCACCATCGGCGCCTATGCCTACAAGTACTCCCTGGGCATGCCGTTCCCCATGCCGCGCAACAAGTACACCTACGCGGAGAACCTCCTGCACTTGATGTTTTCCAATCCCGCGGAGGACTACGACATCAACCCCGTCCTGGCCAAGGCCATCAACCTCCTGCTGATCCTGCACGCGGATCACGAGCAGAACGCGTCCACCTCCACGGTCCGCCTTGCCGGTTCCTCCGGAGCCAACCCCTATGCCTGCGTGGCGTCCGGGATCGCCTCGCTATGGGGGCCCGCCCACGGAGGCGCCAACGAGGCGGTCCTGAAGATGCTGGGACAGATCGGCACATCCAGGAACATCCCGAAATTCATCAAGAAGGCCCAGGACCCCGATGACAGCTTCCGCCTGATGGGTTTCGGCCACAGGGTCTACAAGAGCTATGATCCGCGGGCCACCGTGCTGCGGGAATCCTGCCACGAGGTGCTGAACGTTCTCGGCATCAACGATCCCCAGCTCGAACTGGCCATGGAACTGGAGCAGATCGCCCTCAAGGACGCGTACTTCATCGAAAAGAAGCTGTACCCCAACGTGGATTTCTATTCCGGCATCATCATGAGCGCCCTTGGTTTCCCCACGTCCATGTTCACGGTGATGTTCGCCATCGGCCGGTCGGTGGGATGGATATCCCACTGGAAGGAAATGCTGATGGATGACCACCACCGGATCGGCCGCCCGCGGCAACTGTACCTCGGCGAGACGGAACGGAAATTCAATCCCATGGACAAGCGCGGACACACGGAAAAGAAGACCAGCTGGAGTTGGCTGTGGGGCGGCGGCCGCTGATCCCGCAGGTCCCGCTCAGCTGAACAGCCAGGCCTGGCAGCCGATGTAGCCGGCGAGGAGCGCCGCGCCCTCCAGGCGGTTGATTTGCCGGCTGGTTGCGCAGAATATCCAGAGCGCCACGCCCGCGGCCGCCATGATTCCGAGCATGGCCACGCTGACGTCGCCCCGGGGCAGGGGCGTGATCGCCGCCGCGGTGCCGAGCACGCAGAACGTGTTCCAGATGTTGGAGCCGACGATATTGCCCACGGCCATGGATCCGTGTCCGCGCAGGATGGAGATCACCGAGGCGGTGATCTCCGGCAGGCTGGTGCCCACGGCCACCACGGTCATCCCGATCAGGGCTTCGGAGACGCCGAGCCTGGCGGCGATATGAACCGCCCCTTCCACCAGCCAGTGCCCGCCGAGGGACAGAAGGAGGATTCCGCCGGCGAGCCTGGCCAATACCCCGGGCAGGGATTCCCGGGCGGCGATGTCCCCCGCGACATCGATGTTGATGCCGCCTGCCTGCCGGCGCCGTGATACCCGGACCACCCAGACGACGTACACCAGCAACGCGGACAGCAGCAGCAAGCCCTCCAGGGTGCCGATCCGTCCGTCCGGCAGGAGCGTGCCGGCAATGGCGGCAAACCCCAGCAGCATCACCGGCAGGTCGCGCCTGAGCACGAACGGCTCGATGTCGATGGGCAGGAGGATCGCGCTGATGGCGAGCACCAGGGCGATGTTGGCGAAGTTCGACCCCACCACGTTGCCGATGGCGATTCCCGGGGATCCCACCAGGGCCGCGTCGATGCTGACCGCCAGCTCCGGGGCGCTGGTGCCCAGGGCGACGATGGTCAGACCCGTGACCAGGGAGGACAGTCCGGCGCGAAGGCCCAAGGTCACCGCGGCGCGGACCAGAAGTTCGCCGCCGCCGGCGAGTGCGCCGAGTCCGACCAGAATCAAGAGGATGTCCTTCACGGGGGGATTTGGGCCTAGTTGGTTCAGTTTCCCTGAATCGTCCCTATATCTGGCTTCTGCCTTGAATTACAATCCCCGGCCATGCTGACCTGGGTCTACAAGAGCGCGCGAAAGGCCGACACCTACCTGTACATCGATCGCAAGGACGACTTCACGCGGGTGCCCAGTTCCCTGCTGGACCTGATGGGCCGGCTGGACTATGTCCTCGAGGTGGACCTGTCCTCCCGCGAAAGACTGGCCCGGGCGGATATCGACGAGGTGCGCTCCAGGCTGCACGACAACGGCTATTTTGTCCAGCTGCCGCCCGGGGAGACGGCACAGGACAGGGCCGGACGGTGATTCCATGCTGACCAAGATCCTCTTCACCATCATCGTGGTGATCGGCGTTGCACTGTATTTCCGTACCAAGAAGAACCCCCCCAGGGTGCGGGAGGCGGCCGAATCCGGGGAGGAGTCCGCACCCTCCACGCGGACGGTGGTCTACATCCTGCTCGCCCTCATGGTGGCGGTGTCCATCGGCGTGTTCGTCCTCAAGTGGCAGCAGGACAACCGCATCATCGAGATCCGGGTCACCACGGAATCCGGCGAGGTGGTCAACTACCAGGCCCGCCACAAGGATATCAGCGGGCGCAGCTTCCTCTCGCTGGAGGGCGTCCAGGTGACCCTCGGGGCGGGGGACCGCGTGGAGACGCTGGGTTATTGAGAACGCCGCTGCCCACGGTGCCCGTGACGCTGGCGCTGATCGGGACCTGCATCCTGGTCTACCTGCTCATGATGTGGAACCAGGAATGGGTGGTGCGCGGTCTGCTGATCTCGGTGTATTACCACCCGGCGCTGCCCGAGATCCGCGGGGGCGAGGTCTGGCGCCTGATTACGCCGGCATTTCTGCATTTCGGGCTCTTCCATATCGTCTTCAACCTGCTGTGGACCTGGGAGTTCGGCCGCCTGATCGAGAGCCGCCAGGGCGGTCTCATGCTGCTGCTCCTGTTCCTGGTCTGCAGCCTGGCGGCGAACATCGCCCAGTACCAGGTGGACGGCCCCGCCTTCGGCGGAATGTCCGGGGTCATCTACGCGTTCTTCGGCTACACTTGGACCCAGGGCTTCGCCAATCCCCGCTTCGGGGTCCGGCTCAACCCCCCGGTGATCTACCTGCTCCTCGGCTGGTTCGTCATCTGCTGGACCGGGATCCTGGAAAGTCTGTTCGGACTCGGGGTCGCGAACACGGCCCATACCGCGGGGCTGGTCTCGGGCCTGGCGGTCTCTCTCGCCGTGATCGTCTGGCAGCGCCTGGTCCGCTGAGCCGGACCGAGGCACGGAAGCCCGACTCCCTGGAACGCCGGCCCCGTTTTTTTCCACATCAGGTATAAAACATGCGGATATACGGGTCAAAAGCAAACAGCCTGTTTCGGCTCTGGCCCGTGATTTCGCTGAGAGTTCCATGTTCGCACATCAAGGCGATCAATTCGTTTGCCGGGCCAAAGCTCACGCCGCAGAATTTAGCTGCCTGCTCGACACTGATAATGGGCCGCTCAAAAAGGTGACCCAGTAAAAGGGTGGCATTCGCTGCCCGTCTTCCAAAGTTTTCGTGAATCCGCTGTTCTGTCTTCGATTTCAGCTCGATTATTTCTGTCAATGTCGCCGCCGCTTCGGTAGCGGTTTGCTCCACGCCTACCAGAAAATATTTCAACCACTGCACCATGTCATTGTGGGTTCGGACCCGCGTCAGATTGTCATAGTACAGATCCTTGTCTTTCTCAAAATAAGTGGAAAGGTACAGCAAGGGCTGGTCAAGAATCCCCTCGCTCACGAGAAACAGGGTAATCAGCAGGCGGCCTATTCTTCCATTCCCATCCAGGAAGGGATGGATGGTTTCAAACTGGTAGTGCGCGATACCGACCCGAACCAGAGCCGGGAGCGTGATTTCCGTGTTGTGCAGAAACTTTTCCAGGTCGCCCACCAGGTCGGGCACATGTTCCTGTGCCGGTGGAATGAAGACCGCATCCGACAATCCGCTGCCACCGATCCAGTTCTGGCTGGTACGGAATTCACCGGGAAGTTTGTGCTCGCCACGAACCCCGCTAAGCAGTACCTGGTGTGCTTGCTTCAATAGTCGCGAAGACAGTGGAAGCGTTTTCAGCGAGTCAATGGCCTCATTCATGGCCTGGATGTAATTATTGACCTCCTGCCAGTCGTCACGGCGTTCCGGACTGATTGCTTCCTGCGGTAGCAGCACTTCGTCCACATTGGTTCTGGTGCCCTCAATCCGGCTGGATACCACCGCCTCCTTGGTGACATGCAATTGGATGAAGAGATCAGTATTCGGTACCAATCGTGCAAAGGAGTTGAGTTCTCCTAGCCGAATGGCCGCGTTTTCCACCAACTGGTTAATCTGCGGATTCTCCCAAACCCAGCTGTCGTTGATATTTGATGGCAGGAAGTACTGATATTGATATCCTTGTCTGAATTCCCCTGACCGGTATTCTTCTAGTTTGATAACCACGGATTGGGCCTGATTCACAAGTGAATTAGGTGATTTTATTTCACTTTTATCCGAAAAAGTAAAACAACGGAATTTTTATTTCACTTTTATTCAGTAAGGACAAATTCGTGTAAATGTACATGAAAGCCAGTTCGCTCCTTCGTATTTCCGTATCCCAAGTCCGCCATTCTCCAGTATTTAGCCTCCAGCTGCCGCCAGATTCGCTCAAGTGAGATTGCGCGACCAATTCTGAAATCGACAAATCCCGCCTTCATCACGTTGGTCGGTATCTTCCGGCCCGGGCGGAATATCGCATGCAGATCGCCGACCACTGTCCCTTCCTGCTTCAAGATGCTTTTGTCTTTGGCAGTCTGAATCCATATCGCACGATTGATCAGACCCGTTTTTCAACCTACTTCTCAGGCGAACTCCATATACTACAGGGAAATTCAGGAGCTTTATTTTACTTTTGCTTCATAAAATGAAATAACGGAAATCTTATTTTACTTTCGTTCCATAAGTTAACGAACTGCCGGCGCGCCCGAAAGCAGCGCAGCCAGGCTCTGAACATCCGCGAATTCCGGAACCCGGCCCCAAAATCAGCCTTGATCCCGCCGAGCGCGCTGGGGTACATTCCGCGCAATGCGTTGACGGGGACGAGTAGTCCGGCCGCTGCTGGGACGCGGAACACCGGTTCCGCCTCCAGCGATCAGGGGATGGTGCAAGCCCTGACGGCATGCCGGGTGAATATCACCCCGGAGCAGCCCGCCGAAACGGTGCACGGTGTGTGCCGGAGTAGACCGGGCCGGATGCCTCCGATACGGGCCGGGGTCATGATGGTGACCCGATGAGGTGCATTCCGCGAGGGAGGCACGAAGCCGGGTGGTACCGCGATGCGTATCCCGTCGCCCCGGCAGGTGATGCAAGGCTCGGTCTTCGATTGGCGAGCCCTTGCATGATCTGCCGGGGTTTTTTTCGTCCCGGCGTTTTACAAAGACACAGGAATCAAAGATCATGGCATTCAGCGAAGTCAGCAGCCGCTACGACGGGCCCGCACTGGAGGCGGAGGTCCTCGAATTCTGGGACCGCGAATCGATCTTCGAGAAATCCCTCAAGCAGAGCGAGGGCCGGCCAAGGTTCAGTTTCAACGAGGGCCCCCCCACCGCGAACGGCAGGCCGGGCATCCACCATGTCCTGGCGCGGACGTTCAAGGACATCTACCCCCGCTACAAGACCATGCGCGGGTACCACGCCCCCCGCAAGGGGGGATGGGACACCCATGGCCTGCCGGTGGAGCACGAGATCGAAAAGAAACTCGGAATCTTCGACAAGAAGGAAATCGAACGGCAGGTGGGCGTCGCCGAATTCACCCGCCAGTGCCGCGAATCCGTGATGACCTACATCGGCGAGTGGGAGGCCATGACCCGGCGCATGGGATACTGGGTCAACCTCGAGGAGGCCTACTACACCCTCGACAACCGGTACATCGAGTCGGCCTGGAACCTGCTCCGGCAGATCTGGGACAAGGGGCTCATCTACCAGGGCTACAAGGTGGTGCCCTACGACCCCCGCATCGGCGCCACGCTGTCGTCCCACGAGGTGGCGCTGGGCTACCAGGAGGTGGAGGATCCCTCCATCACGGTGCGCTTCCGGTTGTCCGGCACGGCCGACACCAGCTTCCTGGTTTGGACCACCACGCCCTGGACGCTGCCGTCCAACCTGCTCCTGGCGGTCGGGGACGACATCGACTACGCGTTCGTGGAAACCGGGGACGAGACGCTGATCGTCGCGGCCGCCCGCCTGGAAGCCCTTTTCGGCGACGCGGACTGCCGCGTGGCGAAGACCGTGAAGGGCCGGGACTTGGTGGGCACCCGCTACGAGCGGCTGTTCGACTTCCTCGACGTGCCCCGCGGCGACCCGTTCCGCGTGGTGGCGGCGGACTTCGTCAGCACGGAGGACGGCACCGGCATCGTCCATGCCGCCCCCGCCTACGGTGTGGACGATCTTGCCCTGGGGGAGCGCGAGGGCCTGCCGGTGGTGCACGGGGTCGGCCTCGACGGCTGCTTCAGGCCGGAGGCCGGTCCGGTGGCCGGCCTGTTCTTCAAGGATGCGGACCCGGTGATCTGTTCCCTGCTGGAGGAACGGGGTCTCATGTTCCGCAACGAGAAGGCCCGGCACAACTACCCGTTCGGTTGGCGTACCGGCGACCCGCTGATCTACTACGCCAAGGAGGCCTGGTACATCCGCACCACGGCCATCCGGGACCGGATGGTGGCCCTCAACCGCACCATCAACTGGGTCCCGGAAACCATCCGGGAGGGGCGATTCGGCAACTGGCTCGAGAACAACGTCGACTGGGCGCTGTCGCGGGAGCGTTTCTGGGGTACGCCGCTGCCGGTGTGGACGGACGGCGAGGGCAACTACCACTGCATCGGCTCCCTGGCGGAACTCGAGGAGCTGAGCGGCGAATCCATGGCGGATGTAGACCTGCACCGCCCCCGCATCGACGGGGTCTCATTCGAGAAGGACGGCAGGACCTGGAACCGCGTGCCGGAGGTGATCGACTGCTGGTTCGATTCCGGCGCGATGTCCTATGCCCAGTGGCACTACCCCTTCGAGAACCACGAGACGTTCGAGGCGCACTTTCCCGCGGACTACATCTGCGAGGCCATCGACCAGACCCGGGGCTGGTTCTATACCCTGCACGCCATCGCCGCGCTGGTGTCCGACAGCGTGGCCTACCGGAACTGCGTCTGCCTGAGCCATATCGTGGACGCCAACGGCAAGAAAATGTCCAAGTCCCTCGGCAACATCGTCGACCCCTACGACGTGTTCGACACCATCGGTGTGGATGCCCTGCGCTGGCTGTTTCTCGCCCGCACCGCCCCGGATGCGCAGAAACGGATTTCGGTGGACATCGTGCGGGAGGTGGCGGCGTCCTTCGTCAACACTTTCTGGAACACCTACGCGTTCTTCGTGCTCTACGCCCGGCTGGACGGCTTCGACCCGGGGCAGCGCATCCCGGTGGCCGAGCGCCCGGAAATCGACCGCTGGGTCCTTGCCCTCGCCCACGGCACGCTGAAGACCGTCACGGAATGCCTGGATGCCTATGACGCCCGCGGCGCCGGCGAGGCCATCGAAAAACTGGTGGACCAGCTCAGCAACTGGTATGTCCGCCGCAACCGCAGGCGCTTCTGGAAAAGCGAGGCCGGCGCGGACAAGCAGGCCGCCTACCTGACGCTGTACGAATGCCTCGACATGGCCCACCGGATGATGGCGCCCTTCATGCCCTTCCTGAGCGAGGCGGTATACCGGAACCTGGCCGGTCTGGTTCCGGGCAGCCCCGAGAGCGTCCACCTTACCGCCTGGCCGGCGGCGGACCCGGACTGCCTGGACGACCGGCTGGTCTACGAGATGGACATGGTGCAGCAGGCGGTGGCCCTTGGCCGCACCACCCGGGAGGAGAGCCGCGTCCGGGTGCGCCAGCCGCTCTCCCGCCTGCTGGTGAGCGCAACGGACGAGAGCGCTCGCGCAGCAGTCGCCAAGCACGCCAGGCAGGTCGAGGAGGAACTCAACGTCAAGGCGGTGGAATTCATCAGCGGCGACAGCAACCTGGTCAGCTACGAGGTGAAACCGAACTTTCCGAGCCTCGGCAAACGCTACGGCAAGCTGATGCCCGCCATCAAGAAAGCGCTGGCGGAAGCCGACGGCGCCTGGATCGCCGGGGAGGTCGCCGCGGGGCGGCCGTTCACCCTCAGCATCGAGGAGCAGGACGTCACCTTCGGGCCCGGGGACTGCCAGGTGCTGACCGGCTCCGCCGAGGGCTATGCCTGCGCCGCCGGGGGCGGCTTCATGGTCGCCCTCGACACCGGCCTGAACGAGGAACTGATCCTGGAAGGCCTTGCCCGGGAAATCGTGCGGTCAGTCCAGGATGCGCGCAAGTCCGCCGGCCTCGACGTATCGGACCGGATCATCCTGGGCATCAGCGGAACGGGGGCGGTGCCGGAGGCGCTGCGCATGCACGGCGAATACATCGCCGCGGAAACCCTGGCGGCAAAGCTGGCGGACGCGGATGCCGTGGAGGGCTGGTCGGCGGAGCGGTCACTGGAGGACACCTCCTGGAGCATCACGCTGGCAAGGGCAGGCTGATCGGGCCTGCCGGCCGGCACGCGATTGCAGCCCCGGGCCGGCCCTGCAAATGGCGGCCCGGACAGCCCCGGGCTCAGGCCGCATTGCCGACCCGCCGCTCTGATTTCCTCGCCAGGATCCGACGGCGGCGTTCATGGATGTGTCGGTCGCCTTCCGGGGTGCCGTCATGGAAGCTGCCGAAGATCTTGTCCCAGGGCGTTTCGTAGGTGCCGTAATTGCAGTGGATGTATTTGTGGTGCAACTGGTGCATGAAATCGCCCAGCTGCACCTGGACCCTGCTGGAGAGCTTCAGCTTCTCGTAGCCGCAATGCGAAGTCGGCCCGGCAATGGTGTGAAGCAGCAGGTTGAAGATCATGTGGATGGGGTGGCTTGCGACGAGGAAATAGATCAGCGCATCCGAATAGAGCCCGATATGCTCGACGGGGTGCATCGCATGGCCGGACCAGGGGCCGGTATTGACGTTCTTGTGATGCCAGGAATGGACGTGTCTGTACAGGGGCCCGATGTGCAGCGCACGGTGGAACCAGTAGAAATGAAAACCGGACCAGACCGGGATGAGCAGCAGGACGCCGATAAACAGTCCCGGATTCTCCGTGAAGGTGATCAGCACGGCATAGCCGTTGGCATAGGCCCACAGCATCAGGCATTCGAACAGGGTGCCGACCAGGACCGACGACCCCAGGGTCCAGAACATGTTGTCCCAGACCTGGTTGCCGAAATGAAACACCCTGGAATCCCTGGCGAGCGGGCGCTTGTCGTAGCGCATCTCGTCCCCCTGCCCGGCAAAGGTGAAGAACCAGAGATGGAGCCCCCCCGCGATGGTCAGGACAAGGATGAAGTTGCGCAGCCAGATCTCGAACATCCAGTCGAACCGGAAGGTCGCGGTCCGCTCCAGCGACGGCACGAACCAGTGCCAGATCGCGATCGCCGCCAACAGGATGAAGAACCGCTCCGCCAGCGGACTCCAGGACTTCAGCAGGTAGACCAGGCACTTCCCCGGCTTGAGCGGCCATTCGCAATAGGGAGCCTGGGTGATCGGCAGGGTTGGCGTGAAGTGCCAGGTGTTCCGGGGCGCCCGTCTTTTTCCGGGCGCCGCCATGCCGCCTGCGGTCGCATCGACTCCGGTCATGTTCGTCTCACCTCGTGTCAGTCTGTTCAGAATCTGCCGCCGTATACCGGAAAACCCGGTCCATGGGGGTTATTCGGAATGCGGGAACACTGCAGGCACATCCCCGGGCTTCATCCCGCTCATGACCAGCCGGAGTTGCCCGTCTCTTGCCGGGCATTGGCGAGCGATACCCCGATCGGTTGCTGGCGGATGGATACAAACCGGGAAGGCCGGAAGCGCACACCCTGGCGGAGAAAAAGGAAACCGGTGACATCGCATCACCATGAAGGTGCACTGGAGGATTCGCAGGGTATTTTTGTTGGCTCACGCAAGTCAATATCAGGACCGGCGGGGATTCACTTCCGGACGCATTGCCGGTGGGTTTTGACGCAGGCAGAGCATATCCCGGCACCGTGGCAGGCGCCCGTTCAGGGGATTCGTCCAGACGCCATTTCCCATTGCCCCGAAAACCCGCGGCGGCGGTCATGGAATTGAAGATTCATGTGCCAGTGCTGATCCCGGAATGTCCCGGCAAGGGATTGCCGGCGATCATTGACAGTATTCTGATTCCCCTCCTGGAATGGCTATAATCCGCGTGCGGGAGCGGCCTTTCAGAACCCTTTCCTGCGGCTTCTTCCAACCGGTCAATTCAAATCCATATCGACATGTCAAAATCCGCTGTTGCGGCCGGCATCACCGGCCGGCACGGCAGCCGCACGAACGGGTTTCCGCCGGATCCGGTCATCCTGCCAGCAACCATGGCGCCCTCCCCCGGCCATCGGCCCCGTCCCGGCGGACGGCATGATTCAGGGGGCCTGACATGGAGGTCCTGATCACGGGCGGCGCCGGGTTTGTCGGCGCCGCGCTGGCCCATCGCCTGCTGGACGAGGGCCACCGGATTCACGTCGTCGACAACCTCAGCGACTACTACGAGGTGAGCCTCAAGGAGGCCCGGCTCGACCGCCTGAAGGTCCGGGAGGGCTGCAGCTTCCAGGCCGCCGACATCGCCGACCGGGACGCCATGACGTCGCTGTTCCGCGGCCGGACATTCGACGTGGTGGTCCACATGGCGGCCCAGGCCGGGGTGAGATACTCGCTGGAAAATCCCGCGGCCTATGTCAACGCCAACCTGACTGGGTTCGGCAACATCCTGGAAGGCTGCCGCCACGGCGGCGTCGGCCACCTGGTGTTCGCATCCAGCAGCTCGGTCTACGGCGGCAACACCAAGCTGCCGTTCAGCGAGGACGACCCGGTGGACCACCCGGTTTCCCTCTATGCCGCCACCAAGAAAGCCAACGAGCTGATGGCGCATACCTATGCCCACCTGTACGGCCTTCCCTGCACGGGCCTCCGGTTCTTCACTGTCTACGGGCCCTGGGGACGGCCGGACATGGCCTTTTTCAAGTTCACCCGGCTGATGCTCGCGAATGAGCCCATCCCGGTCTACAACAACGGCCGGATGACCAGGGATTTCACCTATATCGACGACATCGTCGAGGGAATGCGAAGGGTGCTGGACAAACCGGCATCCCCGTCGGAAACGTTCGACCCGGATCGGCCCACCCCGGCGGAGAGCCTGGCGCCGTTCAGAATCCTCAACATCGGCAATGGCAGCCGGGTCCGGCTCATGGACTACATCGCCGCCCTGGAGGCCTGTCTTGGCGTCAAGGCCGAATACCGGATGCTGCCGATGCGGGACGGCGATGTCGTCGCCACCCATGCGGACGTCAGCAGACTCGAAGCGCTCACGGGCTATCGCCCGTCCACGACGATCGAGGACGGCCTGGCGCGCTTCTGCCACTGGTACCGCGGGTACTACAGCGCCTGAACCGCCGTGAAACAGACGCCCCATCAGCAGCTGATCGGCAGGCTCAAGGACCGAACCGCGGCCATCGGGATCGTGGGCATGGGCTATGTCGGGCTGCCGCTGGCGCTCCGTTTTGCGGACGCGGGTTACCGGGTGCGCGGCTTCGATATCGAGCCGTTGCGCGTCGACCTCATGAACCGGGGCGGCAGCCACATCGCGCATATCCGGGAGGACCGGGTGGCCGGGGCGGTGGCCCGGGGCTTCCGCGCCACCACCGACTTCACGGAAATCGCCGCAATGGATGCGGTGATCCTTTGCCTGCCCACCCCCTTGGGCCGCCACCGTGAGCCGGACCTCGGGTTTGTCACGGGCACCACCGATACCCTCCTGCCCCATCTGCGGCCGGGACAGGTCATCTCCCTGGAAAGCACCACCTACCCCGGGACCACGGACGAGGAGCTGCTGCCGCGGCTGGAGTCTACCGGCCTTGAGGTGGGCAAGGACCTGTTCCTGGTCTATTCGCCGGAACGGGAGGATCCGGGAAACCCGGAATTCGGCACGGGAAACATCCCCAAAGTCTGCGGCGGGCACACCGACGCCTGCCTGGCTGCCGGGGTGGCGCTCTACGAACAGGCCATCGATACGGTGGTGCCGGTCAGTTCCACCCGGGTGGCGGAATTGACCAAGCTTCTCGAGAATATTCACCGGGCGGTGAACATCGGCCTGGTCAACGAAATGAAAGTCGTGGCGGACCGCATGGGGATCAACATCCACGAAGTGATCGATGCCGCCGGGACCAAGCCGTTCGGCTTCACCCCCTACTATCCCGGTCCCGGGCTCGGCGGGCACTGCATCCCCATCGACCCGTTCTACCTCACCTGGAAGGCGCGGGAATACGGCATCAACACCCGCTTCATCGAACTTGCCGGCGAGGTGAACACCGCGATGCCGAAATGGGTTGTAGGCAAGGTGGTCGATGCGCTCAACAGTGCCGGCATGGCCGTCAGGGGCGCCCGCATCCTGGTACTCGGGATCGCCTACAAGAAAAATGTGGATGACATGCGGGAGTCCCCCTCCGCGTCCCTTCTGGAACTGCTCCGTGAAAGGGGCGCCGACGTGGCCTATTCAGATCCCCACGTACCGGTGTTTCCCCGGATGCGCAAGCACCACTTCGATCTGTCCAGTGTCGATCTGGACGCCGATTCCCTGGGACAGTACGACCTGGTGCTGCTGGCGACGGACCATGACGCCTTCGACTATGCCATGATCCGTGAACACGCCAGGCTGATCGTCGACACGCGGGGCCGCTATGCCATGACGCCGGGGGAGCATATCGTGCCCGCCTGAGAAATGGTTGGGCGCACGGGAATCCGATTTTTCTCAACGCCCGTTCCGGCCGTTAAATGATGTTATCGCGCGCAAAAAATGAAAAAAATGGCACTTTTCGCGGATTTTTTTCAGGCCCCAAAAGACTATTGAACCAAGGAATATCGATTTTCCGGTATTTTTTTCTCTCTTCGCGGCACGTCGGAATCAGTCATCGGCAGTAAATCAGGGGGGTCCGGGTCCCCTTGACCAGGTGAGCATAGGAATATATTCCTTGCTCTCGATAAATACAGTTATCGCGAGTAAAAATTCCATAAAGAACCACATAACCTACTGTTTTTGCTCGATTATATTTTTCTCTTTTTTTTCATTTGCATTCCCTTAACATTCGCCCGAAAAAAATCGGGGCCCGGCTTCCACTGCCGAAAAGGGTCAATCCTCACCCGTTGAAAGGCCATCCTGACCATCCCTGACCCACCCATCGGGCCCCTGTCCGGATGACCCCGGGCGGGGGGATTAAGTTCCCGAAGGGGAATCGCGGCGGAATTCAGCTGTCAGTGCTGGGTGAAAAAAATACCCGCACCCTATCCGGACTCAAGCGCAATTCTGTCGCATCAATGGGGAACCGCAGTGATCCCCGGCGCCCGCCGGGTTAGGAGGCGAGCCGGAACAGCTGTGCCTGCAGTTCCTCGCGCGCGTGGACCTGCTCCTCCAGTTTCTGCCTCTCCCTGTCCACTACCGCCTCCGGCGCCTTGCTCGTGAACCCCGGGTTGTTGACCTTGGCCTCGATCCGGTCGATGTCCCGGTCGAGCTTCTCGATGGCCTTTTTCAGGCGGGTGATCTCGGCACCCTTGTCGATCAATCCTTCGAGCGGAATGAGGATAGCCATGTCTCCCAGCAGCGTCATGGCGGATTCGGGTTTTTCCGCGCCGCCCGGCAGCACCGCCACGGACTCCACCCGGCCCACGGCATCCAGGTAGACCTGGCTGACCTTGAGGATGCGAAGATCCTCGGCAGACGCGTTCTGCAGCAGCACCGGCACCCGTTTCCCGGGAGGGATGTTCATCTCGCCCTTGATCTGGCGGATGCCGAGAATGAACTGCATCACCCATTCCATCTCCACTTCCGCGGCGCGGTCGATCCGATCGTCCTCCGGCACCGGATACTTCGCCAGCATGACGGTGTCACCGTCCCGGCCCGCAAGGGGCGCCACCTTCTGCCAGATCTCCTCGGTGATGAACGGCATGATGGGATGGGCCAGCCGCATCATGGTTTCCAGTACGCGCACCAGGGTGCGGCGGGTACCCCGCAGCTGGTCCGCGCTGCTGCCGGGGTTGCCCAGCACGGGCTTGCACAGCTCCAGGTACCAGTCGCAATACCGGTTCCAGATCAGTTCGTAGATTTCCCGGGCGGCGTTGTCGAAACGGTAGTCACGGATGGCGTCGGTTACCACCTGTTCGCTGCGCTGCAGGCAGGAGACGATCCAGCGGTCCGCGGCAGACAGTTCCACGTCGGCGCCCTGCTGGCCGCAGTCCCGGCCCTCGGTGTGCATCATCACGAAACGGGCCGCATTCCAGATCTTGTTGCAGAAGTTCCGGTATCCCTCGGTGCGGGTCAGGTCGAAGTTGATGTCCCGGCCCGTGGACGCCAGGGCCGCAAACGTGAACCGGAGCGCATCGGTACCGAAACTGGGTATCCCCGAAGGAAAGTCCCTGCGCGTCTGTTTCTCGATCTTCTCCGCCAGGTGCGGCTGCATCATGCCGCTGATGCGCTTGGCCACGAGGTCATCGAGCTCGATGCCGTCGATGAGGTCGATGGGGTCCAGCACGTTGCCCTTGGACTTGGACATCTTCTGACCGTGTGCATCGCGCACCAGGCCGTGAATGTACACCTGCCGGAACGGCACGTCATCCATGAAGCGCATGCCCATCATGATCATTCGCGCCACCCAGAAGAAGATGATGTCGAAGCCCGTGACCAGCACGCTGGTGGGATAGAAGGTCTGCAACCGGTCGGTCCGTTCCGGCCAGCCCAGGGTGGAAAATGGCCAGAGGGCGGAGCTGAACCAGGTGTCCAGGACATCCTCGTCCTGACTGAGCGGCAGGTCCGGGGAAAGTCCGTACTTCTCCCGCACCGCCGCCTCGTCCCGCGCCACATAAATGTTGCCGTCGGAATCGTACCAGGCCGGGATCCGATGACCCCACCAGATCTGGCGCGAAATACACCAGTCCTCGATATTTTCCAGCCACTGGTAGTAGGTCTTGCTCCAGTTGGCGGGCACGAACTCGATCCGCCCACCCCTGACCGCCTCGATGGCGGGATCGGTGATCACCGCCTTGCCGCCGGGCCTGCCGTCCTCCTGGACCTCACGGGTCAGGTCCACGTACCACTGGTCGGTGAGAAAGGGTTCCACCACGACTCCGGAACGGTCGCCCCGGGGAATCACCAGCTTGTGGTCCTCGACCTTCTCCAGCAGACCGGCCTCCCCGAGATCCGCCACGACGCGTTCCCGCGCCGCCTCCCGGGTCAGTCCCACGTAGGCGGGAGGCACCAGGTCCCCCTCCCGGATCTCGTCGTCGTTGACGTTCCGGCGGATGCTCGCGTCCACGGTGAACACGTTGATGAGTCCGCCGTGGGGCTGGGACGCCATGACCTCGATGTCGCGGTGGCGGAGCCAGACCTGGTAGTCGTTGAAATCGTGGGCCGGGGTGATCTTGACGCAGCCGGACCCGAAATCGGGATCGACATACTCGTCGGCGATGATGGGAATTCGCCGACCGGTGAGCGGCAGGTCGACATGGCCGCCGACGAGTTCACGGTAGCGTCCGTCCCCGGGGTGAACCGCCACCGCGGTATCGCCGAGCATGGTTTCCGGCCGGGTGGTGGCCACGGTGAGATGGCCGCCGCCGTCCGCGAGCGGATAGCGCAGATGCCACAGGTGGCCGCTTTCCTCCACGGACAGCACCTCGAGGTCCGACAACGCCGTATGCAGTACCGGGTCCCAGTTCACCAAGCGCTTGCCGCGGTAGATGATGCCCTGGTCGAACAGCTGCACGAAGACCTCGCTCACCGCGGCGCTCAGGCCATCGTCCATGGTGAAGCGTTCGTGGGCCCAGTCCGGCGAGGCCCCCATGCGGCGGAGCTGCCGCGTGATCATGCCGCCGGATTCCTCCTTCCACTGCCACACCCGGTTGATGAAGTCCCTGCGGCCGTAGTCGTGGCGGGTTCTGCCCTCGGCGTTGACCAGCCGCTCCACCACCATCTGGGTGGCGATGCCGGCATGGTCGGTGCCCGGCTGCCACAGCGTGTTCCTGCCCCGCATCCGGTTGAACCGGATCAGCGCGTCCATGATGGTGTCCTGGAACGCGTGGCCCATGTGCAGGCTGCCGGTGACGTTGGGCGGCGGGATCATGATGCAGTAGGCATCGGCGTTGTCGCCCCGGTCCTCGGGCGCGAAATAGCCGCGCCTTTCCCACTCGCCGTACCAGCGGGCCTCGATGTCGTGGGGGTTGTAAGACTTGTCCAGGGTCATCTCGGCACTACAGTCTGATCTCGTGGGTGCCGGGTTCGACGCCCATGGCGCGGTAGGCCCTGAAGCGCTCGCGGCCGGCGGCGCGGTGATCCTGGCTGTCTGCAATCAGGTCCGCCACCCGGCGGCATTCCGCCGCGCCTTCCGGCAGTGCCCGGGTGAGCGACACCAGCATGCCGCGCCATTTCTCCGGGGCGCATTCCGTGCCGATGAGTACCGGCGACAGCGCCGCCTCCGGCGTCCCGGTGCGCGCATGGGGAATGAAACTCGCCGCCTGGTATTCCCAGAGCATCCGGTCCAGGGCTTCCGCTTCTCCGGGCGTATCCACCTGCATGTACACCCTGTGTCCCTGCCGCCAGGCCTTGGCGGCGATCATGCAGGCATAACCGAGGCGGCTGGCGTCGTCCGCCTGGTTCAGCACATAGAAATCAACCCTCTCGGGAGCCACGATACCGCCGGTATGCCTCGAAGGTTCAGCCCGCCCTTTGCAGCAGGAATTCCACCAGGAGCGGAACCGGCCTGCCGGTGGAGCCCTTCTCGCCGCCGGATTTCCAGGCGGTGCCGGCGATGTCCAGATGGGCCCAGGAATAGTCGCTGGCGAACTCCTTGAGGAAGCAGGCCGCCGTCACCGCCCCGGCGCCCTTGCCGCCGATGTTGGCGAGGTCGGCGAAATTGCTCTTGAGCTGCCTGGTGTAGTCGTCCCACACCGGCAGCCGCCAGACGCGGTCGCCGCTCGACTCGCCGGCGGCGAGGAGTTCGCCCGCCAGCTTGTCATCATTGCTGAAAAGGCCCGACGCATGGCTGCCGAGGGCTATGATGCAGGCGCCGGTGAGGGTGGCGATGTCCACCACTGCCGCGGGCTTGTAGCGCGCGATGTAGGTCAGTGCGTCGCACAGGATGAGACGTCCTTCGGCGTCGGTGTTGAGGATCTCGATGGTCTTGCCCGCCATGCTGGTGACGATGTCCCCGGGCTTGTTGGCGGCGCCGTCCGGCAGGTTCTCGCTGCTCGGGACCACGCCGACGACATTGAGCGGCAGTTCCATTTCCGCCGCCGCATGCAGGGTGCCGAACACGCTGGCGCCGCCGCACATGTCGAATTTCATCTCGTCCATGGCGCCCGCGGGCTTGATGGAGATGCCGCCGGCGTCAAACGTAAGGCCCTTGCCCACCAGCACCACCGGAGCGTCGCCGCGCTTGCCGCCGCCGTATTCCATGATGATCAACCTGGCGGGCTCCCGGCTGCCCCGGGAGACCGACAGCAGCGAGCCCATCTTGAGCTTCTGCATGTCCGCCTCGTTCAGCACCCGGGTCTTCACGGGAAGGGTTTTCTGCATCGCCCGCGCCCGCCTGGCCAGGTAGGACGGCGTGCAGATGTTGCCGGGAAGGTTGCCGAGTTCCCGGGCCAGGGTCACCCCGTGCGCGGTGGCCACGCCCTCGCGCACGCCCCGTCTCGCGGCATTGAGTTCCGCCCTGTCCACCACGATGGCGGCAGACTTGAGCGCAGGCGCCTTCTTCTTTCCGCTCAGGGTTTCCGTGTACCGGTAGAGCACCGCGTCCATCGCCTCCACCACGTGGCGCGCCATGCGCCGGGTGTTCATCCGGCCGTGCCGGCGGTCCATGAGCGCGATATCCAGGGAGCGTACATTGGCCGCCCTGGCGGCGCCGGCCGCGGCCTCGGCGGCCTGTCGGAGTTCCCTGGCGCCGGTCTCGGCGGCCTTGCCCATGCCGACGAGCAGCACTCTTTCCGCGCGGATGCCGGCGGGATCGTGGACCAGCAGGGTGCTGCCGGGCTCGCCGCTGATGTCACCCCTGGCTACCAGGGTACGGAGCCTCCTGTTGGCCCTGGCGTCCAGCAGGGCCGCATTGTTGCCGAGCGTGGCCTTTTTTCCGTCGGTGTACACCGCCACCACCAAGAGGCGGGAAGCGAGGGTGTCGATCTTGTTGCTCTTGGCCAAGTAATCCACGTTGTCTCCTTTGTATACAGACAGATGCCGGTTTCTTCAAACTGCCGGATTATAACTGTGGTTGGTAAACGGGGCGACCCGGAAGATTTTACCCGGAAGATTTTCCCTGCGGGCCCCTCCGCGGGCGCTTTCCGGGGAACCGGTCCTCGGGCAGGGGATGGGGTCGGCCTTCCCGTCCAGGTTGCCGCCGTGCGGCCGTTTCGGCCCATTTCCGGGATCCGGCCAATACCCTTGTCCAGGGCCGTAACAACTGCTGAATCACAGCGAAAAAAATAAGTGGATACGGTACCGGCCGCAGTGTATCCTACGGCGGCAACGAAAACGGTCCCGCACGGGAACGCGGGGCCGGCCCGGCTTTTGCCAGACCCCATCACCGACCCCCGGAACCAACGGCCCCGGAGCGTTGTCACAACGCCCTGACCGGCGACCGAGACTTGCAACTGAGAACAGGGTACATGACGACATTCGGCCAACTTTCCCGCCTGCTGGCAACCGCCGCCTTCCTGCTGC
>VYFG01000078.1 GCA_009842505.1 Gammaproteobacteria bacterium
GGCCCCGCACTGGCCGGCAATACGCTCAAGCTGGGTTCGATGGTCGAATGCGAATGCACGCATGTCGGACCAGGCGGCCGTCCTGTTCGTCGCCCAGTGGATCTGCTCCAGGCGCCGGTCGTGTCGCAACGCGGGCGTTGCCGGGCCGTTTTCCAGAAAGTGTCGCAACTCGATTTCGCTCGGATAGGACGGTGTGCAGCCGTGGCGGGACACTGCAAGCGCCCCACAGGCGTTGGCGATGCGCAGGGATTCAGGCCAATCTTCTCCCGACAGCCAACCCTTCAGCAACCCCGCCATGAACCCGTCCCCGGCCCCCAGCGTGTTGAAGACCTCGACCCGGAAGGCCTCCTGGTTGATTCCATCGTCGAGATTTTCCGGGATCGGCCCGTTGAATGCCGTTGCGCCAGCCGCCCCCCGTTTGCAGACCAGGGTTGCCCCGGTCACCTCGCGGACCCTGGCCAGGGCCTTCCTGGTGTCAGTAGAGCCGCCGGCAATGTGGAATTCCTCCTCGGTGCCGACGATCACATCGAAACGCCGCAACACCCCCTGGAGTTTTTTCGAGACGGCCTTCGATTCGATGTAGCGCACATCTCCGTCGCCATGCCCCGACAGGCCCCAAAGGTTCGGTCGGTAGTCGAGATCAAGGACGGTGCTGGCACCGGACGCCTTCCCCAGATCAACGGCGTACAGGGTCGCGGCCTTGGTCCTTGGGTGGGACAGGTGCGTGCCCGAAGCAAGGATGCACCGGGCCTCGGCGATGAAATCGGGGTCGATATCCTCCGGCGACAGCGCCATGTCCGCGCAGTCCTGCCGGTAGAAAATCAACGGGAACCGTTCCTGGTCCCGGATACCGAGCAGTACCAGCGCCGTCAGGCGTTCGGGGTCGGTGACGACACCCCGCACATCGACCCCTTCGGCCTGCAGCTGTTCGCGTATGAAGCGGCCCATGTGCTCGTTCCCGACGCGGGTAATTACGGCGGATCTGAGGCCGAGCCGGGCTGCCCCGGCAGCCGTGTTGGTGGGCGAACCGCCGATGTATTTCCAGAAGGTCCGCATGTCTTCGAGGCGGCCGCCTGTCTGGCCGCCATAGAGGTCGACGGACGATCGGCCGATGGAAATGACGTCAAGAGAATGCATCAGCCATGGTCGGCGAATGGTTCGTGGGGCCCGGCCGGATTCTGTCTGCCCGCCGTCATTACATGCATCTTGCCCACCCGGACGGATTCATCCCGGGGCTTTCGGGCGCCTTTCCCGGCCGGGCACGCATAGGCATTCACTCAGGGCGGTACCGTGGCAGGCATCAGTAGTGGCAGACGCCACGTTGTTCCCTGACCCAGACATCCGGCCGACACATGCAAGGATACCCCAAGGCTGATTCACACCGAAATTGACCCGTTGCGTATAGAGCGTGTCTTTCCGGCAAATTTGCGGGGCGGCTGTTTGCGATACCCTGGCATTCCCCCATCAGTGTACCGGGTGCCTGGAAGAATCTGCGGGGTTGATTCACTACGTTTGCCGTTTGCGACATTCAAACTTGATTTGCCGTGTAACTGAACGCCGGCACGGGGTGGAGGCGATATAATATACCGGTCCACCCGACGTACAAGCCCATCCTGAATGCGAAGGTAGCCCCCGCCGGCCAATGATACTGCTGCTGAAAACCTGCCTGAAACTGGTTTCGTTCGGTTTCGCATTCGGCAGCGCAATGGCACTGGGGCTGGCGCTTTACGCCGTTTCCCTGCTCCCGGGGCTGCCCACCGTGGAGGAGATCCGGGAGGTTCCGCTCAGCATTCCGCTCAGGATCTACAGCGCCGACGGCAAGCTGGTGGCGGAGTACGGCAATGAAAGGCGCATCCCGGTCACCCTGGACCAGGCCCCACCGCTCCTGATCGACGCCATTCTCGTGACGGAGGACAATACCTTCTACCATCACACCGGGGTGGATTTCCTGGGCATTGTCCGCGCGCTCATCAGCAACATCCGCAGCCAGACCCGCGGGCAGGGCGCCAGCACCATCACGATGCAGGTCGTGCGGAACTTTTTTCTCAACCCGGAGAAAACCTATGTGCGCAAGCTCAAGGAAGTGCTGCTGGCCTTCAACATGGAGCGGGCGCTCACCAAGGATGAAATCCTGGAGCTGTACCTGAACAAGATCTTCCTGGGGCACCGGGCCTACGGGTTCGCCGCCGCAGCCCAGATCTACTACGGGGTGGACCTCGACAATCTCAGCGTCCCGGAAGTCGCGATGCTGGCGGGCCTGCCGAAAGCCCCTTCCAGGGACAATCCGATTTCCAATCCCGCCCGGGCGGAGGCGAGGCGCGACCATGTGCTGCAGCGGCTCTACGATCTCGGAAAGATCGACCGCCTGAGCCTGGAGACGGCCAAAAAGGCCCCCATCACCGCCGACCGCCACGTCACGGAAGTGGAGGTCCAGGCGCCCTACGTGGCCGAGATGGCGCGCCAGTTTCTGGTGGACCGCCTGGGCAATCTCGCCTATGACCGCGGGCTCAACGTCACGCTCACCATCGACAGCCGGTACCAGGAGCATGCCAGCCGAGCGCTCAGGAAAGGGCTCCTCGACTACGACACGCGCCACGGTTACCGCGGCCCGGCGGGGCACCTGGACATATCCGGGATGACCGTGGCGGATATGGACGAGGCACTGTACACCTATCCCCCCAGCCGCGAACTGGTGCCCGCGCTTGTGCGCGAGGTGCACGGCAACGGATTCATCGCCCTCACCCGCGACGGGGAGGACATCTCCGTGACGCTGAACACCATGAAGTGGGCCAGGGCCTACCGGAACGCCAACAGCCAGGGTCCCGAACCCAATGCAGCGGGCGAGGTGGTGAAACCGGGCGACATCGTCTACGTGGTCGCGGACGGGGAGGACAGCTGGCGGCTCAGCCAGATGCCGGAGGTTTCCGGCGCCCTGGTTTCGCTGGACACGAGAACCGGAGCCATACTGGCGCTGACCGGGGGATTCGACTATTACCTGAGCAAGTTCAACCGCGCCATCCAGGCAGAGCGCCAGCCCGGCTCGAATATCAAGCCGTTCATCTATTCCGCCGCACTGGACAACGGCTTCACCCCGGGAAGCCTGGTGAGCAGCGCGCCCATCGTGGTCGAGGACGATCTCGAGGGCATCTGGCGGCCAGAAAACTACAGCAGGAAATTCTTCGGTCCCACCCGCCTTCGCAAGGCCCTCAGCCTGTCGCTGAACCTGGTGTCCGTCCGGTTATTGCGGGCCATGGGCGTGGACACCGCCATCGAGCACCTTACCCGGTTCGGGTTCGATCCGGAAAGCCTTCCCCGGAGCCTTTCGATCTCGCTCGGCTCCACCGCGGCCACCCCCCTGGAAATCGCCCGGGGGTATTCGGTATTCGCCAACAACGGCCGGCTGACCAAGCCCTTTTTCATCGCCAGGGTGGAGGATGCCGACGGCAATCCCGTGGAACTGGAGCCGGTGTCCGGTGCGTCCTGCGAGGACTGCGGCATCGACACGCCGGACGACAATGAGGCTGAAATGACCGCTGCCCGGGCCATGGACCGGGACATCCCGCTGGGACCGGCCGAGCCGGTACAGGCAATCAGTCCGCAGAATGCGTTTCTGGTCCGGAACATGATGCGGCAGGTCATCCGCAGCGGCACCGGAAGAAAGGCCCTGGCCCTCGGGAGGGAGGACCTGGCCGGGAAGACCGGAACCACCAACAATTTCCGGGATGCCTGGTTCTCCGGCTTTACCGCCGATGTCACCACCACGGTGTTCGTGGGATTCGATGAACCCGAGCACCTCGGGCGCAGGGAGTCCGGCGCCAGCGCGGCGCTGCCGATCTGGGTGGACTTCATGGGCGGCGTCCTGCCTGACTTTCCGGAGCAGCCCGAGGAAATTCCGGAAGAGATCGTGGTGCGTTTCATCAACAGCGACACCGGCGAACTCACCCGGGACGACGACCCCGACGGCTACGACGAATACTTTCTCGCAGGCACGGAGCCCACCAACGCGGTCCGCCCGCTGGTGGACGCGGGCAGGACGTCAGGCGGCGCGGTCACCGATGATTCGGTGTCCGAATCGCTCTTCTGAAGGAACGCCACCGGGGCCGGGAAGGCGGGAGAGGCGGGAGCCGGCCGATAAGCCGGGTTCTGTCGAGGACAGCCATTCATCTGGGACGCCCGTCACCGGACGCCTCAAGCAACCTACCCGGATCCGACGCGGGCCACGCCTGGGGATCCCTATTCGGTCTTGCTCCAGGTGGGGTTTGCCCTGCCACCGCCGTTACCGGCAGCGCGGTGCGCTCTTACCGCACCTTTTCACCCTTACCGCGGAGCGATCCGCGGCGGTATGTTTTCTGTGGCACTTTCCGTCGGCTCGCGCCGCCCAGGAATTACCTGGCACCCTGCCCTGTGGAGCCCGGACTTTCCTCCCCGGCGACCGGCGCCGGGGCGACTGCCTGGCCGACTCCCGGGCGGAATTATAACGTCAATGCCCCTCATCCGCCTCCCGCCTGCTGCCCTCCCCCGGACACGCTGGCCGCGATGCTCGCCGGGTCGAGCAGCTTGCGTGCAATGCGCCGGACCTCGATCCAGCGGAACCGCACGGAGTTGAGGACGATTTCCTCGTCCATCCGCTTCAGCTCGTCCACGATGGGCGCCCAGTGCACCAGGGCCGGCGGACTCTCGGTGAACATCGTATCGTCGTCCACCAGGCGCTCCCACAGGACGCCGTGTATGCGTTCCTGGTACCGATTCCGGGCCTCGCCGAATTCCACGCCCGCATCCGGCGGAATGCCGGTGTCCCCCAGGATTTCCTCCGCCACACCGCGCATGAGCTTCCCGATGCTCTCCCCGTCCAGGGCCCCGGACCGGCAAAGAATCGCCCCCGTGAACACGGTCAGGTCGGAAACACAGGCCAGCCAGACATGCCACTTCGCGATGTTGATGGATTCCAGCATCGCCGGGTGCTCGAACAGTTCCGGGAACCGGGTGCCGGCACGGGTTTTCAGGTATCCGTACAGCGAGGTCTGGGACACATGGCTTGCCCGGGTGGTGATGAATTTCCTAAGGGTTTCGGCATCCACCACCACATGCCGCCTGCCGAGCTTCTTGAAACCAAGATAGACGCCCAGTTTTTCCCAGGGTGTTCTGGAGAGTAATTTCAACGCATCTATCATAATTCCGACCGGATCCGGGTGTTGCGGCACGCCGTTTCTACGTGGTGCCATTTCATCCGATTTTCAGTTAATATAGGATGGCGGGACAGCTATATCCCGATAAATAACTATATCTTATCCAAAGCAACGACCCACACTAACAAAACCAAGAGAGGCTACCGATGGCAAACGATTCTAGGCGAGAGGAGCATTGGGCGCGAACCAGACGTCTGATGATCATTACTCTCATTCTCTGGTTTATCTTCTCGTTCCTGGTGCATTGGTTCGCCGATGCGCTGAACGCGTTTTCCTTCATGGGATTCCCGCTGGGATTCTACATGGCGGCGCAAGGCTCTGAAGTGATCTTTGTACTGCTGATCGTCTGGTTCGCATGGTCGCAGCACAAGATCGATACAGAGACCGGCTTCGCGGAGGAGGAATAAACCATGATTAAGGGTAACTTCATCGATAACCTGCCGAAGGTCTACGGCCTGTACACGGGCGGCTTTCTCATCTTCATCCTGCTCATGGCTGTCCTTGAGCAGATGGGGATGACCGCCGACACCATCGGCATTCTGTTCGTTGCGTTCACGGTCCTCATCTATGCTGCCATCGGGTGGCTGTCCCGGACCATGCAGGTGGACGCCTACTACGTCGCGGGCCGCCAGGTGCCATCGGTGTTCAACGGCATGGCCACGGCGGCGGACTGGATGTCCGGCGCATCCTTCGTGGCAATGGCCGGGGGCATCTACTTCGGCGGTCATGGCTACCTCGCCTTCGTGGTGGGCTGGACCGGCGGATACGTGCTGGTGGCCTCCCTGCTGGCACCGTACCTCCGCAAGTTCGGCTGCTACACGGTACCCGACTTCATCGGCACCCGCTACGGCGGCAACATGGCGCGCTTCCTCGCGGTGGTGGTCCTGGTGGTGACATCGTTCACCTACGTGACAGCGCAGATCAACGCCACCGGCACCATCGCCTCTCGCGCCCTGCAGATTCCCTTCGAGGTCGGCGTCTGGTTCGGTCTCCTCGGCATCCTGCTCTGTTCCATGCTGGGCGGCATGCGGGCGGTGACCTGGACCCAGGTGGCGCAGTACATCGTGCTGATCATCGCCTACCTGGTGCCGGTGTTCTGGATGTCCAACAAGCAGGGATTCGGCCTGGTTCCGCAGCTGGTCTACGGCGATGCGGTCATGCGGATCACGGAACTGGAGGCCGTATACGGGCTCGGCACCCTGCCGGCCGTTGAAGGCGCCGCGGGCGGACTCAGGGCACTTTCGGTGCCGCATGTCGCCGCCGGCACCGGCCTGGCGGCCTGGAAGTTCGTCACCCTGGTGCTGTGCATGATGGCGGGAACCGCTTCGCTGCCGCACATCCTGATGCGCTACTTCACCACGCCCACGGTCCGTGCCGCGCGCAACTCGGTGGCCTGGTCGCTGTTCTTCATCTTCCTGCTCTACTTCACCGCCCCGGCTCTGGCCACCTTCACCAAGCTGCAGGTGCTGGATCCGAGCCTGCCGACGGGCATCATCGGCAAGGCCATCAGCGACGTGAATTCGCTGGAGTGGATACAGAAGTGGTCCAACGTGGGCTTCCTGCAGATCATCGACGGCAACGGCAACGGGATCCTGGATCTCAACGAGTTCTTCATGCGAGGGGATATCGTGGTGCTGGCAACGCCGGAGATCGCCGGACTGCCCTACGTGATCTCGGGACTGGTGGCAGCGGGCGGCATGGCCGCGGCGATGTCCACCGCCGACGGTCTGCTGCTGGCCATCGCCAACGCACTGTCCCATGACCTTTACTACAAGATCATCGATCCCAAAGCGGAAACCCATGTCCGCCTGCTGGTGGCGCGGATTCTGCTGATCGTCATCGGGGCAGCGGGCGCGTTCGTCGCCAGCCTAAAGCTCACCAGTATTCTGGGGGCGGTGGCCTGGGCCTTCGACTTCGCCTGTTCGGGCCTGCTCTTCCCCATCGTACTCGGGAT
This sequence comes from Gammaproteobacteria bacterium, assembly GCA_009842505.1. Classification (GTDB taxonomy): domain Bacteria; phylum Pseudomonadota; class Gammaproteobacteria; order Arenicellales; family Poriferihabitantaceae; genus VYFG01. The sequence goes on from VYFG01000078.1 coordinate 7,141, forward strand.
CTGGTGGAAACGGGCGAACCGTGCGGGCGCCATCGCGGGCATGCTGTTCGGTTTCGCGGCGGGATCCTGGTATCTCTACATGGTCCGCTTCGCCGGAATGGATCCGTGGATCGGCATCGACCACCTGCGTTTCGGTATGATCGGCATGCCGGTGAGCCTGATCGCCATGGTGGTGGTATCGCTGATGACCGCAGAGCCCGACGAGGAAATCAAGCAGATGGTGGACGACACCCGGGTACCGGCCGGAAAGGCCATCCTGGCTTCCAGCCACTGATTTTCCCGCCTGGGAAGTGAAAGCCGGGGCTCCGCCCCGGCTTTTTTTGCCCGCCCTTTCACCAATTCTCCGGCCATGTTCGAGAGTTTTCCAATCTGGCTGCTGGCCCTGGACTACATCCTCGGCATGGTGATGTGGACCCTGATCGGGCGTTTCGGCATGGGCATCTTCCTCCCGGAAAACAGCACGTTTTTCTTCATGCGCTTCTTCGTGCGCTCCACCGATCCCCTGATCCGGCTGTTCAAACCCATCACGCCGGGCTTCCTGATCAGGCCCATGGTGCCGCTGTACGTGGCCTGGTTCTTCTACATGATCCGGTTCTACGTCATGCCCTGGCTGCTGGGCTATTCGATCATGGGGATGCTGTCGTTTCCGCTGGAAAGCGAATTCGCCCACGGGGTGGCGGAGTTCATCGGCTTCTTCGTGGACTGAACCGGCACCGGGAATGAAAGGCGCCGCACCGGCGGGCGCCGGAAAGGACCTGCCTTACCCCCGCCCCAGGGGATCCCCCAGCAGGTTGGACACGTAATCCACCCGGTCGAGCGCCCACTTGAGCCGCTGCCTGGCAGGCGCCGTCATTTCCGCGGGCGCGACCCGGTTGGACGGCGGAACCCCGCGGGACATGTCCCGGACCTGCTGGCCGAGGATGGAGGCCAGCACGATCCGGTGCACCTCCAGCAGGTTCTGGTGCACCTCGCGCATCGGGTCGTCCCTTGCGAGTTCCCCCATGGCGGACTCGAGCCGGCCTCGGGTCGAACGCACCCGGATGCCCTCCTGGATCGCCAGCACCCTGGCCGCCGAGAACACCGGGAGGAGGCCGCTCTTCTTCACGTCCAGACGCCCCTCCTCCAGCTTCAGCCGGCCGAGGATGCCGATGGCGCTGTCGAAACGGCAGGCATTGAGCTTCAGCAGCGTCAGGAACTCGCGCGACGCGGCGCCGACCCTGAACGCCTGGTCCAGCAGCGACGCGCCGAGACCCCGGTCGCCATGCACGATCCGGGCATCGTAGAAGATGTCGACGTTCAGGATGTCCTCGGGACGGCGCCTGCGCACCCAGGTGCCGACCTCGTCCTGCCAGGCGGACAGGGTCCTGCGCCATTCGCCGTTCATGGCCATCACGCCGCCCTTGCAGTACGGCACCCCCACCAGGTCCAGGATATAGGACACCCTGGCCCCCAGTTCCGCAAACCACCGGTCCGCTTCCCCGTCGTCCGCCCCGTGTTCCCCGTCCGCGTACACGATGGCATTGTCCTGGTCCATGGCCAGAAGCGACTCCCCGCGCCCCCCGGACCCCAGTACGAGCATGGCCCACGGCCTCGGCGCCCTGCCGTGGCCCGCATCCTCCATTTCCGCTTCCGCCAGCTCGCAGGCCCGGCGGGTGAGCGAGCACAGCTCATGGGAGACTACCTCGTGTCCGGCGGCAAACTCATAGAATTTTGATTTGAAAGGAGAAATCGTGGAA
>VYFG01000008.1 GCA_009842505.1 Gammaproteobacteria bacterium
AGCGCTGGAGGCCGGGGATATTGATCAGTTCGCGCGCGACTTCGCCGCCTAGATACCGTTGCCGGCAACGGGAATCTGCCATGTTCCATCCGCACAACAGAGAACTTCCGTGAACCCAAAACGCTTCCTGTCCGCCGTTGTTGCGCTGTTTCTTGCCGCCGGTGTCCACGCCGAGATATTGACGATCCTGCACACGAACGATCTTCATTCGCGCGTCGAGCCGATCAACAAGTATGACAGCAACTGTTCGGCCAAGGACGACGCGGCCGGGAAATGCTTCGGCGGGTATGCCCGCCTGGCTACGGCCATCCGAACGGCGCGGGCGGATGCACCGAACGCACTGCTCGTCGACGCTGGGGATCAGTTCCAAGGATCCCTTTTCTACACCCGGTACAAGGGAAAGGTCGCCGCCGAGATGATGAACACACTCGGCTACGATGCCATGACCGTGGGCAACCATGAATTCGACGACGGTCCGGAAGTGCTCCGCGGCTTCATGGACGCGGTCCGGTTCCCGGTGCTGATGTCCAACGCCGATGTGACTTCCGAACCCGCGCTCGCGGACGTCATGATGCCCTCGACGATTATCCGGCGAGGGGGCTACCGCTACGGACTCATTGGCCTGACGCCCGTGGATACGCCGGAAATCTCCCTGCCGGGTCCGAAAATCAGGTTCACCGAGCCGGCCGGGGCGGTACGCCGGGAGATCGAGCGGTTCGCCGGGCAGGGCATTGACCGCATCATCGTCCTTTCGCATTCCGGCTACCAGGTGGACCGGAGAATAGCCGCGATGGTGGGGGGCATCGATGTGATCGTCGGCGGCCATACGAACACCTTCCTGTCGAACACCTCGGACCGGGCAATCGGCCCCTATCCGACCTGGGTCACCGGCCCGGATGGCGGGCGCACGGCCATCGTTCAGGCCTATGCCTACGGAAAGTATCTCGGGCGGCTCGACGTAAGCTTCGACGATCACGGCGCCATTTCAGAGGCGGCGGGTGAGCCGCTCCTGATGGACCGCACGGTGCCCGAGGACAACGCACTGAAGGAGCGAATCGCCGCCCTGGCGGCGCCCCTCGCCGAAATCCGCAACCGGGTCATTGCCGAGGCGAGCGCCCCGATCGACGGCAGGCCCGAGCATTGCCGCAGCAGGGAATGCGAGATCGGCAATCTCGTCGCCGATGCGTTGCTGGCACGCATGAAGCAATTCGGTGCAGAAATCGCGATCACCAACGGCGGCGGCCTGCGCGCCTCGATCGACCAGGGCCAGATCACCATGGGAGAGGTGCTCACCGTGCTTCCGTTCCAGAACCTGCTGTCGAGATTCAAGCTCGCCGGCGCCGACATCGTTGCAACGCTCGAAGCCGGGGTCAGCAGGATTGAGGAGGGCAAAGGCCGCTTCCCGCAGGTCGCGGGGCTCCGCTACAGCTACACCCTTTCAAGGGCGCCGGGCGAGGGGCGTATCCTTGATGTCGAGGTCATACAGGACGGGCAGTGGGTTCCGATCGACCCGGGCAGGACATACCGCGTTGTCTCGAACAATTTCCTGCGCGGAGGCGGAGACGGTTACGAGATTTTCGCCAAGAACGCCATGGATGCCTATGATTTCGGTCCGGACATGGCGGATGTCGTGGCCGAGTACCTCGCTGCCCGCAGCCCGTACACGCCGAAACTCGAAGGACGGATCACCGTGAAATGACACCGGGAGGAGAACCCGGGCCCGGCCAGTCCCGCTAAAGGGGACGCCTTGGGCTCACATAAAATATTCTTTACTATTCAAGTCGCTCCGGGGCGGATAGAATCGGGCGCTTACCCTATTTGACCGGGCACAACAGACTGATCCGTACAGTTATCAGCTTTCCCATTCGATACCAGAGAATCACTGAAATGTTTGACAAGCAGCAATCCATCGAGGAATTCGATCCGGAACTCGCCGCGGCCATCCGGGACGAGGCCGGCCGCCAGGAGCACCACATCGAACTCATCGCCTCGGAAAATTTCACCAGTCCGCGGGTCATGACGGCGCAGGGGTGCCAGATGACCAACAAGTACGCCGAGGGCTATCCCGGAAAACGCTATTACGGCGGCTGTGAATTCGTCGACCAGGCGGAAGTGCTTGCCATTGACCGGGCCTGCCAGTTGTTCGATGCGGATTACGCCAACGTGCAACCGCATTCGGGCTCCCAGGCCAATGCGGCCGTCTACATGGCGCTGATGGATCCCGGCGAGACCGTGCTCGGCATGAGCCTGGCCCATGGCGGGCACCTGACCCATGGCGCCGGCGTGAATTTCTCCGGCAAGATCTACAATGCTGTCCAGTACGGGCTCGATACCGCCACGGGTGAGGTGGATTACGGCGAGGTCGAACGGCTGGCGGCGGAACACAGACCGAAAATGATCGTGGCCGGCTTCTCCGCCTACTCGCGCATCATGGACTGGCAGCGGTTCCGGGACATTGCCGACGGCGTGGGGGCGTACCTGTTCGTGGACATGGCCCACGTCGCCGGGCTGGTTGCTACTGGCCACTATCCCAACCCGGTGCCCATCGCCGACGTGGTGACCACAACCACCCACAAGACCCTGCGGGGTCCCCGGGGCGGCATGATCCTTGCCAGAGCCAACGATGACATCACCAAGAAACTGAACTCCCTGGTGTTTCCGGGCACCCAGGGCGGACCGTTGATGCATGTGATCGCCGCCAAGGCGGTGGCCTTCAAGGAGGCCATGGAACCCGGGTTCCGGGACTACCAGCAGCAGGTACTGGACAATGCCGACGCCATGGTGGAGGTTTTCCTGTCTCGGGGATTCGATATCGTGTCGGGAGGCACCGACAATCACCTGTTCCTGCTCGACCTGATCAGCAAGGACATCACCGGGAAGGATGCGGACGCGGCACTCGGCCGGGCCAACATCACGGTGAACAAGAACGCCGTGCCCAACGACCCACGCTCCCCGTTCGTGACCAGCGGCCTGCGGATCGGCACCCCGGCCATGACCACACGCGGCTTCGGCGTGGAAGAGGCGAAGCAGATCACCGGTTGGATTTGCGATATTCTGGACAACATGGATGACGAGTCAGTGGTGGACCGGGTACGTGGGGAAGTCATTGCACTTTGCAGCCGGTTTCCACTCTATTCCGACGCCGCTCCCGGTGCATCGGAAATGCCCTGAGCCGGACCGGACGGCTTGCTGACGTAACGGGACCCGCGGCTCCCGTTTCATCCGCCGGGCATGGTGGCCGGTTCCCGGGGCAGGGCGCACGGCCGGGAGATGGTCAATAGGACAGACGTCCAGTTCCGAAACTTGCCAGCACGGGATTCTGAACTGGCTATACTCGGTTCCATGGAGATCAGTTTTGCAGACTGCTACGAGGCGGTTCGGATCCGGAACCCGGCATTCGACGGCTGCTTTTTCACCGGTGTCACCAGCACCGGGATTTTCTGTCGTCCAGTATGCCCCGCGGTAACTCCCAAGCCGGAAAACTGCAGGTTCTTTCCTTCTGCGGCGGCGGCGCTGGAAGCGGGGTTCCGTCCCTGCCTTCGCTGTCGTCCGGAATCGGCACCGCACAGTCCGGCCTGGAACGGCGTCAGAACCACCGTGTCCCGGGCACTCGGACTCATCGACCAGGGAGCCCTTGACGAAGGTAACGTGGAATCCCTGGCCGAGCGGCTGGGCGTGGGCTCGCGCCATCTGCGCAGGCTGTTTTCCAGGCACGTGGGTGCGAGTCCCATGCAGGTGGCGCGGACCCGCCGGCTGCTGACGGCAAAGCGGTTGATCACCGATACGGACCGTCCGATGTCGGATATCGCCTTTGCTTCCGGTTTTTCCAGCGTGCGGCAGTTCAATCACACTTTTTCCAGCGTGTACGGCAGGAATCCCAGCGCGTTCAGGCGCGCCGGAGGAGAGATCCAATGAAACAGCTTGAACAGTTCCCCTATCGCTCACCCATCGGCATGATGGATGTGATTCTCGATGGAGAAACCCTGGTTTACCTGGACTTTTCGGGTAATCCCGGGCGTGTCGACCGCCTGTTGACAGGGCGCTTCGGTGAATTTGAAATCCGCCGGGCGGAAGGATCCACGCCGGTTCATGAAGCTCTGGAGTCCTATTTTGTTCACGGCGGTGATCCGTTCGGGGATATCGGGCTGGATACAGGCGGAACCCCTTTCCAGCGCAGTGTCTGGCAGGCTCTCAGACAGATTCCGCCGGGCAGCACACTGGACTACACCGCGCTTGCCGGACACGTGGGCAACCCGCGGGCCGTGCGGGCGGCCGCGTCCAGCAACGCCCGCAATCCCATAGCGATCATCATTCCCTGTCACCGGGTGATCGGCCGGGACGGTACGCTCCGGGGCTATGCCGGCGGCGTCGAGCGAAAACGCTGGCTCATCGAGCACGAACAGCGCTGCCGGCACCGGGATGCCGCGTGACCGGGGCGTCCTGGGTTTGTGAATCAGAGATAGGCCTTGCGGTCCTTGCGGGACTTTCCCGCCCTTTGGACCACCCGGCCCCGGATCGCCTCGGGTCCGTCGATGGGGATATCGGCATGATCGCCCTGGAGAGCGTGCAGTCGCCAGCCCCTGTCGTCGATCAGCAACTGGCGAAAGACCAGCTCCCCGCCATCGGACCCGATCACATAGCAGCCGTTTTCAAGCACCCCGTTGGGTTCGGAGATGATCACACAACCCTTGGGGAATTCCGGCTCCATACTGGAATCTGTCACCTGCAGGGCATAGGGTTCGTTGTTGGCGCATCCGTCCATCGGTCCGGTAAGCGGTTCTGAAAAGCGGAATTGTAACCGAGAAGAAGGGGTCGGACGGATGAAGTGCCCGGGTTCTATGGGGTGGGACGTCAACGACACTGCATCTGCAGCGCCATTCATGAATCTGTCTGTATTGAGGGTCGTTGGGGTGGGTGCCAGGAAGAGAACTTGAGCCTCCAATAGTCACATAAAATCTATATAAAACAGTCGGTTGTTATGGTTTTAAATTTATTTTCGTTCCACACGCACTCCGCGGATGTATTTACCAGATCTAACCTTGAGTGAGCCATCCCTCGAAAAATTTTCGCACCTAAGTCATATGTAAAAAACGGTCATCGTCGTCGATGGTGGCATACGGGCAGGGCATGATTCTCAAAGGTCCAGGACTTTGCGCAGACGTTCCAGCGCGGCCTTGTGAGCACGCGGACTCATGCGATTCACGTTGTGGAGTTTCCACTGGATTGCGGGCATTTGCTCGATATGGTCGAAGGGCATCAAACCCCAAACGGGCTCGCCTTGCTTCATCGCCAGCAGGAACTTACGCTCGTCTTCCGTGAGCGCCTTGCTCACCCAGTCCAACAGTTGTGCCTGCGCCGCTTCGAGTTCCTCCAGTTCGACAGGGTGGGTCGTCATGCCTGCAAAATGGTGGGTATAAAGCTGTTCGATGGGTTTGACATTTGGAGCCAGTATTTCCGCCATGGGCCGGCGATGGCCAGCAAGGTAGATGACGAATGCTTGCCGGATGTCATCGGAGATTCCCCCGGCGTCTTGAAGCTGCTTGATATCAAATAGATCGCGGGGATGTTGCCGGTCGAGTGCCGCGCACAATTTCCCCCCGTATAGATCCGCTGTGGCCAGTCGTAGAACGCGCACAAACAGTTCATATTCGTCCTGTGCCGCCTGGCAGAGGTCAGTTTCGACCGGTGGAAACAAGCTCCCCCGGGCAATCGGGCTTGGTTCAACCCGGATACGCGCCTGCGGTGTGGCGATTCGCAGCTTGGGCGCATCGGTTTCGGTGATCTGAACCTGCGCCCGAGGAATGGTTTTCCGGATCTCCTCGCCGATCTTGACCAGGCCGTCGGCAATTGCGGTGAGGGAGGTATCGCGGTCGGTGATTGGCAAGAACACCAGGTCGATATCGACCGAGAGTCGCGGCATGTCATGGAGAAACAGGTTGATGGCAGTTCCGCCCTTCAATGCGAAGGAGTGATCCTTGGCGATTGCGGGCAGACAGCGAATCAGCAGATCTACCTGGGCCCGATAGGTTTCATTGACCGGCATGAAAGAGCCTTACTGGTAATTCGTGTCCGCCACGACCAGGTTGTATCTTCTGTCGAGGCGGCCGCCCGGGTGTATCGTCCGTTTCCCGGCCCCAAAGTCAACACGTGACAGATTCAGGTCGTGGATCCATGGGTGACCCAGTCGTTCGGCTGCGACCATGAACAGGCGCTTAGCCTTCACGGAGCGACAGGATTCGAGTAACCGCTGCACGACTTTAGGCCGAAGAGCCGCCAAGGATTCCATGACTTGCATGGCTTCGTCGAAGGATTGCCGCTTCGGGACGAGGTACATCATCTCCAGGGCCGCCAGTTCGAGAGTTGCGACAGCAAGCTCTACGTCCTCGACTTTGACGATCGAGACGGCATCCTCGTGTTTGGCGAACATGCCGGTGGTCACCAGCCGCACAGGTTGTGACCACTGGTGATTGCTGAACCAGGAGGGGAGCCTTGTCTTTGCCCTGGCAAACAGTACGACCTCACGGCCGCCCAATGCCAGATAGTGCGCGTATCCGCGCAGATCGAAGGCCGTGATGGCCCCAGGGTGCACATCCAGCCACAGTTGTTTCTGAAGCGCCTGAACGGCGCCCGGCCAGTCAACGGTCGAGCCTGCTCGGACATAGGCACCGTGGCCGAGTCGTTTTAGCCAGCCGGATCGGACGTATTTATCGGCCAGACGGTAGTCGATTCCCTTGCCATTGAACCAGCGCTGGGTACCTACGCCATGGGGCGGCCATTCCTGCAGCAGCAAGTTTATTTTGGATTCCATAGCACCACCAAAAGGCGATAATAGAGCATAAATATAAACCATATGGTGGGAATGTAGCACATAGTTTATAAATATGCAAAATCATCCCGTATAAAGCGATATAATAGCGTGATATTAAACCATTCTGCTGAACAAGAATGCCAGAGGCCTGTCGTCGGAAACCATCAGTCGAGTCAAGCTGCACCGGGTTGAGGACCATCGCCAGAGATCCGGGCGAAATCATTCCTCAAAGCGCTATGTGTACTGGTAGGCTGACGGGGTGTACACGAATGTGAGGATGGTTGATCGGCTATGCTTGCCGGTAATCATGGGTGTAACGATCGGCAACTTGCGAAAAACCAGTTCACCGCCATCGGACTTGATCACATAGCAGCTGTTTTCAAGCACCCCGTTGGGTTCGGAGATGATGACACAACTCTTGGGGCATTCCGGCTCCATGCTGGAGTCCGTTACCTGCAGGGCATGGGGTTCGTTGTAGGCGCATCCGTCCATCGGTCCAGTAAGCGGTTCTGAAAGGGGGAATTAACCGAGAAGTCTGTTGACGAAAGTAGGCATTACACCTAAATTATTTATGTGTAACAACAACTATTGTCAACCACGTCGACGGCCATGAAAGTCCAGGAATTCTTCAACGAGCATCCGGTATTCCGACATGAGGACTTCGTGGCCTTCCTGGAATCCACCGGCTCATCCCGGACAAAGACGCGAGAGGCACTGCTTGCCTATCACGTCGAGGTAGGACACCTGCTACGGCTCCGACGTGGCCTGTACGCCGCCGTGTCCCGGGGGATTGACCCCGAGGTCTACCCGGTGGATAGCTACCTGCTGGCGGGGCAGCTCACAGCGGATGCAGTGGTATCCCACCACAGCGCGTTGCAGTTCCACGGCAAGGCCTATGCTGCGCTTAATCGGTTTACGTATCTCACTCGGAATACGCGACGGCCCTTCGAATTCCGCGGACAGGAATTCGTTGCGGTCCTGTTTCCCAAGGCGCTGCAGGCCCAACAGGCGGAACTGTTCGGGATCGTGACCGCCCGACATGCTGGCGGAAAGGTCCGCGTGACCACTCTGGAACGCACCTTGGTCGATGTGTTGGTACGTTCGGACTTGGGGGGCGGCTGGGAGGAGGTTTGGCGGTCACTCGAGTCCGTGGAGTATTTCGATCTGGATCAGGTGACCTACTATACGTTGAAACTACGAAGCGCGACTGCAGTGGCCAAGGTTGGTTTCTTCCTTGAGCAGCATCGAGACGCATTGATGGTGGATGAATCATTCTTGACGCTGTTGCGAAAACACGTGCCCAAACAACCTTGTTATCTGGAACGCAGTCGCCGAACGGCCGGCAGGCTGGTGCCAAACTGGAATATCGTCGTGCCACCGGCAGTCCTCGAGTCCGCATGGGAGGAGGCGGGGTGAATCTCTCAATAGAGGAACTCCAGGTAGGGGTGGTAGCTACCGGATTTCCGATAGAAACTCTGGACAGGGTGATCCGCCTGATCGATCTTCAGAATACATTTGAAGCCACCCATCTCTCAAGAACAAGATCGTCTTTGCAAAGACCATTGCACGCGAATCTTACGGCGGTCAATGAAGCATGATTGGGGTTTAGTATGGGTAGTGAGCGTGTGTCGATTGTACAAAAACCGCCAGTCCGTGTTCCGTCCACGTTCCATCAATTCGACTATCAAGGACAGCCGGAGATGACAGTATGAAAATTCAGAAACAAAAAAAGCACTGTAAAGACAGTGCCTTTCGTGAGTTTTGGTATTCTGTGTAGTGGATGAATTTGGTGCCGAGAAGAGGACTTGAACCTCCACGGGGTTGCCCCCACTGGCACCTGAAGCCAGCGCGTCTACCAATTCCGCCA
>VYFG01000033.1 GCA_009842505.1 Gammaproteobacteria bacterium
GCCGGGAATGTACTCGCTCAGGCCCAGTGAGTCAACTGTGGGACGTTGTGAGGGCTCCGGTGGGCGGGCCTCCCCTACCCCACCTTGGACAGTTTCATCAGCTTCTTCAGATCCTTGAGCAGATCCGAGGGGTCCAGGGAAGCCGGGATCAGCATCATGACATTGCCCAGGGGATCCACCAGCAGGGCATCGTCCGGCCCGGCGCCGTTGTCCGCCGCCACCGGCGCGAGCTGGTCACCCAGCCCGCCGGTCCCGCGGAGGACAAGGTCCATGTCCGGGTGTTCCAGGGCCATCTCCCCCATCATCCCGGCATCTGCGCCGAGCAGAATCCGGCGGACTCTCTCGGTGTTCCTGCCGAGGGCCAGCCTCGTCTGCCGGGTATTGTAGAGGGATGTCCGGCAGGCTTCGCCGCAGTTCCCGTCAAGCCGGTGCACCACGGTCCAGTGCCCCTGGAGGTCGTCGAGCCCGACCAGGCTGCCGTCCGGCCTCGGGTTGGTGAACGCCTCCAGCACCACCGGAGGCGCCACCAGCGGTGCGTGGTTCGTTCCGCTCCTCGGCGCAAAGGCGGCCCCCATGCCGTAGTACCAGACCAGCGCGAAGATCAGCGGCCCGAAAAACATGACGAAGACCGCGACAAGCTTGAGCCGGCTCAGGGACGGTGCGGGGAATTTGCCTCGATTCATGACGGGTTCCGGGTTTTCGGTTTGCGGCGCCATATCAGGCCCAGGATCAGCAGCGCCAGGGCAAGGCCCCACCACTGCACGGCGTAGCCATAGTGGCGCGAGGCCGGCATGGCGGTGGGCCGCCAGAGCCTGGGATGGGCAAGGGGGTGCGCGGGATCGAGAACCAGGACAGCGGGCTCGACCCCGCGTCCCAGGCGCTCCGACAACGCCCCGATGTCCAGGTAGAGGATTTTCTGCGGCCAGCGCGTCTCGCCGGAGACCGTCTCGCCCAGGGTGAATCCCGGCTCGGGCCGGTACAGCACGCCGCCGGGACCGTTCCCGGGCGGATCCACAGCGATGCTCCCCCGGTCCTCTCCGGCACCGATCCATCCGCGGTTGACAAGCATCACGGCGCCGTCCCCGGCGAGTTCGAACGGGGTCAGCACCTCGAAGCCGGGCATGCCCTGGTAGACCCGGTTCTCCAGCAGGAATTCCCTGTCCGGGATCCAGTTTCCGGACAGGTCCGCCCGGCGGTAATCGAGTTCGGACCAGTCCGGGGGCCTGGCCGAGATCTCCAGTGGCTTCCCGCCGACGGCCATCCTGGATTCGATCTGCGCCTTCTCCTGGCCGCGCAGGATCTGCCACGTACCCAGAAGAAGGAGTATGGTCAGGGCGATGACATAGAGCGTCAGCGCGACAAGCCGCCGGGCGGATATAATCATGGCCTCCAGGCTCGTCCGGCCAGCCGCACGATTGCGGCGCCGGCGTGATGACAACAACCCCGCTGCCCCGCCCGCAACATGCTGCTTGCCAAACTGATCATCGTCATCCTGCTGATCTTCATCGTCATCAGCCTGTTCACCGCGCTCTATTTTCTCATCAAGAGCCCGGAGAATTCCGCCAAGGTGGTGAAGTCCCTGGCGGTCCGCGTGGGCCTGTCGCTGTTCGTCATGCTGCTCATTTTCCTTGGATCCAGGTTCGGCGTGCTGGAGCCCCACGCCTTCGGTCAATAAGGGGAATTGGCCCCGCCGGCCAACGGCGGGGCTGCGGGGACGCCTTCACGGCGTCCCGTCCGCGGGTCCTGTCCGCGCAGGCGGTTCCGCCCTCCTTCGTGGTCGTCCGTCTACAGGATATAGACGAAGATGAACAGGCCCAGCCAGACCACGTCAACGAAGTGCCAGTACCACGCGGCCGCCTCGAAGGCAAAATGTCGGGTGGGGGTGAAATGTCCCCGGATACTCCGAACCAGCACTACCAGGAGGATGATCGCCCCCATGGTCACGTGGAATCCGTGGAACCCGGTGAGCATGAAAAAGGTGGAGCCGTAGATTCCGCTGGACAGCTTCATGCCCTCGTGATAGGCATGCTGGTATTCCACCGCCTGCAGGTAAACGAAGAGGAAGCCGAGAATCACGGTGGCCAGCAGTCCCAGGATGAACCGCGGGCGGTTGTTCTTGATGATGGCGTGGTGCGCGATGGTGACGGTGACACCCGAACTCAGGAGAATGACGGTGTTGATGAACGGCAGCGGCCACCAGCCCATGTGGAAGTCGCTCTCGCCCATGTCCAGGGGTCCGTTGGTGGGCCAGACTTCCGTGTAGGTGCTCCAGAGCCACTGGTGGGTATTGACCCCGGCGCCGTCGCCCAGCAGCCACGGAACCGACAGGATCCGGGCGTAGTACAGGGCCCCGAAGAACGCGCCGAAGAACATCACCTCGGAAAAGATGAACCACGCCATGCCGAGGCGGAAGGACTTGTCCTCCCAGCGGCCGTAGACACCGCCCTCGCTTTCCTTGACCACGGTTCCGAACCAGCCGAACATCATCACGATCAGGATCCCGATGCCGGTGTACATGATGGGCAGGCCGATGGAGTGATAGTTCAGGTGGATGGCCAGTCCGCACGTGGTGGTGGCCAGTGCGATGGATCCCACCAGGGGCCAGTAGGCGCCATGTGGTACGTAGTAGTGGTTATTCGCTGTGCTTGCCATGAATGGAACCCTAGACTTCTGAAGGTAATCGCTAAATTGTGGAATGAATCAGTTGACCGCCTGCTCCGTCACATTGAAGAACGTGTAGGACAGGGTGACCGTGTCGACGTTCCGGGGCAGCGCGGGGTCCACGATGAAGACAACGGGCATGTCCCGGGTCTCGCCGGGCCCGAACTCCTGCTGCACGAAACAGAAACATTCGGTCTTGTTGAAATGGGTGGCCGCCCGGCCCGGCGAAACGCTGGGCACGGCCTGGCCCACCAGGGAGCGGTCCAGCCGGTTGGTGGCCACGTAACTGGTCTTGTACTGCCGGCCGGGGTGCACCATCATGCTCGCCTCCCGGGGCGCGAACTCCCAGGGAGCGTACTGGTTGAGCGAGCCGGTGAACTCGACCTTCACCAGTCGGTCCTCGTCCGCCTCCAGTTTCGCCGCCTCGGTCACGCTGAGGGTCCCAGTCTTGCCGTTCAGGCCCGTGAGGTCGCAAAAGGCGTTGTAGATCGGCACCATGAGGTAGCCGAAACCGAACATCAGCACGGGCACCAGGAAAAGGAGCGGCAGGTTCGCTCTTCTCCGCCTGCTGTGGCCTGGAGGACTCACGAGCCGGCACTCCGCATGATCAGCATGATGCCGAAATAGAACGCCAGCGCCGTCAGCGAAAGAATGATCACGGTGTTGCGGACGCCCTTGTTCATTGGCTGCTCTCCGGTTCGGCCCGGGGACGGTGCCCCGTGACTACTTGACCACCGGCTGCTCGGTGAACGAGTGATAGGGCGGCGGCGAGGACAGTGTCCACTCGAGTCCCTCGGCGCCCTCCCAGACCTGGTCGGTGGCCTTCTCCCCGCCGCGGATGCACTTGACCACCACGTAGACGAAGATCAGCTGGGAGAACCCGAAGCCGAACGCGCCGATCGTGGCAATGGCGTTGAAATCCGCGAACTGCACCGCGTAGTCCGGGATGCGCCGGGGCATGCCGGCAAGGCCCACGAAGTGCATGGGGAAGAACAGAAGGTTGACGAAGAAGGTGGAGGTCCAGAAATGGATCTTTCCCCACTTCTCGTCGTACATCTTGCCGGTCCACTTGGGCAGCCAGTAGTACACCGCACCGATGATGGCGAAGATGGAGCCCGGCACCAGCACGTAGTGGAAGTGCGCCACGACGAAGTAGGTGTCATGGTACTGGAAGTCCACCGGGACCAGCGCCAGCATGACGCCGGAAAAGCCGCCGATGGTGAACATGATCACGAAGCCGAGCGCATACAGCATCGGCGTCTCGAAAGTCATCGCACCGCGCCACATGGTGGCCACCCAGTTGAACACCTTCACCCCGGTGGGCACCGCGATCAGCATGGTGGCGAACATGAAGAACAGCGCGCCGGACACCGGCATGCCGACGGTGAACATGTGGTGCGCCCAGACGATGAAGGACAGGAACGCGATGGAGGCCGTGGCGTACACCATGGAGGAATAGCCGAACAGACGCTTGCGCGAGAAGGTGGGGATGATCTCGGAGACCACGCCGAAGGAAGGCAGGATCAGGATGTACACCTCGGGATGGCCGAAGAACCAGAAGATGTGCTGGAACATGACCGGGTCGCCGCCGCCGCCGGCAGTGAAGAAGGCGGTGCCGAAGTACTTGTCCGTGAGCAGCATGGTCACCGCGCCGGCCAGAACCGGCATGACCGCGATCAGCAGGTAGGCGGTGATGAACCAGGTCCAGACGAACAGCGGCATCTTCATGAAGGTCATGCCCGGCGCGCGCAGGTTCATGATGGTGGCGACGATGTTGATCGCCCCCATGATGGAGCTGATGCCGAGTATGTGGATCGAGAAGATCAGGAACGGGAAGCCCGAACCGCCCTGCAGCGAAAGGGGCGGGTACAGGGTCCAGCCCGCGGCGGGGCCGCCCCCTTCCATGAACAGGGTGGACAGCATCATGGCGAAGCCGAAGGGCAGGATCCAGAAACTCCAGTTGTTCATCCGCGGCAGTGCCATGTCCGGGGCGCCGACCATGATCGGCACCATCCAGTTGGCGAGGCCCACGAACGCGGGCATGATCACGCCGAAGATCATGACCAGCGCGTGCATGGTGGTCATGGTGTTGAAGAACTGCGGATCCACCACCTGCAGGCCGGGCTGGAACAGCTCGGTGCGGATCACCAGCGCCATGGCGCCGCCGATGAAGAACATGATCAGGGAGAACCACAGGTACAGCGTGCCGATGTCCTTGTGGTTGGTGGTGGTGACCCAGCGCATGAGACCCGGCGCGGGACCGTGGTCGTGATGATCGTCGTGATGGGTGTCAGTGGTAGCTGCGTTCATCTGAAAATCCTCGAATCTCTCGTATCTTTCTCGGCCGGGCGGTCAGTTGGCGGCGAGGCGCTGCTCGTCCTGCTCGGCAACCCGGGCGGCGAGCCACTGCTCGTATTCATCCTTTTCCACCACTTCCACCACCACGGGCATGAACCCGTGGTCGCGGCCGCACAGCTCGGTGCACTGCCCGCGGTAGGTGCCGGTCTCATTGACCTTGGTCCACATGGTGTTGATGAAACCCGGGATGGCGTCCTTCTTGATGGCGAAGTCCGGCACCCACCAGGAATGGATGACATCGTTGGCGGTCAGCAGCAGGCGCACCTTGGTGTCCACCGGGATCACCAGCGGATTGTCCACGTCGAGAAGGTAGTTCTCCACGGTGGTGACATCGATGCCGGAGCCCCGCACCCGCGCCTCGCGGCTGGCGTCGGACAGGGTGCTGAAGAAGCTCACGCCGGAATCCGGGTATTCATACTGCCATTTCCACTGGTAGCCGGTGATCTTGATCGTCATCTCCGCGCCCGAATCGTCCTCCTGGACGATCAGGGTCCGCGCGGCGGGCAGCGCAAGGACGATCAGGATGACGAACGGAATGATGGTCCAGACCACTTCCACCGCGGTGCTCTCGTGGAAGGTGGACGGTGTCACGCCCCGGGATTTCCGGTGCCTGACGATGCTGATGGCCATGGCGCCGAATACCCCCACGGCCACCACGCACATGATCCAGAAGGCCAGCATGTGCATGTCCCAGACCTTGTGGCTGATGTCGGTGACACCCTTCGGCATGTTCAGGTCCCAGGCGGCAAGCGCCGGCACGGAAGCTGCCGCGGCCACCAGGCCCGCAAGGGCGCTGGCAATGCGATTTGTCTTGGTCATTGGAATAGGAAAACTCTGAATCTGAAAACTTGTCTGGCCAATTTCACCTTGGTGATCACCGGGATCACGCTGCGTCCTATTCCATGGAGTCCTGGCGGCCACGGCCGCCCGGACGTCTCATCCATCTTTTCCGGGCAGGACCGGGCAAGGCCATGCGCCCGGCCACACGCACAAGCGGCGGGATTATACCGGTATCAGGGTGAACATTACATAAGACTTGAGACCGGGGCGATTAATTCTGCTTATTTCAGCACGCGGAGCCGGCCCCGCTACTGGCCCGTGGGCGTGGTGGCGAGCAGGTAATGCACCAGCCCCCAGATCGACAGCAGGAATATAGCGACGAAAACCAGGCCCCCGGTGAAAAAGTGCCAGAACTTGCCGCTGGCGAAATCCCGCCTGCGGTTGGCATCCGACTGCACGCCGAAAAACCCGGCGAAGACACTGAGCATCACCGACAGGAAGGAGATCCTGCGGTCCGTTTCGCCGGCGGGTTCCGGCGGCTGGTTGTGCGTGGACATGAGACGGGTGAATCAGTTGAGAAACCAGGCCCGGATGGCGATCCTGGCGTAGTGGTCCAGAAGAAGAAAGACGAACAGTGCGCTCAGGTAGAAGATGGAATAGCCGAAGGTCTTCATGGCGAAGCGGTCCCCGTCGCTGCGGTACAGCCTGAGGGCGAAGTAGACGAAGCCGATTCCCAGGGCCAGCGCACCGGCGAGGTACAGCGTGCCGCTCATTCGCACCAGGAACGGCATGATGGTCACGATCACCAGCAGGATGGTGTAGAGCAGGATGTGAAGCTTGGTCAGCGCGATGCCGTGGGTGACCGGCAGCATTGGCACGTCCGCGCGGGCATAGTCGTCCCGGCGGCGGATGGCGAGGGCCCAGAAATGCGGCGGCGTCCAGACAAAGATGATCAGGAACAAAAGCAGCGCCTCCGGATGCAGTTCGCCGGTAACCGCGGTCCATCCCAGCACCGGCGGCGCGGCGCCGGCGGCCCCGCCGAGAACGATGTTCTGGGGCGTGGTCCGCTTCAGGAACATGGTGTAGATCACAGCATAGCCGATCATGGATGCCATGGTCAGGGCGGCGGTCAGGACGTTGACGAACGTCACCAGAAGCACCATGGACAGCGTGGCAAGGGACAGCGAGAACAACACCGCCCCGCGACTCGTGATGCTGCCGCGCGCCAGCGGACGGGAACTGGTCCGGACCATCTGCCGGTCGATCTCCTGGTCCACCCAGTGGTTCAGCGCCGCGCCGGCGGAGGCGGCCAGGCCGATGCCGATCAGGCCCCAGAACCAGGCGTCGAACGGTACCCAGCCGTCCGTGGACAGGAACATGCCCACCGCCGCGGTGAACAGGATCAGCGCCACCACCTTGGGCTTGCACAGTTCCAGGTATTCGCGCCAGTTGGCCTGGCCCAGCGTGGCCTCAAGCATCTTCCGGTCTCGCGGACGTCCTGAAGCGCCTGATTTCATGGCGGACCGCATCCGCCAGGCTGTGCCGTTCCGGGTCCGTCAGGCAGGAACCCACCTCCACCCAGCGCCCGGACGCCCCGAGCAGCAGCCGGTGGGGATACCACCGGTGGGTGGGCGGCCGGAGGTCCACCCGCACCCAGTAGAGCGGAAACCGGCTGGCACGGTCCTTTCCCGGTTCCAGACGGGACACGGATACCTTCTCCCCGTCGATGCGGATTTTCTCGATGTAGCTGCCGCGCCGCCGCACCAGGTCCACGAGGTAATACACCATGCCGAGCTCCACGATGGTGAAGGGCAGGACCAGCCAGAATCCCAGCAGGGCCAGGCGGACGGCGATGCCGAGGCCCACCACCACCAGTCCGGCCATCAGCCATGGCCAGCCCGGGCGCCGGATTCCGGCGTTGGGGCAGATATTGAATTCCGTGGCGGCAGGGTCCTGGTTCACTGGCGGGTCGATCCCGGGGGATGCGGAATAGTACCAAATACCACACGCGGGTTGCAGTTGCATGTTCCAGAAGGAACGGAACAGACCGTTGATCTCATGTCATATTTATTGTAGTAACAAAAATTAGAATCGAGCATGCCCTTGCCAGGCGTGGTGCGTCTACTGAAGAAAACGTGCCCTCGGCACGGCGCGGGCGGCAGAAGTGTTCGCCGGCAGGCACATCATTTTTGAGGACATTCGCTTCCATTATGGTGAAAAACGGTTCCTGACTTTCGGGTTGCTGGATGATCGGCTGATCGTTCTTGCCTGGACGCCACGCGGAACTGCAACACGAATTATCAGTATGAGAAAAGCCAATGAACGGGAAGAAAGACGATACCGCCGAAGGCTGGGTTGATCCGGATGAAATACCGGATCTCTCGACCGACGACTGGGCCCGGGTGATTGAAGCTGCCCCGGTTCGCAGAGGGAGGCCGAAAGCTGTGGTCAGGAAGGTTTCCACAACGATCCGGCTGGACCCGGACGTGGTCGATGCCTTCAAGGCGGATGGACCGGGGTGGCAAAGCCGTATCAACACCGCCCTGCGCAGGGCGGCCGGACTTGAATAGGATTTCGCCGCAGTTCAATATGGGGATCGGTTCCTTTTTTCTGGCCTGATTTCCGTTTCAGGTGGTAGAAATAATCATACAAATTTGTAATTGGTGGCCATTTTCAGACTAAATGTGGGAAATCAGATTTTGATACAAGGCCGGGCCGTGACTGCACCGGTGGCGACGCGGATTTTGTCGCGCAACGTCTTTTGACTTTTCCGGCAGGGGCTGTCTCAAATAATAGTGCAAGCACTTCGGCCACGGTGTCTCCCCGGCTGGCAACATCCACCTCGG
>VYFG01000077.1 GCA_009842505.1 Gammaproteobacteria bacterium
GGGCCGTGGTCTCCACCTTGCGGTGGCCCAGCAACTCCCCGATCATCGGCAGTCCCTCGCCCAATGCCAGGGCCCGGGAGGCGTAGGAATGGCGCAGGTCATGAATCCGGACCTTTTTCAGGTTCGCGAATGAACAGATCCTCCGCCAGTGATGATCCATGGAACCCGGGCCCAGATGATCTCCCGGGCGGTTCCCGGCAATCACCCAGGGGTTGCTGTCGATTCGGGAAATTTCATTCAATACCGCAATGATCGCCGGTGCCAATGGCACATGCCGAAGTCCCGTCTTCCCGTCCCTCAGGTGCACCATCCCCGACGACCGGTCGATGTCGTCCCACTTCAGGGTCAGGATCTCGTCCTTCCTGCACCCCGTAAGCAACAGAAGACGTATGGCGTGGATGACCGGCAGGTGCACGGAACCGTCCATCTCCGCCCTATCCAGCGCATCCCCCAATCTCCTGTATTCATCTGAAGACAGAAAACGTTCCCGGGGTTTCTCCCTGTAGGGCCGTACGGAACGGCACAGGTCCCTACCGGGCGGCATCATCTCCCAGGCCTCGGCAAGGCGGAACATCCCCGACAGCACCTTCACCACCCGGTTCGCCTGGAAGGGTGTCATGCGCAACTTGTGATGCAGTCCCGAGATGTGGGAGCGTTCCAGCTCCGAAAGACGAATGTGCCCCAACTCCGGAACAATATGAACCCGGATCAGGGATTCGAAGGAAATGACGGTTGAGGGCTTGCAGTTGACCCTGACATGAGACTCCATGTACCGTTCGGCCAGATTCGCTACTGTAGGTTCCGTTGCTTCCGGAGGGGGATCCGGCGAAAGGCCCCGCTTGATCCGGTCGATGGCGGTGACCGCGTCCCGGCGGGCCTTTTCGGGAGTGACTTCGCCGAAACGGCCAAGGGCCTTGCGTTTGGGTTTTCCCGAAGGTCCCCGGACCTGGACGCACCAGACCTTGCGGCCGGAGGCATAGACCCGGACCCCGAACCCCGGGAGGTCACGGTCCCAGACCACGGTGTCGCCGGAAGAGACATGCAGCGAATCGACGGCGCGTTTGGTAAGCTTGAGGGGTTGCGGGGCGGCCACGGGCATTCTCCGGAAATCGGTCAAAATCACAGGAGAAATGGTACCCAATCCGTAATCGAATCGCAACCGACTGAAGTCAAATCGAGCCGCTTCAATTAGTGCGATTGACCATCAATGAACAGATGACGTGATAACAAAATCAAACATAACTAGCGGAAATACAATGATTATTCAAAGAACCCGACAGTCAATCGTACGATTTCATATCACTTCTGAATTTTAGGTTATATAATCCCCGGTTTCCACGGCCCTCGACGGGTCCCGGATCCACTCGCTCCAGGAACCGGCATACAGCGTGGAACCACCCAGCCCGGCGATTTCCATGGCAAGGATGTTGTGACAGGCGGTAACCCCGCTGCCGCACATGTTCACCACCCCGGCAGCGCCTTCGGTGATGTCGGTCATCTCCGGCAGTGACAGGAACTGCCGCCTCAGCGTATCCGCATCGTGGAACCGGCCGTCCTTATCCAGGTTGTCGCTGAACGGCCGGTTGATGGCGCCCGGGATGTGACCCGCAACGGTGTCGATCGGCTCCTGCTCGCCTCGGAACCGCGCGGCATCCCGGGCGTCGATAAGCCGCACCCTGCCAAGGGCCACCGCCAGTTCCTCCGTGCCGGTCCAGGAGGCATGTTCCCCTTGGACACCCGCGGGAGAGGCATCCTCGATTCGCTCCGGCACCCCCGCATCCATTGTGCCGCCGGCGGCCAGCCAGGCCGCGTACCCGCCTTCTAGCAACGCCGCCCGGCCATGTCCGATCCAACGCAGCAGCCACCAGAGCCTCGCCGCAATTGCCCCGCTTCCCTGGTCATAGACCACGACCTGGGTGTCGGGTCCGACGCCCCAGGACCCGGCAAGCCGGGCAAAGGCATCCCGGTCCGGCAAAGGGTGCCTGCCGCTGTCGGGCGTCACCGGGGACGAGAGGTCCGCGTCGAGATGGGCGTAGAATGCCCCCGGGATGTGGCCGGCATGGTATTCCTCCCGGCCCTGCTGCGGCTGCATCAGGTTGAACCGGCAGTCCACGACCACCCAGGGCGGGCCGTCATACTGGCCGGTAAAATACGCCTTCAGGGTATCCGGCGTGACGACGGTGTCATATTCGTTTTGTTCTTTCATCTGCCCACATGTTTTCCGGTAGCGAATCGCCAGAATCGTAGAAGAGTTGCCGCCCCGATATAACCCGGGTACGGCCACGGATAATACAGCTGCGATATTACAAAACTGTAAGCACTCCATCATACCCGACCCGTTATGATTCCCGGGACCATGCCGCGATATCTTTCCTCACTGTCCACCGGATTCCTGTGCGGGATCAACCTGTATGCCCTGGTGCTGGTGCTGGTGCTGCTGTTGCCGGCGCAATCCCTGGTCCACGCCCAGGGCAGCACCCTGCCTGAACTCGGTGAGGCTGCAACCCGATACCTGAGCCCGGATGACGAACAGATGATCGGCAGGCGATTCCTGCGCGAACTGATGGCGACGGACAGCTACATCTCCGACCATGAACTGCGCCACTACCTGAACGGCCTGGGCAAACGGATCGGCAGCAAGGCAAACCTGGGCGGCATTACCCCCAAGCTCAATCTCATCCGGGAAAACGAAATCAACGCCTTTGCGGTGCCGGGCGGTTATATCACCTTCAACAGCGGCCTGATGCTCACCACCGAGAACGAGAGCGAACTGGCATCCGTCGTAGGCCACGAAATCGCCCACCTTTCCCAGCGTCACCTGCCCCGCATGATCGCCCAGTCACAGGCCAGCAAAATCCCCACCACGGCGGCGATCCTCGCATCGATCCTGGTGGGAGGGCAGGCCGGCGTGGCGGGTGTGACGCTGGCCAATGCGTCGCTGCTGTCCAACCGGCTCGCCTACAGCCGGGAGTTCGAACGTGAAGCGGACGCCATCGGGATCGACCTGATGGCAAAAAGCGGTTACGACCCCCGTGCCATGTCCGCTTTCTTTGCGAAACTGCAGCGGTTCAACTTCGTGTCGGACAAGGACGTACCGGAGTATCTTCGAACCCACCCGTTGTCCTACACCCGGATGGCAGAAACCGAGTCCAGAATCAGCGCGTATCCACGGGTCCAGCATGAAAGCAGCCTTGACTTCCACCTGGCGCGGGCGCGGGTGCAGGCGCTGTACGGGGACCCCCAGACCGACACCCAGCAGGTACTAGAAGACCGGATCACACAGTCCCAGGGCATCCAGCGGCGGGCCTGGGAGTACGGCCTCGCCCTGGCGCTGATGGAAGCGCGCCGGTTCGATGAAGCTGTGGCGCTCGTCGATGAGGTCATCAGACACCTCCCCGACACGCCACAGGTGCAGGCTGCCCGGGCGGAAATCACCCGGCAGTCAGGAAACCCGGCCGCAGCCGCCCTTGCCTATGGCGAACTGGTTGAGAAGTATCCGGAATCCGGCTATCTCCGCTATGCCTACCTCGAGACCCTCCTGGAGGCGGGCAGCGCCGAAGAGGCGAAAAAGTCCGCCCGTTTCCAGCTTCGCCGCCACCCGGAAGAGTACGAACTCTATCCGCTGCTGTCCCGGGCCAACGTGGCCCTGGGTCTGCTGGCAGAGGCCCACCAGGCAGATGCAGAATTCCATGCGGTCCTCGGCCGCTTCGGGGCGGCGCTGTCCTCGCTGAAGCTGGCCTTGAGGGAAAACAACGACGAAAGCCAGTATCTCACCCAGGCCATCGAGGCGCGCATCAGGGAACTCGAACGCGAGGCGGCGGACTGGAAGCTGCGTGAGAAGTACTGATGGCGCCGTCGAATGCCATGGAATTGCCAGCACAATTTTCTATTTCCCGGAAGTGCCTGTAGGTACAATGACATGTCCCGCAGTCAGCAAGCTTGGCGTGTATCAGGCCATCCAGAAACTCGTCATCACCATCGGCGTCCTTGGCATCTGCACGTTGCCGCCAACGGCACCGGCGCAGGATGTCCTGGACTGGCCCGACGAACTCCAGTGCCGCAGCAACCCCCCGACAAGCATGATCAGGACAGGCTGGTGCCTGTCCATCGACCGCGACAAGGGCAACTGCGTTGCCTGCCACATGCTGAATGTCAATCCCTGGCCGGAGACCCTGCCGGTATCCGGGAACATCGCGCCGCCCCTGGTGGCAATGCAGCCCCGGTTCCCCGACATCGAGGTCCTGCGCCGGCAAATCGCCGACGCGCCGGCGCTGAACCCGGACACCTCCATGCCGCCGTACCTGCGGCACGAACTGCTTGATTCGGATGAAATCGACCGCATCCTGCAGTTTCTTCTCACCCTTTGACCCGGGTTCATGATCGAGCCACTGGAAAACCGGCGTCGACTGCTCCTGTCCGGAGTCCGCATGGCTGCCGCCCTGTTTCTCGGTGCAGGGGCCCTGTTCCGATGGGCCCATGCCGCGCAGGATCCGCGGCCGGAATTCGCCGCAGGAGGGTTCGGGGATGCCCTCGAGTCCTTTTTCGGTGTGCGCGAAGCCTCTGACGACGCCTCCATTGAAATCGAGACGCCGCTTGAAGCGCTCCACGGAGAACTCGTTCCGTTTCGGGTCTCCGCCCCCGGCGTTGAAAAGGTTGCCCTTCTGACGGATGCCAACAACGATCCGATGATCATGGCCATGGATCAGATCCAGGACCGGCGCGCGGTGATGATCGGCCATGCGCGGTTGCAGCGCAGTGGTCGTCTCGTGTGCTATGCCCTGCGCGACGGGCGGCTTGGAAGGTCGGAACGACGGGTCCAGATTGTCGGCGCCTGGCGCGAGGTGGAACAATGAGCCGGGTACCTGTTGCGGAAAGAATTTTCATCCGCGAATCGGACGGCGGATACGACATTATCTGCCGGATACCGCACGTGATGTCCAATGAACGCTACCTGACTCGGGTCACGTTCCGTCGCAACGGGGACGTCCACGCAGAGCTCCTGCTGGGTCGGAACGTGTCCAGGAACCCGGCCGCCGGCACGCATTTCAGCGCCCTCAAGTTCGGTGACACCATCGGAGTCGACTGGCAGGATCTTGCGGGACGAACCGGTGAATTCAGCCGGATATTCGACGGCAAGACGGACTGAGCATGGGATTTACCCGCCACCGTGGAATTTCGGCACGAACCCGGTGCCCGCATGGTCTGAAGATGGCATCAGTGCTCATTGTCGCGGCAAACCTGCTCACGGTTCCGTTCCCTGCCGGAGCGGATTCCATTCCCCCGGTGGCGGAAGTCCGGAACGACATCCGCCAGTTCCAGGACTTCTTCCTCTCCCGGTTCCCGGGCGTGCCCCTGGAGTCCTACCGTGATGGCGTGGCCGCCCTCCCGCAATATTCCAGGCAGCGGGAAAACCGCGACCTCCTGCTTGCGGCGCCCCCCCACCTGGACGAGGTTGAGGCAGGCAGGACGGTCTGGGATGCGCCGATGTCCAGCGGGTTGTCCTTGCGTGACTGTTTCTCCGGCAAGCCTCCGCCCATTGCCTATCCCTACTTTTTCGACGGCGAGGTCCGTACCGTCGCCGGCGACATCAACCTGTGCCGGAGCCAGAATGGCGAGGCGCCCCTGGATGCCATGGGCAGTGAAATGGCCCGGCTGGTCGCGGCCTTCAAGGACCCCTGGCGGGGACAGCCCCTGGATGTGGACTACCGCGAAGTGGAGGTCCGTCGGCTCTATGCCATCGGGCGGCATTATTTCTGGGCCAAGAGAGGCCAGATGAACCTGTCCTGCGCCAATTGCCATGTCCACAACGCGGGAAACCGGCTGCGTGGCCATGTGCTAAGCGCGGCCCTTGGTCATGGCATGGGCTATCCTGCCTACAGTATTCGCTGGAGCCTGGGCGGCGACCCCATGGGAACACTGCATCGGCAATATGCCTATTGCAATGCGCTGGCGGGGGCGGCACCCCTGGAGGCCCAGAGTGAAACCTATGTCGGCCTCGAACTCTACCAAGCCATCATGAACTCCGGGATTCCGCTCAGCGCCCCGGCACTGAGGCCCTGATCCGGCCTATGCCCCCCCGTGAAAGGACGGGGGCGCCACCCGTACGCCGGCTGCCGCGGCCTCCGGAACTTCCGCGTAACCGTAAATCAGTTCGAAAGTCATCCGGACAGGAGAACATCCCCGGAAGCAGGCCCGCAGGTCCTCAAGTCGCCCTCGCCCGGTCAGCGCCCTTCGCCGCCCGGGTGAAACATTGTGGAATCCCTCGCGGCGAAGATCATCCATCAGCAGATCCACATCCTCGTATTCCACGCCCATCCAGTCCGCATCGAGGATGGTGCGGTGAAAGCCGGACCGGACCAGGGCATCCCCCAGGTGGTGCATGTCAACGAAGGGATGGACATGGGGCATGGTATCCACCTTCCGCCAGGCCTCATCGAGCTCGACCAGCGTATCCGGCCCAAGGCTGCTGAAACAGATGCGTCCGCCCGGACGCAGCAGGCCCCGGAAGAGTTCGAACCAGTACCCGTGCTCCAGCCAGGCCAGCTGCAGGTTGACCACCGCCAGGTCGAAGCCCGGCGCAAGACCGGACATGTCGTCCCCTTCCAGCAGGGACAGTCGCCGGCAACCCGTTTCCGGCAATGGCGGAGCATTGCCGTGAAACCCGATGTAAAGCGCCCGGTCCCCCCACCCGCCGGTCTGTCCGATTCGGCTTTCCATTTCCGCATGCACCCTTTCGTGCAGGAAGGCCATCGGACAGCCGTTCCGGGCCAGACGCCGCCTGCGGCCGGCGATTTGGCCGCTCAAGGGGTTCAGCCGGGTTTCCGGGTTGAACGGAATCATCGAAAGAGCATGACGTCTGGATGCCGGGTTCGTTGACGGTCAGGTGTGCGGGCCGGAATGTTGCGGACAGGAGCCGGGCGTGGGGCAACCGCAGGTACCTGCCCTACCGCCGGTCTCCGTCCGGTAGCATTCTGCCATTCCTTCGGGAAATTGCCAGCATCCCTGGATCGCCACGCCTACGCATTCGGCCCGGCATGCAGTGCGCCCGGCGGTGCCGGGGAAACCCCGCCGTGGGTATTCGCCCGACAGGGTATTCGGTGTGCGGAGCCCTGGCGTACCGTGCCCATAATGCCCGCAGCCGGACAACTCCGGGCGAATCCGCGACAAACCCGCCACAAGACCTTTGCCGCCGCACGGCGGGACGCTATGATGCCGCGCCGAATTTGCAGGCGGGATCGCCCCGGTGTTTCCGCCGGCGCGGTGCGCCCGGCCCCATGCGCACCGGGAGACCCGGGGTTCAGACTCCCGGCGGCCGCGAAGAAACGGCGCCCGGCCAAGGCCACAAGCCCATCAAGGGAAATGTTCGAAGTGAGTACAGATATCTGTCCGCATCCCGGCGCCGTCGTGAGAGGCAGCCTGGCCCGGCTCCCGGGTAACTGCCGGGAGAGCCGGCACCGGGTGCGACCGGCCTGGGACCGTATCTGACCAATGCGCTCACTCATCGGCGATCCGACCAGCGACCGGCCGCTCACGGCACTGCTGCTGCTGCTCTCGGCGGTTTTTATCCTGGCATTGCAGGACGGGCTGGTCAAGCTGATCTCGGTGCAGACATCGTTCTGGCAGTTCCAGGCGCTCAGGGCCCTCGGCAACCTGATCTTTGCCATCGTTTTGGCCGTCATCGGCGGCGGGCTATACCTGCTGAAGCCCAAGCGGGCCGTCGTGGTCTACCTCCGTGCCCTGCTCATGACCCTCTGTATGTTCTGCTTTTTTGCCGCCGCACCGTTCTTGACCATGACACAGATGGCGGCAGGGCTCTATACCTATCCGCTGTTCGTGTCCCTGCTCGCAGGCCCGGTACTCGGAGAGCAGGTGGGCCCCTGGCGCCTGTCCGCCCTTGCACTGGGCGCGGTCGGCGCGGTGCTGGTGCTGTCTCCCTGGGAGGACGGTTTCTCGACGATGCAGTGCCTACCCATACTGGCGGGGTTTTTTTACGCGAGCCGCTTGCAAAATTCCAATAGGGACAAGGGAATTGTGCAATGCACAATGA
>VYFG01000004.1 GCA_009842505.1 Gammaproteobacteria bacterium
CGACATGCCATCCGAATGCTCAAGGACCTCCACACCCAAGGCGGAAAGACCCGCCACTGTGGTCCGGATCCGGTCACTTTCCTTGACCCGCAGTTCCTCCGCCCCGCGGATCGTGGTCACACCTTCTGCGCATGCGGCAGCCACCGCCAGCACCGGAATCTCGTCCACGGCCAAGGCGATATCCCCGGCGTCAAGGTCAACCGCCTGCAGCCTGGAATGGCGCACCCGCAAGTCAGCCAAGGGTTCACCGCCGACCTCGTGCTGGTTTTCCAGGCTGATATCGGCCGACATACGCCGGAGAATCCTGAGAACCCCATCCCGGCTCGGATTGATGCCCACCCGGCGCAACAGGATTTCGGATCCCGGGGCGATCAGGGCTCCGACGATGAAGAAGGCTGCCGATGACAGGTCGGAAGGCACATCCACTTCGCGGGCGCCCAGCCGGCCGCCACCGGTCAACGAAATCCAGTCCCCGTTTCGCCGGACCGGATAGCCGAATCCCCGGAGCATGCGCTCCGTATGATCACGTGTGGGGGCAGGTTCGTGCACCTCGGTGTTGCCCCTAGCGTACAAACCGGCCAGCAGCACAGCGGACTTGACCTGTGCGCTTGCTATGGGAAGTTCGTAGCGGATGGCCTGGACCTCCTCCGGCGGATGAACGGTCAGCGGGGGTCTGCCCGCATCGGATTCGAACCGTGCGCCCATCTCCGACAAGGGCGCGATGATGCGGTCCATCGGGCGACCCCGCAGGGAAGCGTCTCCGGTCAGCGTTACGGGCCACTTCTGTCCACAGAGAATGCCGGCAAGAAGCCTGAAGGCGGTGCCGGAATTGCCCATGTCTAATGCCTTGCCCGGGCGGTGCAGTCCTTCCATACCGGCGCCGTTGATCAGAAATTCCCGGCCGTCCTGCCTGATTTCCACTCCCATGGCCCGGAACGCGGCCACGGTCGCCATGACGTCCTCGCCCAGAAGCAGGTTCTGTACTCTGGTGACACCGTCCGCAATGGCGCCGAACATGATGGCTCGATGGGAAATGGACTTGTCCCCATCCACCCGAACTTCGCCCCTGAGCGGAAATCCTCCCGCCACCTCGATGCCCTGGATCATGGCCCCGCTACCGGTTCACCAGTTGCCGGACCCATCGCTTGGGCGTGGCCTGCTCCCCGGATGGCCGGATCCGCCTTCTTTCGGCAACCACGGCGCGGGCTTCACGGGCAGCGGAAAAGAGGGCTTCCAGCTCCTGGTAATTGTCATCATCCACCATGGCCTCCACCCTGGAAAGCTGGTCCCGGTACCCGCGAATATGATCCAGGATAGCGCTCCGGTTCATATGGCAGATATCGCGCCACATCACCGGGTCACTGCTGGCGATACGGGTGAAATCGTAGAATCCCCCCGCCACCATCTCATAGCATTTTTCCCGGTCCTCGCCGGCGGCGAAATAATGCACCATCGCATAGGCCAGCAGATGCGGAAGGTGGCTGGTCATGGCAAGCACACGATCGTGCTCGGCAACTCCCATCCGGACAATATCCGCGCCCACTTGCCGCCACATGCTCTCGACCCTCCCCACCGCGTCGGCATCGGACTCCTCCAGCGGAACCAGGGCCACCCGGTGCTGTTCGTACAGGTCCGAGGTGGCCGCATCCACACCGCTTTTCTCCTTGCCGGCCACCGGGTGGGCCGGAACAAAGCGCCGCAGGGACGCGCCCAGGCGGGCCCTGGCCTCATCCACAACGCCCTGCTTGACACTGCCCACATCGGTCACCACCGCGCCGGCACTCAGCACCGGCCGGATTTCATCCATGATCTCGCCCATGGCACAGACCGGCGTGGCCAGCACCACCATGTCGGCCCCCTGGGCCGCTCCGGACGCGGACGTGGCGATTTCATCGATGATCCCCAGTTCCCTGGCCCGCTCCAGGTTTTCGTGGTTGCGGCCGTAGCCGATGACCTGGCCGACCAATCGCCGTTTTTTCAGGCTGAGGGCAAGGGACCCGCCGATCATCCCTACGCCGATGACGGACAGGACCGGGATGTTGAAATCCGCGGTTCCGTCGGCACCATCCCCCGTGCTTTTCTGTGATGTCGTCATGGCTTGAACTCAGGACGCAGCAGGATAGGAGCCAAGATGTCGAAACAGGCCGGCCTCGCCCTGGATTTCGCGCAAAGCCCCGGCAACGGATGGGTCATCCCGGTGTCCCTTCACGTCGATAAAGAACACGTGCTCCCAGTTTCCCGAACGGAATGGGCGCGACTCGATCCGGGTCATGTCCACGCCGTGTTCGGCCAGCGGTTTCAGCAGTTGCAAAAGCGCGCCGGGCCGGTTGTGCGCGGCCACCAGAAAGCTGGTCTTGTCGTCTCCGCTCGGTGGCGTGTCCCGCATGGAAAGAACTAGGAAGCGGGCGGAATTTCCAGGATCGTCCTCGATATTCGCAACCAGCACGGGAAGCTGATGTACGTCGGCGATATCCTTGCCGGCAATGGCGGCGACTCCGGGCTCCTCTGCTGCCAGCCGAACGCCTTCGGCATTGCTGCTGCACGGAACCAGCTCGATTTCCGCCAGTTGACTGCCCAGCCAGTGCCGGCACTGTGACAGGGTCTGGGGGTGCGCGGCCACCTTGCGGACATCGGCAACGGCGGGCGCAGCAGTGATCAGGTTGTGATGGAGAGGCAGGCAGATTTCCGAACAGACCAGAAGCGGCGAATTGGCCAACAGGTCCATGGCAACACTGACACCCTCCTCGGTGGAATTCTCCACCGGAACGACGGCGAAGTCCGTCCGGCCTGCTTCCGCGCTGCGAAATACCTCCCCGACCGTGGGCATGCGGATGATGTCGATTGCGGGGCCGAAATGCCGCTTCGTAGCGATCTCGGAATCCGTTCCCTCGGGACCGAGCAGCGCCACGGCAAGGCGGGTTTCGGAACTGCGCGTGATGGACATGATCACACGGAACAGTGATTCCACGCCATCCTCTGACATGAGTGACGGTTTCAGATCACGCAGACGGCTCAAAACCTGAGCTTCCCGTTCCGGTCGGTAATAGGCAGGTTCGGAGAGCGCCTGCTTGATTCCGGCGATGGTTCGGGCCACCTCAAGCCGTTCGCCCATCAGTTCCAGGATGCGATCGTCGATCTGGTCGATGCGTTCGCGACACTGGTCGAGCTGGTTTTCGGAACGATCGGACACGAGAATCCGGACAGGTCAGTGAATGGTTGCCGGCTCCGGGGCCGGTGACTGGCCGGCACCGTCCTCGCCGGGGTCCTCCGGAGTGCCGTTGGCCGACTCGTCCACTCTGCTGACACTGGCCAGCCTCTCCCCCGTATTGACCGAAATCAGGCGCACGCCCTGGGTATTCCTTCCCTGGGCGGATATCCCGCTCACCGGCGTGCGGATCAGGGTGCCGCCGTCGGTAATGAGCATGACCTCGTCCTCTTCCGAAACCGTCAGGGCGCTGACCACTTCACCGTTCCGCTCCGATGTCTTGACCGCGATGACGCCCATGCCGCCCCGGTTCTTTCTCGGAAAATCGGCGACCGGCGTTCTCTTGCCATAGCCGTTGACGGTACTGATCAGCACATGCAGGTCCCTCGGGGGATCGTCCGCATCCGGACCGGGTATCACCATCAGCGAAATGACCCGGTCATCCCCACCCAGCCGGATGCCGCGCACGCCGCGGGCGGTCCGCCCTATGCTGCGGACTCCGGCCTCGGCGAAACGCACTGCCTTGCCACGGTCGCTGACGAGCAGGACATCATCACCCTCCCTGGTCAGCGCAACGCCGATGAGGTGATCGTCCTCATGCAGCCTGACCGCGATGATGCCATTGCTGCGGGGATTGGAAAACAAGGTCAGGTCGCACTTCTTGATCGTGCCCCGGGAGGTTGCCATGAAGATGTGCTCGCCATCGTCATAGCCCTTGATGGGCAGTATCGCGGTCACCTGCTCGCCGCTCTCAAGCGGCAACAGGTTGACCAGCGGCTTCCCCCGGGCCTGGCGGCCCGCTTGGGGCAACTGGAACACCCTCAGCCAGTAAACCTTTCCCCGGTCGGAAAAGCACAGGATCGTGTCATGGGAATTGGCGATGAACATGCGTTCGACAAAATCCTCTTCGCGGGTCCGGGTGGCGATGCGCCCTTTCCCCCCCCGGCGCTGGGCGGCGTAATCGCTGACCGGCTGGGATTTGGCATAACCCGCATGGGACAGCGTCACCACGAGTTCCTCCTCGGGGATCAGATCCTCCATAGAGAAATCGATTTCACCGTCCTGGATCTCGCTTCTCCGATCGTCACCGTATCGGTCCCGGATTTCCGCCAGTTCCTCCCGGATGATGGCCATGAGGCGGTCGGGATTTCTCAGGATCTCCAGTAAAGAGGCGATGTGGTCAACGATCTCTCCGTATTCCTTACGTATTTTTTCCTGTTCAAGACCCGTCAGGCGATGCAGCCTCAGATCCAGAATTGCCTGGGCCTGTTCCGGAGAGAGCCTGTAGCCATCGGGATGCATCCCGTATTCCGGGCCGGGTCCCTCGGCCCTCGTCATATCGGAATCGACGCGTTCCACCATGGCCGCGACGATTCCGGGTTCCCATGGGCCCGACAGCAACTGCGCCTTGGCTTCCGCGGGGGTTTGCGCGGCCCTGATCAGCTCGATGACCGGATCCAGGTTGGCCAGCGCCACGGAGAGCCCTTCCAGGATATGGGCCCGATCACGCGCCTTGCGCAGCATGTGGACCGTGCGGCGGGTGACTACCTCCCGGCGATGCCGCAGGAACTCCTCGAGCATGTCCCTGAGCGTGAAGAGCCGGGGCTGGTTTCCGCTCAGCGCCACCATGTTGAGACCGAACACCGTCTGCATTCTCGTATGCTTGTACAGATTGTTGAGCACGATGTCTGCCTGCTCGCCACGCTTGATCTCGATCACCAGGCGCATGCCCGACTTGTCGGACTCGTCCCTGAGCGCGGAAATTCCCTCGATCTTCTTGTGTTTCACCAGTTCCGCGATCTTTTCCATCAGCCGGGCCTTGTTCACCATGTAGGGCAGTTCCGTCACAATGATTGACTGGCGTCCGCTGTCTTCCTCTTCTATGGCTGCACGGGCCCGTACGTTGATCCGTCCACGGCCGGTCTCGTAAGCCAGGCGGATGCCGGTGCGCCCGTGGACGATTCCGGCCGTGGGAAAATCCGGACCCGGGATAATCTGCATCAGCCCGGTAACGGAGATCTCCGGGTTGTCGATCAGCGCCAGGCAACCGCCAACAACCTCGCGCAGGTTGTGCGGGGGTATATTGGTGGCCATACCGACAGCGATCCCGGTGGAGCCGTTTACCAGGAGATTCGGCACCCGCGTCGGCAGCACCAGCGGCTGGGTTTCGGTCTCATCATAGTTGGGACCGAAATCCACGGTTTCCTTGTCCAGGTCGGACAGCAGTTCATGGGCGATCCGGCTCAGGCGGATTTCCGTATACCGCATCGCGGCAGGCGCATCCCCGTCCACGGAGCCGAAATTCCCCTGCCCGTCAATCAACAGGTAGCGCATGGAGAAATCCTGTGCCATGCGGACGATGGTGTCGTACACCGCGGTATCGCCGTGGGGATGGTACTTTCCGATCACGTCCCCCACGATCCGGGCGGATTTCTTGTACGGCTTGTTCCAGTCGTTGCCCAGTTCCGACATGGCATACAAGACCCGGCGATGGACGGGCTTCAGTCCGTCACGGACATCCGGCAACGCGCGACCGACGATCACGCTCATGGCGTAGTCCAGGTAGGACTGCCGCATTTCCTGTTCCAGGTTGGCAGGCAGTGTCTCTCGGGCGAACGGCGACTCGGTCATCACAATAAACGGGTTGTTCGGGTGGTAGGCATCCCGATGGGTTCTTGGCGATCGTCAGGCTGATGCTTCCGGTGTCGTCGGTCCGTACGGGTTGCCGACTGTCCGGTACCCGGAAACGGCGGTGGAAAACGTGAATTCGCGGGGATTTTCGGGGTGGAAAACAGTGATCCAGACGGTGGAAATTTTACCACAGCGGTCCCTGCAAGCCTATTGTCCGTGCGTATCCTGTCCATCGTTCGCCGGGATTCGCAGGGGTGGCGGTCACTCTACGTAGTCCCACTGCCCCCTGAATTCGCCTTTCGATTCCAGCCAACCGTGGTCTTCCGGGGACATCACCAGTCTGAGCATGCTGGCACCCGATTCATCGAATGATTCCGCGGTGACTTCGCAGCGCCGGTACAACTGCGCTCGAAGCGCGCCACCACAGGGCAATACCCGGATCTCGCAGTGGCGGTGATCGACGCCCAGCAGCGCCGCCAGCGATGACATCAGGTCGTCCGTTCCCTCGCCCGTTCTCGCGGAAACCCGCACCCGGCCGGGAAAACCGCGCCGGCAAACCCCAGAAGGTGCGTATCCGCCGTCCAGGTCGATCTTGTTGTGCACCAGGATGCGCGGTACGTCAGCAGCGCCGATCTCCTCCAAAACGCCGACCACAGCGTCCGCCAGCACCTCGTGATCCGGATCCGACACGTCATTCACCAGCAGCAGGCAAGAGGCGCTGGCGACCTCCTCCAGGGTACTGTGAAACGCTGCCACCAGGTTGTGGGGAAGGTCCCGTACGAAACCCACCGTATCCGACAGGACCACCGGTCCGAGTCCGGGGATTTCCAGCCGTCGCATGGTCGGATCCAGGGTCGCGAACATCTGGTCAGCCGCAAACACCTCCGCTCCGGTAAGGCGATTGAACAGGGACGACTTTCCGGCGTTGGTGTAGCCCACGAGGGAAACGGTGGGAATGGGTGTGCGGTGCCGCGAGCGCCGGCGCAGGCGGCGTTGGGATTCCACTTTGCCCAGCCGCCGGGTCAGGGTCTTGATCCGCATGCCGATGAGTCGGCGGTCGGTTTCCAGCTGGGTCTCCCCCGGACCGCGCAGGCCAATCCCTCCCTTCTGGCGCTCGAGGTGCGTCCATCCCCGAACCAGTCTCGTGGACAGATGCCTCAACTGGGCAAGCTCCACCTGCAGCTTGCCTTCGCTGGTGGTCGCGCGTAGGGCAAATATATCGAGGATCAGGCCGGTGCGATCCAGCACGCGGCAACACAGCAACTGCTCCAGGTTCCGTTCCTGTATCGGACTGAGGGCATGGTCCACGATCACGAGCGACGCGCCCGTGGATGACACTCTTGCCGCCAGTTCCTCGGCCTTGCCCTTGCCGATGAAAGTGGCGGCTACCGGCCGAGGCCGTTCGGTGATGAACTTTTCGAATACGACGGCTCCGGCGGAAACCGCTAGCTCCCCGAGTTCCCGGAGGGGATCTCCAACCGCAACGTCGTCGGGCACCAGCTGCTTGACGAGAATTGCGCCAACATCCCTTTCGTGGTGCCTGTCATACCTCCCGTACTCGATGGCCCCCTTATGTTCCAGGGATCGGAACATCAGGAACACCGTCCCTTGGACTTGTGCCAGAGAATCCCCACGCCCCGTAATCCCGCCGGGGCAAGATCAGTCCGGACCTCGTCCGACGACCGATCCTGAATCATATTCCCTTCAATAGGAGCGCACGTCCGAATGCTGACCGCTGCCCTGGTCGATACCACCATCATCCTGATGTTCATGCGGAATCTTTACCGGACGGGCCGGGACGATGGTAGAAATTGCATGTTTGTAGATCATCTGGTTGACGCTGTTTCTGAGCAGCACCACGAACTGGTCGAAGGACTCGACCTGCCCCTGGAGCTTGATTCCGTTGACCAGAAAGATGGAAACGGGGATTCGTTCTTTGCGCAGGACGTTCAGAAATGGATCCTGCAAAGCTGTCCCTCTGTTTTGTGCCATTTTATGTAACCTTCGAGGTACTTGCAAAATTCCCCGGCCAAGCAGGTTCCTGCCTGACCGGAGGCTA
>VYFG01000104.1 GCA_009842505.1 Gammaproteobacteria bacterium
TTGCCGGCGGCTTTCTTGTTGGCTATTTTATTGCCGGCAGTTTTCTTTCTGGCAGCCTTCTTTGCGGCTGTTTTCTTGCCGGCGGCTTTCTTTGAGTCCTTTTTCTTGCCGGCAGTTTTCTTTCTGGCAGCCTTCTTTGTGGCTGTTTTCTTTCTGGCGGCTTTCTTTGCCACCTTTTTCTTGCCAGCGGCTTTCTTTGCCGCCCTTTTCTTGCCGGCTGCTTTCTTGGCGACCTTCTTCTTGCGGGTGGTTTTCTTTCTGGTGTCGTTGTTTGCGGCCTTCTTATTGCCGGATGCTTTCCTGGCTACTTTCTTCTTGCTGACTTTTTTCTTGGCCACCTTCTTGCGGGCAACCTTGGAAACGACTTTCTTCTTGCTGACTTTCCTTTTCGTCACTTTCTTTCGAGCGGGCTTGGAAGCCGCCTTCTTGGAGGCCGCTTTCTTTCTCGTGGACGTCGCCTTCTTTTTTGCCATAGGTGTTTACCTCTCGGTCATCAGGGGAATTCTGCTCAGCATCGGTTGTCCGGTTCTGAAGATGTCGGGCGTGTCCTGCGACAGACAGAATCCGATGTGCCAAAAGAAAACATCTGCTTTTCTAAGCGCAGCCAACCCATACAAGCAGTGACCGTAGATTATCTCTGTATTAATGTCAACATTGTTGAATTTTTTCTTTCACGAAAGATAAATTTTAGGGTGGCTGCAAATGCAACGGCAGTTGAGTAAGGGAATAGGTTGCAATCCATTAATGCATTGCGCGTACCTGCTTGCCTCTTTCTTCTCCAGCAGGTTCCGGCAGGATTCATTGGAGACTTTCTGCGGTATGGTCGCAGTCATCGTAACGGCAATTCGGGAACGAATGACGGGTACAATTTCCGTCATCCATCCCTCACCGTCTGCTAGCGGGGTACCGGCATGAGCGTTACTGCCACTGGCAGTGTCTCAGGCCTTGTCCTCGTCTTGCCACACCTGGCTTTGTGTGACGCCATCAGCCGAACTGCGGGGAGGCTGCCACAACGAATCCTGAAAAACCGTATTCATGCCTACGGCCGCACATCGGATGCGTTAAAATCCGTGTTTCACCAGCTCATTCCCCTGGTCCGTCTTGATTCATCAGAAAAACCAGTACCACCGGCAGGATCTGCTCGAATGCGGTTACGGACGGCTGTTTGGGCCGGGTAATGCGCAGTTGCCGCTGCCAAACATGCTGATGTTTGACCGCATTACCGAAATAAATGACGATGGAGGGGAATTCGGCAAGGGGATTGTGATCGCGGAGCTGGATATCACGCCCGACCTGTGGTTCTTTGAGTGTCATTTCCGCGGAGACCCGGTCATGCCGGGGTGCCTTGGCCTGGACGCCCTGTGGCAGCTCGTGGGATTCTCACTGGGATGGCGCGGTGGCGAAGGGCATGGACGCGCACTGGGTGCGGGAGAGATAAAATTTACCGGCCAGATTACCCCCGAGTCACAACAAGTGGTGTATCACGTTGAATTCAAGCGGGTGATCATGCGTCGCCTGGTCATGGGGATCGCGGATGGCAGGGTGGAGGCGGACGGCCAGCAGGTATATTCCTGCAAGGACTTGAGGGTGGGACTGTTCAAGAATACGGAATCATTCTGATGCATCCCCGTCACTACGATACTCCGTCGATGTCGATCGTTGCCTATAATTCCGTTTCCCGGTAAATGCCCGCAGCATCTTTCAAGAGGTAGACAATATTTCCCAAATGAAACGGGTGGTCATCACGGGCTATGGCATCGTATCCAGCCTGGGCAACAACTGCAATGAGGTACTCAAGAGCCTGCGTACAGGACGCTCCGGAATTGTCGCAGCACCCGAATACGAGGAACTGGGTATGCGCAGCCGTGTCCATGGTGCCATCAATCTTGCCCCATCCGAGCGTATTGATCGCAAGCTTTACCGTTTCATGGGAGATGCCGCGGCTTACTCCTATATCGCCATGCAAGAAGCGATCGCGCATGCAGGCCTGAATGAAGAAATGGTCAGCAGTGAGCGCACGGGGCTTCTGCTTGGCACCGGGGGGGCATCACCATCGAATATCGTCCTGGCGGCGGATATCCTGCGTGAGAAAGGAGTAAAGCGGGTTGGGCCCTACATGGTTACCAAGACCATGGCCAGCACGGTCCCCGCCTGCGTGGGCACCGCCTTCAAGATCAAGGGCGTCTCCTACTCCATCAGTTCCGCCTGTGCGACCAGCGCCCATTGCATAGGCCACGGCAGTGAACTCATACAGCTTGGCAAGCAGGATATCGTGTTCGCCGGTGGGGGGGAGGAGTTGCACTGGTCGCTATCGGTACTGTTCGACGGTATGGGCGCGATGTCGTCCCGTTTCAACGATACCCCGGAACTGGCTTCCCGGCCCTACGACCAGGACCGCGACGGTTTCGTGATTTCCGGAGGCGCCGGGGTGGTGGTGCTTGAAGACCTGGAACATGCCAGGGCCAGGGGGGCGGAAATCCTGGCGGAACTCGTGGGTTACGGGGCCACCTCCGATGGGTATGACATGGTGCAACCTTCCGGCGACGGAGCGGTTCAATGCATGCGCCAGGCAACTGGTGGCCTGGACAGGCCGGTTCAGTACATCAATGCCCATGGCACCAGTACCCCGGTTGGCGATAGCCGGGAACTGGAAGCGGTCCGGGAGGTCTTCCAGGATGTCATGCCCCGGATCGCATCGACCAAGTCCATCAGTGGGCATGCCCTGGGGGCGGCAGGTGTCAACGAGTCGATATACACGCTGCTCATGATGGAAAACGGGTTCATTTCCGCGTCGGAAAACATCTTCAACCTCGATCCTGATGCCGAGGACTTCCCCATCGCGCGGGAACGCGTGGACGACATCGAACTGGACACGGCCATGAGCAACAGCTTTGGCTTCGGCGGTACCAACTGTTCACTGGTGTTCCAGCGCTGGCACGATTGAGCGTTACGGGTATAGGCGACGTTTTGACCACGGAATCCGGAATCTCCGCGGCTGACCGGAGGCGCGTGATCCTATGGCTCTACCTTTGCTCCGGCATGGTTTTTGCCATGGTGGTACTGGGCGGGGCAGTGCGCCTGACCGGCTCCGGACTGTCCATGGTGGACTGGAAGCCGTTGATGGGCGTCCTGCCGCCGCTGAACCAGGCGGCATGGGAAGAAGCGTTCGCCCGGTACCGGGAATATCCGGAGTACCGGCTGGTGAACAGGGACATGACGCTCGAATCATTCCGGTTCATCTACTACATGGAGTACCTTCACCGCCTTATCGGCCGCCTGGTCGGCGTAGTCTTCGTGCTTCCGTTCGTTTACTGGCTGATGCGCGGTGCATTGCCCGCCTGGACAAGACCGCGGCTGTGGACGGCGCTGGTCCTCGGCGCAGCCCAGGGCCTGCTGGGCTGGTACATGGTCATGAGCGGTCTTGTGGACAACCCCCATGTAAGCCAGTACCGGCTCACCGCCCACCTGCTCCTCGCCGTGTTCATCTTCGCCTGGCTGCTGGCGCTGGTGTTTCGCCTGCAGGGGATATCGGGAACCATGCCACTTGCCCAGGACCGGCTGCGCCGGTTTCGCAGGTTGGCAGGCGTGGTGATCGTTCTCGTTTTTGCCATGATCGCCACCGGTGGATTCATGGCGGGAACCAAGGCGGGATTCATATTCAATACCTGGCCCATGATGGGGAATCAATGGATGCCGGACCAGGTCTGGGCGCTGGTACCCTGGTGGCGGAACCTGGTCGACAACCCCCTGGGTATCCAGTTCGTCCATCGCTGGCTTGCCCTGGTCGTGCTGGTGGCGGTGGGTGCCTTCGGGATGCTGGTTGCACGCCATGCCCGGGACCGGGTGACGGCGGGTCTGGGCATCGCGCTGCTCGCCATGTTGGTGGCCCAGGTGGGCCTGGGTATCGCGGCGCTGGTGAACAGTGTTCCCCTTGCGCTCGGTGTCGTCCACCAGGGTGGGGCGCTGGTGCTGTTGGCCCTGTTGATCGCCTTGTGGAGCCGATTCCGGGCCGATCACCCCACCACAACATGACAGGGCGGCTATCGGGATGCGCAGGCCGGACGGGATCGGGAATGATTGCCGAAACCGGTTCTGATGGAGACGCGTCAGGACGCCACTCCTGGCAGCAACTTTCATTCCAGTACGGGAGGTAAATCACCATGGCGCGGATCGCGATCGGCGGATGGCAGCATGAAACCAACACCTTTGCCACCATCAAGGCCGACTATGCGGCCTTCCACAGGGCGGATGAGTGGCCGCCCCTGGCAACGGGGATGGATCTGCTGCGCCAGGTGGATGGCGTGCATCTGCCGATCACGGGAGCACTGGCACAGCTCAATCGGGGCAACCACGAGATCGTGCCGTTGCTCTGGTGTTCGGCGACACCGTCCGCCCATGTCACCGAGGATGCCTACGAACGCATCGCGGCGATGCTGATCGAGGCGGTCCGCGACGCCCTGCCCCTGGACGGGCTGTATCTTGATCTCCACGGGGCCATGGTCTGTGAACACCTGGAAGACGGGGAAGGGGAGTTGCTGCGGCGTATCCGGACGGTCGTGGGACGAGACCTTCCCATCGCGGCAAGCCTGGACCTGCATGCCAACATCACTCCGGAAATGGTGCAGCATGCAGATGTTCTCGATGTCTTCCGGACATATCCCCACGTGGACATGGGTGAAACCGGTGCCAGGGCCGCAATGTTGCTCGAGAGAATCATTGCCGGGGACCCCAAACCCCATGCCGCATTCCGTCAGACCGGATTTCTGATCGCACTGAACTGGGGATGCACCGACAACGAGCCCTGCCGCAGCATCTACCGGCGGATTCCGGAAGTGATCGCGGGTGACGTGTTGTCCGCCTCGTTCGCAAGCGGGTTTCACCTGTCCGACATTCACCACGTGGGGCCGGCGGCGGTGGCTTATGCACGTACCCCGGAGGCGGCCGCAAGGGCTGTGGATGACATCGCCGGTCTCGTGGAATCACTGGAGGAACGGTTCGAGGAGAAGGTCTGGACCGCCGCAGACGGCGTTGCACAGGCACTGAAGCTGCGCCGCGACGGTGCCGGCACCGTGGTCCTGGCGGACACCCAGGACAATCCGGGAGGCGGAGGGGCCGGGGATACCACCGGCCTCCTCGAGGCGCTGGTGGCGGGCGGGGCTGCCGGCGCGGTTCTGGGTCTGCTTTCCGATCCCGATGCGGCTGCTGCCGCGACCGATGCGGGAGTGGGCGCGGAGATCGAGGTCGCCCTGGGCGGCCGTTCGGGACTGCCCGGGCAGTCTCCGTACCACTGCCGCCCGAGGGTGCTTGCCCTCGCGGATGGCAATTTCACTGCCACCGGGCCGATGTATCACGGTGCCCGCATGGTCCTTGGGCGCTGCGCGCTACTGGAGACCGGCAGCGTCCGGGTGATCGTGTCCTCAAAACCGGTCCAGGCCGCGGACCAGTCGATGTTCCGCCACCTTGGCATCGAGCCGGCCCGTGAATCGATCATCGCGTTGAAAAGTTCGGTGCACTTCCGCAACGACTTCGCCGACCTGGCGGACGCGATCCTGGTGGTGGAGGCGCCGGGGGCGGTGCATGCGGACCCGGCGAAGCTGCACTATCAGAACAAGCGTGAGGGGGTGCGCGTACTCGGGCGCTGAATTGCCGAGGCGGCGTGTCGCAACGGCGTATTCCTGTGCGCCGCCCGCGGTTCTATCATCAACAGACCCGGGAAACCCTGAAACCCTCTGACAATGCAAACTGCGGATACTCACCGGACCAGGAACATTCTGGTCATCATGGCGGATCAGCTTACCGCCAGGGCCCTGGGCTGCTATGGAAACGACGCCGTCATCAGTCCCTGTATCGATATGATGGCGGAAAACGGCGTGATCTTCGATGCGGCCTATTCCAGCAGCCCGTTGTGTACGCCGGGGCGATATGCCCTGATGACGGGACAGCATGTCTCCCGCTGCGGCGGCTATGACAATGCCTCCTACCTGCCTGCCACCATGCCGACGTTGGCCCACTACCTGCGGATCATGGGCTACTACACCTGCCTGGCGGGAAAGATGCATTTCGTCGGACCGGACCAGCTCCATGGGTTCGAGGACCGGGTGACCACGGACGTCTACCCGTCAGATTTCGGCTGGGTGCCGGACTGGACCATCGGTCAGTCGCGCATTGATCTTTGGTATCACAACATGTCCAGCGTGAAGCAGGCCGGCGTGGCTGCGATCACCAACCAGTTCGCCTACGACGATGAAGTAGGAAACGCGGCATTGCGGGTCATCTACGACCACGCCAGGAGTGAGGATTCCCGGCCCCTGTGTCTCGTCGCCAGCTTCATCCACCCCCACGACCCCTATGCCACGCGGCAGAAATACTGGGACCTGTATGAAGGCGTCCCCATTGCACCACCGGCAGTTCCCAGACCGCCCGCGGAGCGCCAGGACGCGCATGGCCGAAGACTGGAGAAGGCGATCGCGGTGGACGCCGTCGACCTGTCGGAAGAGGAAATCATCGCCGCCAGGCGCGCCTACTATGGCAACGTGTCCTATTTCGACGAGTGGGTGGGCAGGCTGGCGGATGCGCTGGCGGAATGCGGCATGGCCGGGGACACCACCATCGTCGTTACCTCGGACCACGGAGACATGCTGGGGGAGCACGGCCTGTGGTACAAGATGTCATTCCGCGAGTGGTCGGCGCGCATTCCGCTGATCATCCATCGCCCGAACCGCTTCTCTCACCGCCGGGTACCCCAGGCGGTTTCCCAGGTGGACGTGCTGCCAACGCTGCTGGAGATCGCGGCGGAAAACACCGGCAGGTCGCAGCCGGACCCCATTGACCCCCTGGACGGGCGCAGCCTGGTGTCACTGGCGGGCGGGGATGCGGACGGGGACCCGGACCTGGCAATTGCCGAGTACCTGGCCGAGGGCACCACCGAGCCCATGCTCATGATCCGTTCCGGGACGCTGAAATACACCCAGTGCCCGGGCGATCCGGAGCAGTTGTTCGACCTGGCCGGGGACTGCGAGGAGGAAACCGATCTTTCCACGGATCCTGCCATGGCCGACGATCTGGAACGGCTGCGTGCCATCGCCAGGGCCCACTGGGACCCCGCCGAAATCCGGCAGCGGGTGATCGCCGACCAGGCCCGCCGCCGCGCGGTGCACGCCGCACTTCGCATCGGCCGGTACCAGAGTTGGGACTATCAGCCCCGGAGGGACGCTTCCACGGAATACACGCGCAGTCACCATGACCTGACGCGATTCGATTTCACCTCGCGCTACCCGAGACCCCCCGCGTTCAATCCGCGCGGGGAATAACGCCCGTCAGATCCAGTAGGCGGTGCGGGTCATCACCCGTGACGCCAGCTTCATCAGCCCGCGCACCGGCCGGGGCAGGGGGGCTGCGCCGGCCTGCTTGGCCGTGTC
Organism: Gammaproteobacteria bacterium; assembly: GCA_009842505.1. Classification (GTDB taxonomy): domain Bacteria; phylum Pseudomonadota; class Gammaproteobacteria; order Arenicellales; family Poriferihabitantaceae; genus VYFG01. The sequence goes on from VYFG01000104.1 coordinate 7,419, forward strand.
GGCATGCTCTGCCTCGTCGGCCTGCATTTTCGCCACCACCTCGCGACTACGGATATCGGCCTGCGGCAATACCGCCAGGTGGTTCTCCAGATGATCCACGACCTGTCTTTCGGTCTCCCGGAGGAACCCCAGGTTCCATTTGTCTCCCGCGACCCCCGCGGTGACGCCGATGGCGAAAGAGCCGGCATACCACAGGGGATTCAGCAGGCTGCGGCGGGAGCCCAGTTCCTCGAGGCGCTGTTCGCACCAGGCCAGGTGATCGATTTCCTCTGCTGCTGCTGCCCTCATTCGGGTACGGGTCTCTGCCCTCCGGGCGGTCAGGGCCTGGCTCTGGTAGAGTGCCTGGGCACAAACCTCTCCCACGTGGTTGACCCGCATGTAGGCTCCCGAGCGGCGGCGGTCGGCCGCGTCCAGGTCAGCCTCCATCGCCCCGGAGGGGAAGGGTCTCGAGGCCCGCGCGGGGCCGCTGATGGCCAACAGTGCGCTTCCGGCGCCTGCCAGCAGGTGGTCGATCCTGTTTAGTTGACGACTTGGGCGCATGCCGCAATTATAGCGCTCCCTGCACGCCTTGGTATGCTGCCCGCAGTGTTCGGAAATCCGGCCGGGATCAGGCTACAATCCCCGGACCCAACATGGAAGCAGAAAAATGCCCGAATCCTATTACCGGCATCATGTGTTCTTCTGCCAGAACCGGCGGGAGGATGGCCGGCGATGCTGCGCCCAGTTCGATTCCGAGTCCATGCGGGCCTATGCCAAGGACCGCCTGAAGGAACTGGGTCATCACGGACCAGGCAAGGTCCGGATCAACCAGGCGGGGTGCCTGGACCGCTGCGAGGAAGGCCCGGTCGTGGTGGTCTACCCCGGGGAAACCTGGTACACCTACGTTGACCGGGAAGACATCGATGAAATCATCGAGCAGCACCTGATCAACAACCAGGTGGTGGACAGGCTCCGGATCTAGCGCGCCCCCGGGACCCGGTTACATTCCGGTCCCTCCAAGCTGAACGAAAATTCAGCTTGCTTTCAGGATAGGTTCATCTAGTTTCTGATAATGTGCCCCGTAATACATGAATCATTGGTGCTTCCTCCTTATGGTGGTTATTATGGCGCAACTCCCGGACGGGGCTGCGCCATTTTTTTCATGGGGGGAGCGGCATGCCAAAGTCGCCCTGGGCTCCGCCTCCCGGTGTTGATACATGCACCTCCGGGGTTTGTTTGGGGCAGCGTATGAATTTCCTGAAATAGCCCTGCACCGGCCTTGTATCGAGCCGGTCGCTAAAGTATCATTCGCCGCCTGTTTTTTGCCCCCAGCCCCCCGGGTTGTCACGGGCCTGAACCCCATACCGTTCCATCCGATCCGATGAAGACGTTTTCCGCAAAACCCAAGGAGGTCAAGCGCGACTGGTACCTTGTCGACGCCACCGACAAGGTGCTGGGCAGGCTGGCGGCCGAAGTGGCCCATCGGCTGCGCGGCAAGCACAAGCCGGAATATACCCCCCATGTGGATACCGGTGACTATATCGTCGTCATCAACGCCGAGAAGGTCGCCGTTACCGGGAACAAGGCCAATGCCAAGGTCTACCACCGCCACACCGGGTATCCGGGTGGCATCAAATCCATCGTCTACAAGGACATGCTGGAGCGTCATCCCGCCCGTGTGATTGAAATGGCGGTCAAGGGCATGCTGCCCAAGAACAAGCTGGGAAGGGCGATGTTTGCCAAGTTGCGGGTCTACGCCGGCGGGGAGCATGCGCATGCCGCCCAGCAGCCCAAGCCTCTGGAAATCTGAGAATCATGCCACAAGCACAGCAAACCTATCAGGGAACCGGCCGACGCAAGTCCTCCACCGCACGGGTTTACATGCGGCGTGGCAGCGGCCAGATTCTGGTCAACAACAGGCCCCTTGACGAGTACTTCGGCCGGGAAACCGCCCGTATGATCGTTCGCCAGCCATTGGAGCTGGTGGAAATGATAGACAAGATGGATATCCGGGTGAACGTCGCCGGGGGCGGCAACAGCGGGCAGGCCGGGGCGATCCGTCATGGCATTACCCGCGCCCTGTTGGCCTACGACGAGGAAATGCGCCCGGCACTTCGCCAGGCCGGCTTCGTCACCCGGGATGCGCGGGAAGTGGAGCGCAAGAAAGTCGGGCTGCACAAGGGCCGCAAGCGTCCGCAATACTCCAAGCGGTAATTCCCCTCACCGGATTCCGTGCCGGGCCGCCGGTTGCCTTCCGTCCTGGTTTCCCGGGACGGCCGTTCGTATTCCTGCCGGAACACCGGCCGGTTCCACACCGCCGAATTCGGGCTAACGCACCCGAAGACCGGGAGTCGCCCCTTCGTCGGGTGACAGCAGGAACAGTTCCGATCCACCGGGCCCGGCCGCCAGGACCATGCCCTCGGATACCCCGAAGCGCATTTTCCGCGGCGCCAGGTTGGCCACCATGACCACGAGGCGTCCCACCAGCATTTCCGGGTCATACGCGGACTGGATACCTGCAAACACGTTGCGTTTCTCGCTTCCGAGGTCCAGGGTGAGACGCAAAAGCCTGTCGGACTTCTCCACCCTTTCCGCGGCCTCGACGCGGGCCACGCGAAGATCGACCCTGGCGAAATCGTCTATGGTGATTTCGGGGGCCAGCGGATCATCCGCCAGGGGACCGGCCGCGCGTCTTTCCGCGGTTTCCTGGACCGCCCGGGTCTCCTCGATCATGGCATCGATCTGTTTTTCCTCCACTCTTGTGAGCAGGGGTTTGAAACGGTTGATGGAATGATCCAGCAGGGGTTCACGGGGTGAATCCCAGGTCAGGGAGTCGATATTGAGGAAGTCCTCGGCCCGCTCCGCGGTGACCGGCAGCACCGGCTTCAGCAGAGTGATCAGCACCCGGAACAGGTTGAGCCCCTGGGTGCAGATTCCCTGCACCTCGGCATGCCTGGCCTCGTCCTTGATCAGGACCCATGGCTTGGCCGAATCGATGTACTGGTTGGCCTTGTCGGCGAGCGCCATGACATCCCGCATTGCCTTGCTGTATCGGCGGTTTTCGTAGTCGTCGGCAACACTGTCCAGGGCCGCGACAAAGGTGCTGTACATCTCGGGTTCCGGTAAGGTTGCCGCCAGCCGGCCATCGAACTCCTTGCCGACAAACCTGGCACAGCGGCTGGCAATGTTGACCAGTTTGCCCACCAGGTCCGAGTTCACCCGTACCCGGAAATCCTCCAGGTTCAGGTCGATGTCATCTATGTTGTTGTCAAGCTTGGCGGCGAAGTAGTAGCGCAGGTACTCCGGGTTGAGATGCTTGGCATAGGTCTCCGCCATGATGAAGGTTCCCCGTGACTTGGACATTTTCTGGCCGTTCACGGTGAGAAAGCCATGGCACCATACCGCGCTTGGCGGGCGGAACCCCGCTCCTTTCAGTTCCGCGGGCCAGAACAGGGTATGGAACCTGGCGATGTCCTTGCCAATGAAATGAATCATCTCCGCTTTGCTGTCGGGACTGAGAAATTCGTCGAAGTCGATGCCTTCACGGTCGCACAGGTTGCGGAAGCTGGCGAGGTACCCGATGGGGGCGTCCAGCCAGACGTAGAAGTACTTGTCCCTTTCCCCGGGGATCTCAAATCCCCAGTAGGGGGCGTTGCGGGAAATGTCCCATTGGAACAGCTCCCCGTCGAAGAGCTCCTTCTGCTTGTTTGCGATTTCCGTCTGTGTGCGGCCCTCGTCGAACCATTTCCGGAGAAAGTCCCGGAAGTCCTCCACCTTGAAAAACAGCTGCTCCGAATCCCTTTCCACCGGCTTGGCACCGGATACCATGGAATAGGGATTGATGAGATCGGTGGGGTCGTAGGTGCTGCCGCACACCTCGCAGTTATCTCCATGCTGGTCTTCGGCGTTGCATTTCGGGCAGGTGCCCCTGACAAACCGGTCCGGCAGGAACATGTTCCTTTCCGGGTCGTAGAGCTGCTTGATGGTGCGCCTTGCGATGTGGCCGGCGTCGTCCAGGCGCCGGTATATCAGTTCCGAAAGAATCCGGTTTTCCTCGGAATGGGTGCTGTGGAAATTGTCGAAGGCAACCAGGAAGGTGGCGAAATCCCGGGAATGTTCCCCATGCACACGATCGATCAGTTCCTGCGGACTGACCCCGTCAGCCTCTGCCCGAAGCATGATCGGCGTACCATGGGCATCGTCGGCGCAGACATACCAGCATTCGTTGCCTTGCAACTTCTGGAACCGGACCCAGATATCGGTCTGGATGTACTCCACCAGGTGCCCGAGATGGATCGGGCCGTTGGCATAGGGCAGTGCGCTGGTGACCAGCAGTTTTCTGGGCTTGGGAGACATGCGGGGTGGTCGGAAACTGGACGCGGATACGCCGGCCAGGCGGTTTGGGTTGAAAGGCCGGGTATTATACTCGCTGGCTTGCAGTTACAATCACCGGCTTCGGGATTCCCGTGGATGCCTCGGACGCGGCTGTTGCAGGGGTGTCCGTGGGCGGATCGGCGAACATTGTCGCCGGTAGACGGCCCCGGGAAGTACGGGCGGGCGTCCCCGTGGCAGGTTCCGCTTTCGGGGTCAAGATTCGATCCAGACTAGATACAAGGTAATTCATCATGTCCACCATGACACGCGACGATGTCGAGGCCTGCCTGAAAAAGGTTATCGACCCCCATACCGGGATGGACCTGGTTTCGACAAAAAACGTGGGTGAAATCTCGGTCGAAGGGAGTACCCCCCGGGTAGAAGTCGTGCTCGGGTATCCCGCCAGGAGCTTCGAGCCGGAGATGGCGAAAATGGTGCAGGAGTCGATTCCCGGCGCCGAGGTCAGTGTGACATCCAACATGGTGGCGCACCAGGTACAGGAGGGTGTGAAGCCGTTGACCGGCGTGAAGAACATCATCGCGGTCGCCTCCGGCAAGGGCGGGGTGGGCAAATCCACACTGGCGGTCAATCTTGCGCTGGCGCTTTCCGCGGAAGGCGCCCGTGTGGGTGTGCTGGACGCCGACATCTACGGTCCCAGCCAGCCCCGCATGCTGGGAATCGCGGGCAAGCCCTCCTCCAGGGATGGCAAGACCCTGGAGCCCATGAGAGGCTACGACCTGCAGGCCATGTCAATCGGTTTCCTGGTGGACGAGGAGTCGCCCATGATCTGGCGGGGGCCCATGGTGACCCAGGCCCTGGAGCAGTTGCTCAAGGATACCCGGTGGGACGACCTGGATTACCTGGTGGTGGATATGCCGCCAGGTACCGGTGACGTACAGCTTACCCTGGCACAGAAAGTGCCCGTGTCCGGTTCGGTGATCGTCACCACGCCACAGGACATCGCCCTGCTGGACGCCCGCAAGGCCTACAAGATGTTCGACAAGGTGGAAATACCGGTGCTGGGAGTGGTGGAGAACATGAGCACCCATATCTGCGGTAAATGCGGCCATGAGGAACATATCTTCGGGGCCGGCGGCGGTGCGGCCATGGCCAGTGACTACGACACGGTTCTTCTGGGGGATGTGCCCCTGGATGTCAGCATCCGGGAAGGTGCCGACGGCGGTCACCCCACGGTGGTGTCGGATCCCGACGGTCCAATATCCGCCAGGTACAAGTCCATCGCACGGAACGCGGCGGCCAGGCTTGCCCTGCGCAAGAAGGACTACAGCGCCAAGTTCCCCAATATCGTCATCCAGCAGAACTGATGGCCGTCAAGTCCGACCGGTGGATCCGTGAGATGGCGGAGACCACCGGCATGATCGAGCCGTTCGAGCCCCGGCAGGTCCGGGAAATCCAGGGCCAAAGCGTCATCTCCTGGGGCACTTCCAGCTACGGCTACGACATACGCTGTTCCAACGAGTTCAAGATCTTCACCAACATCAATTCCGCGGTGGTCGACCCCAAGGCCTTCGATGCCAGCAGCTTCGTAGACTACACTGGCGATGTCTGCATCATTCCACCCAATTCCTTCGCACTCGCCCGGACGGTGGAGTACTTCCGGATTCCGCGCAACGTACTCACCATCTGTCTCGGCAAGAGCACATACGCCCGCTGCGGGATCATCGTCAATGTGACCCCGTTCGAACCGGAATGGGAAGGTTACGTTACCCTGGAATTCTCCAACACCACACCCCTGCCCGCGAAGATCTATGCGAACGAGGGGGTGGCCCAGGTGCTATTCTTCGAATCCGATGAAGTCTGCGAGGTGTCCTATAAGGACCGCGGTGGAAAGTACCAGGGGCAGACCGGGGTAACGCTGCCCAAGACCTGACCGGACCGGTGCAGGAGTCCCGGTAACGTAACGGACCGCCCTTCCGGGCCCTGAGCCACGGCAGGCAACTCCCTGCCTTGTTTTCGGGGATTACTCCGGACTAATCCCCGGCATCGAGATGTTCGTCAAGGACTTCCTTCACCATCTCCAGGTAGTGCTCCAGGTCCGGGGTCTTCCTTCCGGGCACCTTGCCGCCGTCATCGTAACGGCGCACCCGCACGATGGAGTCCAGCCAGGGGTTCGCCGAGAAGCGTACGACTTCCTCGGAATCCATTGGACCGCCCTGCAGTTCAAGCGTGCGGACGGAGGCTTCCGTCAGCGTGGAGAAATAGGACGGATCCACGGCACATAGATAGCGCTTGGCATCCACGTGCCAGCGCACGGGTTCCGTGACTTCCGGCGGAAACCAGCGCCCAAGGAAGCGTTCCCCGGCAACCTCATGCATGTTGTCCACCCCGATGTCGATGTAGTCGTCGCCGAATTCACCGGTGTAGTGGCCGATGTCATGCAACAGGGCGGCGACCACAACGGTCCTGTCCTCGCCGGCCTGCTCGGCGATCCAGGCGGTTTGCAGCATGTGCTCGGTCATGCTCACGGGTTCGCCCAGATAGGACTCGTCGCCCCGGCGCCTGAAGATGTCCCGGAGCAACCCGGTGATTTCCCCGGAGCTTCGGGTGTCGGTTGCCCGGGTCATTTCCCTGGCGTCGCCATGTGCCCTGCCCGGGGAAGAACCGGCAGGCCGCGGCTGGCCGGCAGGGACAAGGGCGAATCCCCGGCGAGGCCGGACATGGTTGCATTGTTCATCGGGGAGGAATTGGGGCGATTTGCTGTCACGGGGAGCGGTACGGGTACTGTATGGCCGGATGGTGCGTTTGGCAAGGCCGGCTCATGCCGCATGCCGGCGCCCGAGCAGGGCAAGGGTGCTGCGCAGGCCGTCGATGTCCGCATAAGCACCCTGCAGCCAGCGCAGGCCGGTCTTCGTGAAACCCCCGCGGCCGTGAAGGACGCGGGTGTTGTCCACCACGAACAGTTCCCCGGGTTCCATCCGGAAGGTCACGCTGACTTCAGGCCGGCGGGTTATTTCCTCAAGGTGGCGATACGCCGCGTAAAAGTCCGGCACGAGGTCGTAGGGAACACCGGTCAGGGACTGGAACGAGCGGCTGTTGATCCGCACCTGGACCAGTTGTCCATCCGGGGAGACTTCCAGCATTGGCCGGTGAGCGGTGAGATCGCTTCGGCCGTCGCCGCAGTACCGGAAGGTGACGTTGTACCGGCTCAGCAGGGCGAAGCGGGCCGGGTCCTCCCGTCTGAGAATCTCGGCCACCCGGAAACCGTCCACGACGTTTGACTCGCCGCCGCCGGCGCTGTTCTCGAGACAATGCAGGAATTGCAGTGTCGGCACCGGATCGCGGTAGGGGTTGTCGGTATGCGGATCAAGACCCATCCTCGTATAGGCCAGGTTCACCGGGTCCGGTTCGGAGCGGACCTCGAAGAGCCGTCCGTAATTGGTTTCCCGCACGAATCCGAACAGCGCGATGACATCAAGAACTGCGCCCGGCACGGCCGGGACGTCCCGCAGGCGGGCAAATCCCAGCGTGTCGACCCACCGGAGCCATTTCTCCAGGACCGCCGGATCATCGGCAACCCGGGGAAACGATTCCATGACACCGTCGGCGTCCAGGTCGCCGGCCCAGGTTTTCCGTCCCTTCGGGATCAGCGTTTCGCCGTCGGTCCGGTCGTAGGCATGACGGCGCAGCCAGTCAAGATCGAGCCAGGTCAGGCTGCCGTCGTCGAACGAAACCTTGAGCCGGGAACCGTTGAGCGTTGCGCCCCGGATGCAAAGGCCGGAGGGTAAGTCCGTTGCCGACAGCTTCTTTTGCCCGTTCCCCGGGTCACGGCTTGCCGCATCCTGGCCGTGGTCCCGCAGCCAGACGGCGTGGTAGCGGGAGGATCTGCCGCCGGGCCAGAACACGGTGATGAATGACCCGTCAATACCCGGTTGGAGGGTCGGGGCAGGAGACATGGTGCCAGGTGGAAATCCCGCCTAGAAAACTGGCGCGGAGTATATTCGGTAACCTCGACGGAATGAGAGGGACTACGCGATCCAGAACGGTTTTGTCGCTTCCCTGTAGGCCTCCACCTCGCTGATGCCGATATCCCCGAGCAGGTGCGGGGGCAACTCCCGCAGTTGCCGGCGTTGCCGGTGGCGCTGATCCCAGGTCTTCACCAGCCTGCCAAGGCGGAACAGCGGACGGAGAATAGTGTCCGGCTCCACTGCCGACACGCAGTCAGCAGCCGCTAGGGGGGAAACTGATCCAGGTGAATTGAGATAATATGGCATAATACTGACCAATCGTTAAATTGTTACTAGTTTCGATAAATTCTTTTCCTTTCCGGTAATTTACCGAGCTGATTGAATTGCCACAAACGATTATTTCTAATTTATCGAATAAAAAATATTCATCCGAATACGCCATGAGAACTCCGCCGCTGGGCAGCCTGAAAACTTTCCGCGCCGCTGCCAATTCGCTGTCCTTCACCCGTGCCGCAGAGGAGTTGCACGTGACCCAGGCTGCAGTCAGCCACCAGATCAAGTCCCTCGAAGAGACCCTCGGCGTCCGCCTGTTCGAGCGTGGCAACCGGAGTCTCGCGCTGACCGAGGCCGGTACCCGTCTCCTGCCCTACGTGGACCAGATGTTCCAGTTGCTGGAGCAGGGCCTGCGTCAGCTCCGCCGGGGCGCCAATGACTCCACGCTCACCGTATCCCTGCTGCCGTCTTTCGCTTCGCGATGGCTGGTGCCACGGCTGGGACTGTTCCTGAAGGCGCATCCGGAGGTGGACTTCCGGCTCGCACCGTCCAGGGAAATGACCGACTTCCGGACCGAGGACATCGATCTCGCCATCCGCTACGGTCCCGGCAGCTATCCCGGGCTCACCAGCATCTTCCTCATGGACGAGGAGATTTTTCCGGTGTGCAGCCCCGCCGTCATGCACGGGCAGAACGCTTTGCATACCCCCGGCGATCTGAAACATCACGTCCTGATTCATGATGAGGGACACAGCGACTGGCGCAAGTGGCTGGCGGCGGCGGGCGTTCACGATGTTGAACCGGACAAGGGGCCGGTTTACACGGATTCGGCCATGGCGGTTCAGTCAGCCATGGAGGGGGACGGGGTCGCGTTGGGCCGCAGCCGGCTGGTGCGGGACGACATTGCCAGGGGGCGGCTGGTGGTGCCGTTCGGGATATCCCAACCCTCGGGGTTTTCCTATTTCATTGTCTACCCGCAGGACCGGCGCCCAACGGACGCCATGGCCGCGTTCGTGGCGTGGGTGCAACAGCAGGTTGTGGAAGACGACGCCAAGTTCGGGGATACTCGCTAGATGCCTGGAATTGCCAAATCCATGAACCAGCGTTCGAGAGCCGATGCCCGGCCCCGCCCCGCAGGTCCGGATAGCGCCGGCTACCACGCGTTCGGCCGGATCATGGGGTTTGATTGCTCCCGGGGTGGTCACCCGGGGCAATCGCTCCCGGACCGGCATGGGATGCGGCCGTGAAATACTCCGACCTAGCCGGGGACGCCGGAAGGCACGGCCTGGTCCTGCGGGGCGGTTTCACACCGAGGCGCGAAGACAGTGTGCCGGCGGTGCGCATCGGAGTGCCCGCGAAAACACTGGTACTGCTCGGCAATGCCGGGTCGTCGATGTGGCAGTCGTTCGCGGATTCTCCGGAATTCGCCGACGGGGCGGAAGATCCCCTGAACCGTTGGAGCGAACGCATCGGCAATGCCCTTGCATCGCGGTGGGACGGAAAGGCGCTGTTCCCCTTCGGCGGCCCCCCCTACCACCCGTTCATCCGCTGGGCGCGGAAGGCGGAGGGACTGAAGGAGTCGGCGCTTGGTATGCTGATACATCCGGAGTACGGACTGTGGCATGCCTACCGGTTCGCCGTGGCACTGCCGGTGGACGTGGCAGGGATCGGAGTGGACCCGACGGTTCGGCATGCCTGCGATCATTGCCGGGACCGACCCTGTCTGCAGGTCTGTCCGGTGGGGGCATTTGATGGCACGCGCTATGATGTCGAGTCCTGTTTCCGCTATCTGGAGGCAAACCCCGGATCGCCCTGCCGCAAGGCCTGCCGGGCACGGAATGCCTGCCCCGAGGGCACGGACTTCCGGTACGAGACTGACCATGCGGCGTTTCACATGGAAAAGTTCTACCGCACCCTGTCGCGGCGCGGTGTGACTGATCCCCGGATTTAGCAGGCGGGACAACAACGCCGAAAGTGCCGCGAACAGAATACGGCACACGCGCCCGATTCCATTAGAATTCGCGTCTTTCCCCGGCGTTCTCCCATGACCTACCAGCTTGGAATCGATACCGGCGGTACCTATACCGACGCGGTGGTGGTGAACGAAGATCGGCAGGTTGTCGCCAAGAACAAGAGCCTGACCACCGCCTATGACCTGACCGTGGGCATCGGCAATGCGATCTCGAGCCTGCCCGAGGAGTTGCTGGCATCGGTGAACCTGGTCTCACTGTCCACCACGTTGTCCACCAATTCCGTGGTGGAGGGCCGGGGTGCTCCGGTATCGGTACTGCTGCCGGGATACAACGAGTCCCAGGTTCTGAAGAGCGGCATCTACGATATTCTCGACCGGGACCTGGTGAACCTGCTCGAGGGAGGGCATGACGCGATGGGGGTCGAGCAGGTAGCCCTGGACCTGGCGCGGGCCCGGGAGGTCATCCTGTCCCAGGCGGAAAAGGTGTCCGCCTTCGCCGTGTCCTCGATGTTCGGAACTCGCAACACCGCCCACGAAATCGCCCTCAGGGACATGATCATCGAACTCACGGGCAAACCGGTGGCGTGCGGGCACGAGCTTGCCTCCTCCCTGGGGGCACCCCGCCGGGCGCTGACTGCGGCACTCAACGCGCGCATGATTCTCCATATCCAGCGCCTGATCAACTCGGTGGAGGAGATACTTGAACGCAGGTCGATCCATGCGCCCCTGATGATCGTCAAGGGAGACGGTTCCCTGGTGAATGCCCGGACCGCCCTGTTGCAACCGGTGGCCACGGTGCTGTCCGGCCCGGCTGCCAGCGTGATCGGCGCCTGTGCCCTGAGCGGGCTCAGGGACGGCATCGTGGTGGATATCGGCGGCACCACCACGGACATCGCCATCGTGACCGACGGCCAGCCGGAGCTCTGTGAGGACGGCGCCCGGATCGGCGACTGGCAGCCCATGGTGGAGGCGCTGCGGGTCTTTTCCATCGGCCTTGGCGGCGACAGCGAGGTTCGGTTCCGTAACGGGCTTGCCATCTCCCAGCGGCGGGTGGTGCCCATGAGCCTTCTGGCGCATGAACATCCCGAGGTGATTTCCCGGCTCGAACGGCAATGGGCCGCGGCGCCGAATCCGCGCAACAACCGTTTCGCCTTGCGCCTGCAGCACAACGAAGTGCTGGTCGGACAACTGGGCGAAGCGGAGACGGTCGCCTGGGAATTGCTCCAGGAGGGACCGGTGGATATCGATGCGCTGGCGGACCGCAACCGCGGAATCATGCGTGCAATTGCCCGCCTGGAGCGTTTGGGTCTTGCGATCTACAGCGGTTTCACCCCATCGGACGCAACCCACGTTCTCGGGATGAGCGACCACTGGAACCGATACGCGGCAGAGCTTGCTGCCCGGATCTGGGCCCGGCAGATGCGCCATCTGTACGGTTGCGGCAACTGGACCGCCGGCGATCCGGTCGGGCCGAGCCGGCAGGTATTCGATCTCGTGGTACGGGAGATCAGCGAGAAACTGATCGAGGCGGGTCTCAACCAGCATGGCAGGCTGGTGGATTCCAGGTCCCGCGGCCTGACCCGGCTGTTGGCGGACATCGTCCTGTTGCAGGATGAAGCGAAGCAGGTGAAACCGCTGTTTGAACTGAATTTTGCCCAGAATTATCCCATCATCGCGGTGGGGGGGCCGGCGGCCGACTACTTCCCCGAGGTGGCACGAACGCTCGACGTGAAGCTGGAACTGCCCGAGCATGCGGACACCGCCAATGCAATCGGTGCGGTCCTCGGTGCAGTGGTGCAGATGGCCCACATCACGGTGACACAGCCGGAATTCGGCATCTACCTGCTGTTTCACCGTGACCAGCCGCTGCGCTTCGACAGTCTCGAAGCGGCCCTGTCCAGGGCAAGGGATCTTGCCCTGATGGAGGCTGAAAACCTGGCGCGGTCCGCGGGCGCCGATGTCGTGGAAACCCGGATACGAGAGGACGCGAATCACGTGCGGCATGACATCGACGGCGAGTTCTTCGTCAGTTCCACGGTGACGGCCATCGCTACCGGGCGCCCCGGCAACAAAGGGACAGGGGCCAAGTAGCAGACAGGGTTCCGGTCTGGCAAAGGTCGGATGTTTGGTCTATGCTGGGCCGGGTTTACCGATCACCTGAACAGGGGTAATTCATCATGGCATATGCGATTCGCGCCGTCCGACCTGGGGGCAGCGAAGTCCTGGAACGGGTTGATTTCGAACCGGAAGCGCCCGGAACCGGCGAGATCCGGGTCCGTCACGGTGCCATCGGGGTCAATTTCATCGACATTTACATCCGTACCGGCTCGTATCCCTGGCCGGTGAAGGAAAATCTGGTGCTTGGCTGTGAAGCCGCCGGGGTGGTAGATGCAGTCGGGGACGGCGTCGCCGGGTTCGCCGAGGGTGACCGGGTTGCCTATGTTCTGGCCAACGGCGCCTACAGCACCCACCGGAATATCAACGTTTCCCATGTGGTTCACCTGCCGGACCACATCGATGATCGTACCGCCGCCGCCTGCATGCTGAAAGGCCTCACCTGCTACTACCTGCTGCACGACAGTTTCAGGGTGGAAGCGGGACACAAGGTGCTGTTTCATGCCGCCGCCGGCGGCGTGGGACTGATCGCCGGCCAGTGGCTGGCAGCCAAGGGTGCGACCGCCATCGGCACGGCAGGCAGCGACAGCAAGTGCGAGCTTGCGCTCGGCAACGGGTACACCGACGTGATCAACTACAACACCGGCGATTTCGTGGCCGGCGTGCGGTCCATTACGGAAGGCGGGATGGCGGATGTGGTATACGATTCCGTGGGTGCGGGCACCTGGCCGGGATCACGGGACTGTCTCAGGCGGCACGGTACCCTGGTGGCCTTCGGCCAGTCCTCGGGCCCGGTGGAGGGGTTCGGTTTCGCTGACCTCGCGGTGGGGTCACTGCACCTGACCCGACCCACCCTGTTTCATTTCGTCTCGGACCGCGGTTGGCTGGAGAGCGCCTCGGCGGCGCTGTTCGACATGATCGGTAGCGGGCGCATCCAGATCACCGTCAACCAGACGTATCCGCTTGCGGAGGCCGGCAGGGCTCACGAGGCCCTGGAGGGGCGGGAAACCACGGGCTGTACCCTGCTGCTTCCCTGAACCCTGGCGGGTCGGCGGGAAAACCGCCGCATCCAGGGGTCAGGCGGCGAGCGCCCGGTCGAGGAATTCCAGCCGGTCTTGGCCCCAGAATATCTCGCCGTCCACGACGTAGGTAGGCGATCCGAACACGTCGGCGGTATGTGCCTCGGCGGTCACCGCAGTGAACTGTTCGCCCAGGGAATCCGTTTCGGCCGTGGCCAGGAGTCCGGCGCCGTCCAGCCCGCACCGGTCGGCGAGCGCCACCAGGGTGCCGGGATCGGCGATGTTCTCCTCCCCGGCCCATACTGCGGTCAGCACGGCGTCGCTGAGTGTTCCGGCGTCAAGGTCCAGATTGCCCGCCGCCAGCACCATCCTTGATGCCAGCGCGGCGTCGGCGGGAAAGTGGGCAGGCTGGAGGTTCATCGGGACGCCGAGAAATGACGACCAGCGTTTCAGTTCGTCCATGCGGTACCGCAGGCGTGCGGGATGCCGTTTCGGCAGCGGTGTGCCGCCCATGTCCAGGAAGGTGGACATGACATCGATGGGCTTGTAGTTCACCGTTGCGCCATGACGCCCGACGATCTCATTGAACCGCCCGATGGCGAGATAGCTCCAAGGTGATATCACGAAGTGATAATAGTCGATGGTTTTGGGCATGGAGGGGCAAGGAAGGTTGAAAGATCGGGGCCGGATTGTACGCCATCCGGATGGCTTCTGGGGGTATCCCGGGCCGGTCCCCGCATTGAATTTTGAGCCGGTCTTGGGTTAAATGCGACCGGTTCCCCCGTACCGCCATGCAGCCCACCAACCGCAAGAAACCGTCGCCGCTCGTCGAGATCCTGGTCAACGTGATCATCCCGGCGGTGATCCTGATGAAATTCAGCACTCCCGAGCGTCTGGGCACGGTGAACGCGCTCGTCCTGGCACTGTCATTTCCGATCCTGTACGGCGGCTGGGACCTGGTCCGCAACCGCCACGTGAACTACATCGCCATCCTGGGGCTGGTGAGCGTTTTCCTCACCGGCGGCATCGGCCTTCTCAAGCTGGACGTCAAGTGGCTGGCGATCAAGGAGGCGCTGATCCCGGCCCTGATTGGGCTCGCCGTGGTGGTTACCGGTTTCACCCGCTCACCCCTGGTCAAGAAACTGATTTTCAATCCGCTGGTCATGGCGACGGAAAAGATCCAGCAAAAGCTGGACCATGAGCACAGCGCCGAACTCTTCGACAGGAAGCTCCGCTTCGCCAATCACTGCCTGGCCGGGACGTTCGCCTTTTCCGCGGTCATGAACTACGTCCTCGCGAAGGTCATCGTGACCAGCGAGACCGGCACCGTGGCGTTCAACGAGGAACTGGGCAAGATGACCTTTCTCAGCTATCCGATGATCGCCATTCCCTCCATGATCATGCTGTTTGGCATCATGTGGTACGTGATCCGGACCATCAGGCGGCTGACCGGTCTCGAGCTCAGGGATATCTTTCACCGGGAGGACGGATAGGGTTCCATGATCTACCTGCTGCGACATGCGGAGACCCAATGGAACCATGAACTGCGCAAGCAGGGGCGGGACGATTCCCCGTTGACGCAGACCGGCCAATGGCAGGCCAGGACCTACGCCGCGGTTTTGCAGGACCTGATCCCGCATTCGGAGATCAGGCATGGGCGGGTGCTGTTGTATGCCAGCCCGCTTGGCAGGGCGCGGTCAACGGCGCAGTACCTGATCGATATCCTTGGCATTCCCGGGGAATGCGTGTACTGCGAACCGCGCCTGATCGAGTTCGACTACGGCGACTGGTCCGGGCTCACCAAGGATGAAATCGAGAGCCGCTACCCCGGCGCGCTGGCGGCGCGGGAATACGACAAATGGAATTACACGGTACCGAACGGCGAATCCTACGCCGACGTGGAGACGAAGGTTGACCAGTGGATGGACGAACTGCCCCGGGACAAGGTGGTGATCGTTGTGACCCACAATGTAGTCAGCAGGGTGATTCGCAGGCGGTTCCTCGACAAGCCCCGGACGGAGGCAGGGCGCCTGGAGCATCCCCAGCACCTGATATTCCGGTTGCACGACCGGTCCATCGACGAGATCGATATTCGGGCGCTTCAGTGAGGAGCGGGCGGATTCCCGCCGGTGTGCACTGGTCAGGATCAGTTCCGGGGCATCGTCTCCCGGCCCGCTCAAGGATTCCGGGATGGAACCCGGACCAGTTTCAACGTGACATGAGGCGATTCGGCAACGGCAATACTGGAATCTCTTGAGGAGCCATCATGCGCCGGCATCATCTTCAATGAGCGCGCTTCCCCGGATGGATTGTTCCTCCAGGTTGTCCCCGGGGCCGGCCCGGTCCACGACGATGAAATCCCGTCTTTGCCCGGTCACGATCTGGAAATGGTGCCAGGTGTTGCGATAGAAATTCACGCCCTGGCGGCCGTTGGTCCGGAAAAGAACCAGATCCTCGGCGGACACGGTGTCTCCCTGCGATGCCACCAGTACGAGGAACGGATCCTGATCCAAGGGCAGGAAAGCCTGGCTTCCGACCGGGTGCCGCTCCATGACCTCCACCCTGTGCGGCAGCGGCAGCGGATCCGTGCGGAACACGTTGACAATGGGATGCCCGCCTTCGGCGCCGCAGTCAATGGTGAAGAGGTCGTGGTAGCGCGTGGTCAGCCCCCGGTTGATGGGAATCTTCCTGGCGCCCTCGAGTTCGATGACCTCGCCGAACGCCGAGAAGGCGCTGCGGGTCAGCGGCACCGGCTCCAGGATCCTCATATCGTATCCACGGTGCCGAACAGGCGCAGGCGGCTGATCCCGCCGTCCGGGAAAATGTTCACGCGTACGTGGGAAATGGCGCCGATGTCCGTCACCGACTTTTCGAAGTGATGCACCTGGTCGGCCTCCAGCTTGGATGCCGGCAGCAGCACCTGCCAGTCCTCGCTCCGCCGGGGCAGGCTTGCCACCGTGGCGGCACGTACCATGGCCCCCCGGATCTCGCAACGATCCGGGTAGTTGCCCTTGAAATGGGCGGTGTCGATCTCGATCTGGTGAATGCGTCCCGGATGGGCCAGGGCGATGATGACCCAGTCATACCCGGGCTCCCTGCGTCTGCGGGTTTCCCAGCCGTCTCCCATGTTAAGCCCCCGCCCCGGGGCAAGCAGGTTGCGGATGTCGCCGAAATGCTGGTCGTTGCAGGTCAGCGCCACGCCGCCGTTCAGGGCCGCGGCCAGGTCCACCAGTTCATTCTCGCCGATGGCCGCCCAGTCCACCCTGGGTTCGGCATAAACCCGCAGCCGGGCGATGCCGCCGTCCGGGTAGATGGTGAGACGGACATGGGTGAAGACGCCGGTGTGACTGATACCGAAGGCATGCTCGCTGTCACCCTGGAGGTCGTGCCGGGCGAGTATCTCCACCCACTGGTCGTTGTCGCCGGGCTCGCCGCTTTCGTGGTAACACGCTTCCACCGAGGCAGCGGGCGCATAGTTCCCGGTGAAATGGGTGGTCTGGATCTCGATGCCGTGAATCACCCCGGGCCGCGCCAGGCGGACGATGCACCAGTCGTTGCCCGGTCCGCGCTTGCGCCGTGATTCCCATCCGTCCATCCATTTGCCGTTGTCGTCGTACTTGCCTTCTTTCCATACCGGGGGCCTGTCTTTCAGCATGCGATGCATGGCCGCGAAGAAATCGTCGCTGCAGGCCACCGCCGCGGCCCCCAGGCGGGCGGAGCCAAGATTGACCCAGTGCTGGGAGAAATCCGTCTTGTTGTCGTTCATGAACTGTCGGAGGGAAAGTGTTGTTCCCAGTGCCTGGCGATATCGATGCGGCGGCACAGCCAGGCAAGGTCATGGGCCTGGACGTAGTCGAGGAATCTCGCCAGCGCCTGGGCGCGCCCCGGGCGTCCCGCAAGGCGGCAGTGAAGTCCCACGGACATCATCCGCGGGCTCGTCTCGCCTTCTGCGTACAGGACATCGAAGGAGTCTTTCAGATAGGTGAAAAACTGTTCGCCGCTGTTGAATCCCTGGGCAGTGGCAAAACGCATGTCGTTGGCATCCAGAGTATAAGGCACGATGAGCAGTGGTTTCGCATGATCCAGGATCCAGTACGGCAATTCGTCGGCATAGCTGTCCGCGCTGTAGACGAACCGCCCGTACTCGGCGGTGATGCGATGGGTATTGGGACTGGTGCGGCCGAGGTAGAATCCTTCCGGCGCCTTGCCGGTGACCCGGGTGTGGATGTCCACCGCGCGTTCCAGGTGCCGGATTTCCTCGGCTTCCGACATGAACTGGTAGTCGATCCAGCGCCAGCCGTGGCTGGCGATTTCCCATTCGGCCGCCAGCATGGCATCCACCGCGGGCTGGTTACGCTCCAGGGCCATGGCTACGCCGAACACGGTGACCGGTATGCGCCGGTCGGTAAACAGGCGGTGCAGGCGCCAGAATCCGGCCCGTGAGCCGAATTCGTAGATGGACTCCATGTTGGCATGGCGGATACCCGGGTACGGCTGGGCACCGACGATTTCGGAAAGGAAGGCCTCCGAAGCCGGGTCGCCGTGCAGGATGTTGTTCTCGCCCCCCTCCTCGTAGTTGACCACGAACTGGACCGCCATCCGGGCATTGCCCGGCCAGCGGGGATGGGGCGGGTGCGCCCCGTAGCCGATCATGTCACGCGGATAGGGGGAGGTCATTGTGCGTTCTCCTGTGTCTGTACCCAGTGCCCGAGGGTGGTACGCTCCTCGTCCAGCATGCCGGTGAGATTGCCGAGCGGCATGGTCTTCGTCAAGACGGTGACTTGGTTGATGGCAACCCGGTGGATGCGGATCTTGTCCATGGTATCGAGCTCGATGCCCTTGGGCGCGGTGATGAAGCCGGGAAACGTGGGTTTGGCGGCATGGCAGCCCGCGCAGTGGGTGGTGACGATGGCACTGGCCTCGGCGTCGCTCACGAGTATCCCGCCCTGGCCGGCCGGCCGCGGCGCGGTCAGCCACATCAGGCCGACCATGGCGAGGAACGCCGCGGGCAAGATCCATGCCAGGCGATTGCCAAGGTGGCGCACATTGAAGTAGTGGCGCACCGCGATGCTCACCAGCGCCAGCAGGACCAGCACCAGCCAGTTCAGGCTGTTTCCGTAGGTGCTGGGGAAGTGGCTGCTGATCATGGTGAACAGGACCGGCAGGGTGAAGTAGTTGTTGTGGCGGGATCGCAGCAGCCCGTTCCGGCCATGCCCCGGATCCGTCGGCCGCCTCTCCTTCAGTGCCGACACCAGCTCCCGCTGCGCCGGGATGATGACGAAAAACACGTTGGCTACCATCACCGTGCCGATGGCGGCGCCCACGTGAATGTAGGCGGCGCGGCCGCTCAGCAACTGGGTCAGGATGAAGGCGAGCAGTGCGAACCACCCGAACACCATGGCCGTCAGCAGCCCCGGCCTTTCCCTGGACACCCTGCAGAGCCCGTCATAGACGAACCAGGATACAACCAACGAGGCAATCCCCGTGGCAATTCCCTGCCAGGGCTCCAGGTCCCTGACGGACGGGTCGATGAGCCAGGCGCGGGCGTTGAAATAGTAGATGAGGACGAGTAGGGCAACACCGGAAAGCCAGGTGGTATAGGCCTCCCACTTGAACCAGTGCAGGGAGGAAGGCAGCCTTTCGGGGCCGGTGGTGAATTTCTTCAGGTAGTAGAAACCGCCGCCATGCACTGCCCAGAGGTTTCCGTCAATGCCTTCATCCTGGGGCGGCTCGCGGTCAAGATTGTTTTCGAGCCAGTTGAAGTAGAACGACGCGCCGATCCAGGCGATGCCCACGATGAAATGGATCCACCGCAGCAGCAGGTTCAGCCATTCGTGGGCGTGGGCTTCCATCAGGTGTTGCGGCCGTGGCCGACGGGCTCCAGTCCGCAGATCCGGAGCACCATGGTGACCAGGGAATCCGCCAGGCGGTCATGGTCCTGCCGCGTCAGGCTGTTCTTGCGGTAAATGGATTTGACTTGGGTGCCGGACTCGGCGTAGTGCTGCGTAGTGGCCCAGATGACGAAAATCAGGTGGAAGGGGTCCACGGGGAGCATGCGCTTCTGGCGAATCCAGTTCTCAATCTCCGTTGCCAGGTGCTCGGTCCATGCCCGGGTCTCCCGTTTCAGGTGTTCGCTGAGATGCTGCCATCCGCCCAGCATTTCCTGGGCGAAAATCCGGGTGGCGGCGGGATAGAGCCGGGTCAGTTCCACCTTCATGCGGATATAGTCCTCGAGCACGGTGGCGGGATCGGCAGCGGCGTCGATGGGAGCCAGGGCGGCATTCCACAGGTCAACCACGTTGGACAACACCGCATCATAGAGGGTGGACTTGCTGGCGAAGTAGTAATGCACATTGGCCTTGGGCACCTCGGCGAGATCCGCGATTCGCTGGATGCGGGCGCCCTCGTAGCCGTATTTCTCGAATTCCGCCTCCGCTGCCCGGAGGATCTGGTCGCGGCGTCGATTGCCGAGCGGCGTGATCTTGCGTCCCGTTGCGGTCATGTCCAGGGACGGATCAGGCGGTGGGGTGGAACGGCTTGCCGATACAGGCCGGGGCATTGCGCTTGATCTTGTTCTGGTCCCGGGATATGAGCACCAGCACAAGGATGGTGGCGAGATAGGGCAGCATGGACATCACCTGGGAGGGTATGCCCACCCCGAACGCCTGGGCATGGAGCTGCAGGATGGTGATGCCGCCGAAGAGGTACGCCCCCACCAGCACCCGCCAGGGCCGCCAGGTGGCAAACACCACCAGTGCCAGGGCGATCCAGCCCCGCCCCGCGCTCATGTTCTCGATCCAGAGCGGTGAGTAGGCGAGGGACAGGTAGGCGCCCGCGATCCCCGCCATAGCACCGCCGAACAGGATGGCGAAAAACCGGATCCTGAGGACGGAGTAGCCGATGGCATGGGCCGCGTCGTGGGAATCGCCCACGGCGCGCAGGACCAGCCCCGGCCGGGTATGGCCGAGGAACCAGACCACCGCGAGGACCACGGCGAAGGAGCCATAGACCAGGATGTCGTGGTTAAACAGCAGCGGCCCTACCAGGGGGATATCGGACAGGAGCGGCACGGAGAGCTTGGGCAGACCCTCGTAGGCCACCCCCACCAGGCTCTGTCCCCAAAGGGCGCTGAGGCCGACGCCGAAAATGGTCAGGGCAAGGCCGGTGGCTACCTGGCTGGACTGCAGGCCGAGCACCAGTATGCCGAAAATCGCGGACATCCCGGCTCCGGCGAGGATGCCTGCCAGGATCCCGAGGAACGCGCTGTCGGTATGGTGCACCGTGGCGAACGCCACCACCGCGCCGACCAGCATCATCCCCTCCACACCGAGGTTGAGCACGCCGGATTTCTCCGTCACCATCTCGCCGATGGCGGCGAACAGGAGCGGTGTGGCCGCGGTGATGATCGTCAGCAGGGTAGGGACCAGGATTTCCATCAGGCCTCCCTGACCGCGACGGCGTGGGCCGGCCGGATGCGGTAGTGGATCAGCACATCGCAGGCCAGCAGGAAGAACAGCAGCATACCCTGGAACACCCCGGTGACCGCGAGGGGCAGGTTGAGGGTGATCTGGGCGGATTCCCCGCCGAGATAGCTGAGTGCCACCAGGTGGCCCGCCAGCAAGACCCCCACCGGGTGCAGGCGCCCGACGAAAGCGACGATGATGGCGGTAAAGCCATAGCCGGGGGAAATGGAAGGCTGGAGCTGGCCGATGGGGCCCGCCACCTCCACCAGACCGGCAAGTCCCGCGGCTCCACCGCTCAGCATCAGGGTGAACCAGATGACCCGGTTGATGCTGAAGCCGGCGTATCGGCCCGCCGCCGGCGCCTCGCCGATGACCTTGACCTGGAACCCGATGATGGTGCGCGCCATGAGCACCCAGACCCCCGCCACCGCGGCCAGGGCCAGCAGCCAGCCGAAGTGCAGCCGGGTACCACCCAGGATCATCGGCAGCGTGGCGGAGTCGTTGAACACCCGGGATTCGGGAAAATTGAAGCCGTCCGGATCCCGCCAGGGGCCGTGAACCAGATAGCTGAGGAACAGGGTAGCGACGTAGGTCAGCATCAGGCTGACCAGGATCTCGTTGGCGTTGAAGCGGGTGCGCAGGAAGGCCGGGATCGCGGCCCAGGCCATGCCCCCGAGAATGCCGCAAATAACCATCAGCGGCAGGAGCCAGAAACCCTCGGTGTCATGGAACCAAAGGGCGACGCCGCCGCCGCAGATGGCGCCCAGAGTCAGTTGACCCTCGGCGCCGATGTTCCAGACCCCGGCGCGAAAGCCGATGGACAACGCCATCGCGATCAGCACCAGCGGCGTGGCCTTCACCCCGAGTTCGCCCCAGCCGTAGAGGGATGTCAGCGGCTCGATGAAAAAGGCGTACAGCGCCTCGCCGGGATTCGCGCCCATGAACATGAAAAGGACGATGCCTGCTAGGAGGGTCAATGCCAGCGCGATCAGCGGGGACAGGAGCGCCATCGTTCGGGACGCCTCGGGGCGCCTGACCAGCTTAATCAGCATGGCCCGCCTCCGCGGCGTGTTCGAGAGTGCTTGCCCCGGCCATGAGCAGGCCGATCTGTTCCATGGTGACCCGGTCCACCGGGTAGGTTGCGGACACGGCCCCGGCACAGATGGCGGCAATGCGGTCGCTGATCTGCATGAGCTCGTCCAGGTCCTGGGATATCACCAGCACCGCGGTGCCAGCCGCGGCAAGATCCCGCAGGGCGTCGTGGATGGCCCGGGCGGCACCAGCGTCCACCCCCCAGGTGGGCTGGGATACCACCAGAAGCTCCGGGTTCTGGCGAATCTCCCGCCCGACGATGAACTTCTGCAGGTTGCCCCCGGAGAGACTCTCCGCCGGCGCCTGCGCACCGTTGGCCTTGACCCGAAACTGTTCAATGACCTCGTCGGTGAACCGGTCGCAGGCGCTGCGGTTGATGAAGCCGCCGGAGAGCAACCCGAGGCGGAGGAAGGACGTCAGGAGGCTGTTCTCGGACAGGGTCAGACTGGGCACTGCGCCGTGGCCGAGGCGTTCCTCGGGAATGGAAGATAGACCCATCAACCGCCGAGCATTGGGCCCCCGGTGGCCGCAGTCCGTGCCGTCAATCCGGACCTGCCCGGCTGCCACCGTGACCTCCCCGCTGATGGCCTTGCGGAATTCGTCCTGTCCGTTGCCGGCGACCCCTGCGATACCGAGGATTTCCCCGGCATGCACATCGAGGCTGATGTCCCTGAGCGGGATGCCGAACTCGTTCGCCGACGGAACGTCCAGGCGGTCCAGGGCCAGGCGGATCTCCCCGGGGGTGTGGGCTTTCGGTTCGGGCTCCGCCGCCAGCGCCTCGCCCATCATCTTTGCCGCCAGGGTGTGCGGTGTTTCGTGCTCGACCGCCACCGAATCCACCACCCGGCCGCCACGCAGTATGGTGGCGCGGCTGCACAGCGCCTTGATCTCGTCCAGCTTGTGGCTGATGTAGAGAATCGCCATGCCTTCGGCGGCGAGCTGGCGCAGTGTCTCGAACAGCTTCTCCACTTCCTGCGGGGTCAGCACCGATGTCGGTTCGTCCATGACCAGCAGCCCCGGTTTCTGCAACAGGCAGCGGATGATCTCGATGCGCTGGCGCTCTCCCACGGACAGGGTGTAGACGTACCGATCCGGATCCAGCGGCAGGCCGTAGTGCCGGGATATCTCGGTGATTTCCCTGCGCAGCTCGGCACTGCTCTCCCGTTTGTCCATGCCAAGTACGATGTTCTCGAATACCGTCAGGGAATCAAAGAGCGAGAAATGCTGGAAAACCATGGCAATGCCCAGGCTGCGGGCATAGGCCGGGCTGGAGATCGAGACCTGCTGGCCCTTCCAGAGGATGTCCCCGGCATCGGGCTTCAGGATGCCGTAGATCATTTTCACCAGGGTGGACTTGCCGGCGCCGTTCTCGCCAAGGAGGGCATGAATCTCTCCCGCGCCGAGGGTGAGATGCACGTCGTCGTTGGCAAGCACGCCGGGGAACGACCGTGTCATGCCGCGAAGCGCAAGCAGGTGATCGGACGGTGTCTCCTCGTTGGTTCCGGTCATGGCGGGCTGCTGAAAAAGCTGACCAAATAGTCAGAACTCTGCAAGTGTAGGTAAAATCCGGCAGGAATTCAACGGCACGACGGAACGGCTTGAGCCCAACCCGGTCATGCCCCCGTTCTCCAATCTGAAACGGCCCCGTTCGTTTATGGGGGGTTATGGCTAGGGGTGTGATTATGACGGCGGAAGCTTCCCTCGGCAACGCATGGGGCGGACCATGGCAACACGGTCCTGATCTTTCACAGGTCGTGTCCCACCACAGCGGCTTGCTGGGTACCCGTCCGGTTCCAGGTGTCCTGCCATTCCCTGAACTGCGACGGTTTTATCCGGAATCGCGCGAAGTTGCCCTCATGGAGCCCCAGAATTTCGTTTTCAGTGACTTCCCTGAATTGGTACTGTTCATCGGATTCGACATGATTCTTGCGCATAGAAGAAAATAGTTGCGCATAGAGCCAATGCGCAGTCTGCCGGGTGATCGACTGAACCGGCCTTGGGAAGCGGATGGCTGGTTCCCGCGTCAAACTCATCAGGCCGCTCTCTGGAAATAATCCTGCCGATGTTCACGATTTCAGATTCATTATCTTTCGTAAAGTATTAATAAATAAATGTTTCGAGAACATTCTGGTGCTGGATTCCAGCCAAATGAAGACATTTCGAAACCGGGTTGACGCGACGCGTCGAAACCGTACCGATGTGGTGTTCCATCCGGTACGGGAGATCGGGAAGACCTGCAAACCACAGTGCAGGAGACCTTCTGCCGGAGGGGTCCCCGACTGGTACCTGGAGATTATCTTGCGGCATGTTCACGGGACGGTGCGAACATCGTTTCCATCTCGCGGCGGATCCGCATCGCCTGCATCCCGGGCGGCGCCTCGACATCGGCCCAGATGAGCGGCGTGTCGCGGGCAACCGGGTTTTTGAGCGTAACGTCGCTGGCAAGGCCGACAGACAGGCCGCCGGCGGCTAGGCTGTCGGCGGCGGGCATCAACCTGCCGTAGACCGTGTAGCCACCCTCGCCGTCGAGGCGGTCGCCGGGTTTCAGATCCCGCTTGGCGGTTGCGACCACGTCGCCCCGGAAACCGTCGGCTTGACCCGTGGGTTCGCCCCGCAGGGCGGCGGAGGCGACCGAGATGCCGAGTTCGAGCCCGATCAGGTGGTAGGGCTTCCAGAGCGCGGAGTATCGTCCGGTCGTGTCGGTCACGAGGCCGTATTCGCGGAAACAGTCCCTGACATAGGCGCTCGGCGCCTCGAATGCCACGTACACGCCCCAGCGAAGGTCGCCGGCGACATGCCGGCCGTCCCTCTCCTCCGACGAGACCACCTCGACCTGGCCCTTGTGATGCAGTAATCCGCCCTCGGCCTGCGGGCGCATGACGTGGGGCAGGTCATGCACGCCGCAGGGCGGGAAGGAGAGCCCGGATGGCGCCGGCGTCAACCCGGTGGCGTTGGCTACAGCGGCCATCTCGATGGCTGACTTGGTTCCGTCAAGGAAGGAATTGAACATCTGCGGGTTCATGCCGCCCGCCCGCGCTTCCTCCGGCGTGAGCCCGTAATGCTGCCAGACATCGTCGGGTGTGATGTGGTGATAGCCGTCGAGAAACTTTGTGCCCTTGCCGGCGGCGACCACTTCGAAACCCGAGGCGCGGGCCCAGTCGACCTGCTCGGCGATCAGCGCCGGCTGGTCGCCGTAGGCCATCGAGTAGACCACGCCTGCCTGGCGTGCACGCGCGGCGAGCAGGGGGCCAGCAAGCACATCGGCCTCGACATTGACCATGATGATATGCCTGCCGTGTTCGATTGCGCCAAGCGCGTGCGCAATCCCAGCGGCCGGATTGCCGGTGGCGTCGATCACCACGTCGATTCCGTCGGCGGCAACCAGCGCCATCGGGTCGTCGGTCACATGGGTCGTACCGGCCTTGCGGGCTGCGTCGAAGTCGGCGGCCGAGGTGTCGAAGCCTCCAACGCGCGCGCAGGCGGCGATCGCGCGGTCGGGATTCAAGTCGGCAAGGGCCATCACGTGGATGCCCGGGGTACGGGCTGCCTGGGAAAGGTACATGGTGCCGAACTTGCCGGCGCCGACCAGCCCGACGCGGACCGGGTTACCGGCCTCGGCACGGGCGAGCAGCATTCGATGCAGGTTCATACGGATACGGTCCCGGTGGGCAAATCAGTCCATCATGGGGCGCCGGTGCGACGCCGTCGCTCCGGCCCGGCGCAAGATAATACGAAACGGAAGGCCTGTCGAGTATGGCTTCCGATCCGGCCGGGGTGATACCGGAATTTTAAGGGTCGCAACGGGAAAGTTGCCCTGGTTGCGGGGAATGTCCACGATCCGCCGCCTCGACCCGGTCAGTGTCCCGTTCCTGTGGATGTACGGAAAGCAGGCGTCTGGCAGTGGTGGCGAACGGCCCTGTAAGGTCCTACCTGAGGCCCAGTGCGGCATTGACCAGGATATAGATCCCGAGCGCCAGCACGGCGAGGAAGAATACCCGGAGGAAATGGGCCTCGGACAGGCGCCGTCGCACCGACTGCCCGAGCGCCATGCCGAGGAAGGCCGGCAGCAGGGCAGCAGTCGAGGTGAGGCCGAGTTCCCCGTCGAACAGGCCGTGGTTCCGGAGCGAGAGGGCAAGCGCCAGGGTCGAGACGGTGAACAGCATCCCCATCGCCTGCACCAGTGCATCCCGCCCGAGGCCGATCGCCTGCAGGTAGAGCACGCCCGGGACCACGAAAGAACCGGTCATCCCGGTGAGAATGCCGTTCATCGCGCCGAAGGCCGGTCCGGCCCATACCTGCCAGGGTGCGGGGACCGAAATTCCCACCCCCGCGAGTCCCTGCACGGCATAGGCCGCCAGAAGGATTCCGAGGAGGCCGGAGAGCAGCGCGAGATCGACGCTGACGAGTGCTGCCGCGCCAACCCAGATCGTGACGGCCGCGGCGGCAAGAAACGGCCAGAGCCGTCGGATCAGCATCCGGCCATTGCCGCCGACCACTGCCTGCAGGAGATTGGTGGCAAGGGATGGAACGACCATCAGCGCCATGGCGGTGGTGAGATCAAAGGTGGTTGCCAGAAGACCGAGGCTCACGGTCGGGAGCCCCAGACCGACCACACCCTTTACTGTGCCGGCGAGAAGGAAAACGGAAAAGATCAGTGCGATGGAACCGGCATCTGGCATGGCAATCATCGTCACCCGGAATGACCGGACCCCTGTAACGGCATGCCGGTCATGAACTGGATCCCGGAGTTGCCTCGTACCCCGCCTGCAGTACCGGCTCCGGCGGGGGCGCCGGGCGGGAAAAATCCGGCCATACTGCACAAAGGGGCTCGGTCCTGTGGCCGACTCGCTCGCGCTCAGGCCGCATCATCGATATTGAAATTGGTGCGCGACATACACTAATTATGAACCATATGTCGGGGGCAAGTGACATTCGCCGCTCTGCCGAAGCCGTAAGATTCACGCCTACGGCATGCGGCAGCAAACGTGGCGCGTGTTCACTGGTACTGTTCCCGGCGGTTCCGATCTTTTGTCCGGTTTGGCATACAGTGCGCCTGTCATTTTGCCGCCGACCAGGATGGAAAACGAAACGAAAACGATTGCGTGAATGGACCACGCATCATGGAAAGGAAGTACACTTCGGAGCCTTTCACCGCCGGATCCAACCATGCAACCGCCAGTTCACCGCATCTGGTTCAGAAACCCGCTGGCTGTTCTTGCGGATGCCCCTGCGGACGGTGGCGTGGTGGTGGAAGGCACGGTCATTTCGGAAGTGCTTGCAGCCGGTGAAGAACCCGCGGGCCCGGTGGAAGAGACCATCGACGCATCGGAGTCGGTGCTGCTGCCCGGGCTGATCAACACCCATCACCACTACTACCAGACCCTTACCCGGGCCTGCCCCTGGGCATTGGACAAGGCGCTGTTCCCCTGGCTGAAGAGCCTGTACCCGATCTGGGCCGGCCTTGACCTGGAAATGGTGGAGGTGGCCACGGAACTGGCCTGTGCGGAACTCC
Organism: Gammaproteobacteria bacterium; assembly: GCA_009842505.1. Classification (GTDB taxonomy): domain Bacteria; phylum Pseudomonadota; class Gammaproteobacteria; order Arenicellales; family Poriferihabitantaceae; genus VYFG01. The sequence goes on from VYFG01000104.1 coordinate 35,144, forward strand.
TGCTGTCCGGCTGCACCACCAGCGCGGATCACCACTATCTCTTCCCTCCCGCAGCCGCATCCGCCATCGATGTCCAGGTCGAGACGCTGCGGCGGATCGGGCAGCGCGCGGTCCTCACGCGGGGCTCCATGAGTCTCGGCGAGGATCAGGGGGGGCTGCCCCCCGCGTCGGTGGTCCAGGACCGGGACGAGATCCTGGCGGACTCGGCGCGGCTGGTGGACCGGTACCATGATCCTGCGCCCGGTTCGATGTTGCAGGTCGCGCTGGCGCCCTGCTCGCCGTTCAGCGTGTCGCGGGAGTTGATGGTCGAGACGGCGGCCCTGGCCCGGGACCGGGGGGTCCGGCTGCATACCCACTTGGCGGAAACGGAGGACGAAAACGCCTTTTGCGAGCGGAATTACGGCATGCGGCCGCTCGACTACCTGGAATCCGTGGAATGGCTGGCGGACGATGTCTGGCTGGCCCACGGGATTCACTTCGACGACCGGGAAATGGGCATGCTGGGGGAGGCGGGTGTGGGCGTTACTCATTGCCCGAGTTCGAACATGCTGCTGGGTTCCGGGCAGTGCCGCACCCTGGAACTGGAGCGTGCGGGCTGCCGGCTGGGCCTGGGGGTGGACGGGTCCGCCTCCAACGACGGCTCCAACATGGTCCAGGAGGTCAGGCAGGCATTCCTGTTGCAGCGACTGCGCTATGGCGCGGCATCGGTGAGCCACCTGGACGCCCTGCGCTGGGCAACCACGGGATCCGCAGGCTGTCTGGGCAGGACCGATATCGGGGCCATCGCACCCGGGATGCAGGCGGACCTCGCCCTGTTCCGGCCGGATGAACCGAATTTTTCCGGGGCGGGAGATCCCCTGGCGGCGCTGGTCCTGTGCGGCGCCCGCAAAGCCCACGACGTGATGGTGGCGGGGAACTGGCGGGTGCGGGCCGGTGAAATTCCCGGCCTTGATCTGGCCGAGCTGCAGGTCCGGCACGGGGCACTGGCCCGCCGGCTGCAGGGAATCGGCTGACGATCAGTCGTCCGGGTGGCCGAACTCGCAGAAGACGCCGCCTACAAATTCCACGCCTGCGGCAAACGGATCGCCCGGTTCGGTAGCGGCTTCGACCTGCGCCCGGTAATCCTCCGCTGAGTCCCGGGGCATGTAGCCGACATGACGCACCTTGTCGTTGCTGAAGAACCGCTCGCGGTTGTCCGAGATTCCGTAGATCACACAGTGGCCGATGCGTTCGGCGACGAGGCATTTCTCCACCAGCTGCATCAGGTCCCGGAAACTCATCCAGGTCGCCAGGTGGCGCCGGTCCGCAGGTTCCGGAAAGCATGAATTGATACGCAGCAGGGCCGACTCGATGCCGAACTTGTGGAAATACATCGAGGCGAGGTCCTCGACGAAGCACTTGGACACGCCGTAGAGCGAATCCGGGCGGTGGGGCGTGTCCGTGTCCGCGCCTTCCTCCCGGCGCACGTATCCGACCGCGTGTATGGAACTGGCGTAGACGATTCGCCTGATGCCGTGCCGCCGCGCCGCCTCGTACACGTGGTAGCCGCCCTTGATGGAGGACTCGAGGACTTCCGCCCATGGCCTTTCCATCGGAGCCGCGCCGAAATGGACGATGGCGTCGCAGCCTCCGACAATCTCCATGATGGCGTCGAAGTCACCCAGCTCGGCGGGCATGATCTCCTCGTGGGGGGCGGCTTCGCCCATGTCGGCACGGTCCGTCAGCCGGAGCGTGGTGGCGAGCGGCGCGAGGCCTTCGCGCAGGACCCGACCGAGGTTGCCGGCGGCGCCGGTGATCAGCAGTCGATTGAAACGGGGCATGGCAGATAACCGAACAGGTTCGGTGGTTGGTGAGCGCCGGATTCTGTGGGGTAATTCCGGCGGAGTCAAAGTGAGATATGGATATCCATGTACTTATGCTTTTGGAGTATGTGTCCAATTTACGGATCTATAACCTATTGAATATAATTCTATTTCTCCGGGAAATTCAAACATAATTTATAACAAATTGCCAAACTCGTGATAGGCAGTCTTGGTAACAATGGTGTTAGTACCGCAGACCATACGCGACTGAATATTCCATTGCTACAATACGAAGCTTAAAGCAATGCTCGTATTTTTTGATGCATATCCGGTAAATTTCGTTGCAGTATGTAAGAGTTAAACAGACGAACCAACATATTCTCATCTTTCGGTAGCTTTCGCAGGGAATGGTCGGCCGTATCTGGGTCTACGAGTCCAGGTTGTACTCCAACAGCGACCCTCATTTCCGAGCTTTCGACGACCAAAGGGATCTTAATACCGTTGATGTCAACGTCGTTCGTGCATTTGTAGCCATCGAATTCCAACAGCCTTTTTAATTGTCGTAATTCATTGGCTTGGTCGTCAGCATCGCGCTCCAAGATAATTTCCCCATTCATCGCATAACCAAGTAGAGCCGCTCCGAGCGAACGATCAAGCCTGTTTCGCAAATGTTGGTTGAAAAAATGCCGCAGGCAACTCTGGCAGGACTGGTCACACTTGGATGGACACTCCTCCAATAGAGTCAGCACATCTTGGAGTATTTCATTAAGATACGTCCCCGCAAGTTCGGCGTAACCGGCGCCACCAGACAAAGTGTCGTAGAGATAAATATCTAGATTGACATCGTTGCCACCCGTATTTGGCACAATTCGGAATCCAGAGCCAAACTCAGCCGGGTCGAGGTCGAGTTGTGGATGGCGGCTTGCCGCTAGACGTAGCCCTTCTGCAATGGAGTAGAGTGCATCTTCAAGAATTCGCAACGCGAACGCGCGGCGCGTATGTGTGATCACTGGGGCTGAGATAGTCAGACGGAGCAAGAGCAGGTCTGTTGTGAAGATGTGACCAAGAAAAACATTCGAAAAATTTCCACTACAATTGTATGGCGCTTTGGGCCGCACAAAACTCCGTTCAATCTTATATGGACGTGTGTGCGCGCCCTGTGGAGGATCATTGACCGTAGCATATCCACATTTCTCACATATCCAAAAGCCGTCATGGGCTTCTTCGCGAAGCGGCCCCTTATTCACTGTTACTAGCTGGCGATCCGTCGCAACTGCGAAATGTAAACAATCGCCCACCTCAATAAGATTTGGCAGATCATCCGTTCCCACAGGTACAGGAAATTGCGCCATCGTCGCATAGGTGATCTCTTGTTCCCGATCGTCCTCTCGCAAGGATCTTCCCTCTTCGGGTAAAAATACTTCGGGAATAATCATCGCATGCTGTGTGAGAGTGCTCGCGCAGACAGGGCATGCGACATCGTCGAGATCGGCTCTGTCTAAGTCTTGCACATAGCTACAGTTTTCGCAGTGAATGAGAATTCGCGACTTACGAAATAGTGGCTCGGCCCGATCATGTTCAATTGGAAGGACGCTAGCGACCACCCCACCAGTACGATAAGTTTCCTTGTTGACAACAATCAACCGCCCAGGTGCATATTCACTCAAGGCCTTCTCAATGCTCTGTTGCGGCCGCTCAACAACAGTTACTTTCCAATTTTTGTTCGATCCCCTCTCAAATTTCTCTACAAGAAAGCTTGTCAAATCAGTTGGAAACGCGTAGCTCGGAAGCAGGCCGTGAAAGAACAAAAACTCTAGGAGTTCTTCCTGTTCCGTGTTCTCAGCCTCCTCGGTTCCTTCGTTTGTGGAAGATCCCTCTACCATTGCTGGATCTGCGTTGGGGTCACCAATAGTTTTTGAGAGTTTCCTCAATTCTGTAAGGAGATGTAGTGCAGCATCGGGTATCCATTCGCTCCGCGGTTGTGGTTCGGTGCGAATTGACTCGGGAAGCCAATCGCTGATCCTAGCTGCAATATCGCCATCCGACGCTATGACTCGCGTATTAATCCAATCGCTGAAAACCTGAAGATTCAGTCCTTTATTCCCAGTTCCATAGAAAAAGTCTACTGTTTTGCCGAGTGCACGGGAAAGCATCGAAGTGGAACCGCCAACTAGTATATTATTTTCATCCATGTATTCGTGGAAAAATGTCTGAAGTAGGAATGAATTGACGTGTCGCCGTGCGATCTTTGGGTTGTCAATCTTTACTTCCGGGTTGCGTGGCGGCCCCGCAATGATCTGACGCGGATTAAGGAAATAATGATTATCGTGTGGTCCGTTTTGCGCATATGTCATTACTGTGGAAACAGAAGACCCTCTCCGACCGGCGCGACCAGCGCGCTGCTGATAATTCTCGCGTTGAGGTGGCACGTTACGCAGTCCAATCGCCACTAAAGAACCGATATCAACACCGACTTCCATGGTGGTAGTACAACTTAGGACATCAATAGGACGGTCATTCTCAGAAATCTGAATGTCCCGAAATCGCAGCTCGTATTGCTCGGTTGTCGCATGGATACGCCCCGTGTCCCTGTTCGAGAGTTGTGCCGTGTGCTCTTCAACAGAGATGCTACGTAATTGAGGAGTCGCCCCCAGCGCCTGCACCACAGGGTCTCGCCAAAATCCTTTCCTAGCCCGAATATAGTCGCTTTGTTTCGGGTCCAACACCACAACAGATGGTGAGCCGCAATACACGCAGTGATTTTGTACCGTACAAGGCATCAAATTAGTGCAATTGGTACACTGCAGCCATTTGTGACCAAGATCGATATGGAGTTTGACCTTGTCTTTCGCGATGAAATATCCCCCGTTTGTATGTTGATGGCTCAGAGTGTCGGAGAATATCTGCTCAAGTGCTTGGACTTGCGCTTGGTTAATTTCAAGAATACTCGGCAGTGCCATTCGAAAATCTGGCCGAAATTGTCCATTAGACCCCCATGCAGTGCGCCAGTATCCTGCTGCGACGGCCCGGACTGGGTCAGAAAGGTCCGAATCGAGGGCGAACCCGTCGGTTACGCCTAAGATCCACGCAATAGCAAGGTTTTCCATATCTTCGACAGAAAGACCAACTGGTGCCTCTTTGACTGACCTGGCCAATGCAGTGACTGCTCGCCGAGAAGGTTTCAAAAAGCCCACCGTAGCGCCCGTCAAGGAATAGTATCTCCCGCATAATTGTGTGAGAAGAGCACTTTGATAGCGACCCGGAATTTCGCCTGGCTCAAACTCCTCTAACAGTTCGTCTAATTCTTCATCCAAATGATCCTTTTCGAGATGCTGGATCTCGGTTTCTACGCGTTGTGCATCTGAACGGTCAAAAATTGCAAGATTAAAGTCGCGCAGAACAGTGAGAAATGCGACATAGAGGTCTCGCCTAGGCCGGGGCTCGCGGCCGATATCCTTGAGCCGTTTTGCCGCCAAAGCGATGATTTGTCGAAATATATCTTGCTCAACTTCCCTTGGAATGTCTCTCGCGAGTCGTGCCGCTTTCTGGCGTCCGTCGGAGAACAGAAGCACCTTCCGTCCCCCGTTCGGGAACTTGCGCGTCACAGGGTATATAGCTGGTTGGGCGTCGAGTTGAGTCTTGACAAGATTTGCAAACGGAGCCTCACCTTTTGTTGCGTGATCCATGATTAGCGACTGGCCGTTTCTAATTGTGCGCCCTCCGCAGATGGGGCAGTTTTGAAATTTAAGGCCGTTCTGATCGAACCCGGTTTGCGGCGCTGGTATATAGGCCTTACGGAATCCGACCACGTTCGGTGGTTCTTCCCTCGTCAATCTGCCTGTGAATATATCAATCCAGACCTCTGTACATTCATCGGCATAGTCCGACCGCACAGTTGGCTCAACCAACAAATCCACCTCAATGAGGGGAGTTTGATGTCCCTCCCTGATTGATCCACTAGGCTCGTGCCAGAGGAAGTCTCCATCCGGGCTATCGATATACCCCCTTAAGAAAGCGCTTCCGCATTCCCTGTGGAGCCGCTTGCAAAATTCCAATAGGGACAAGGGAATTGTGCAATGCACAATGA